>JBDHWF010000083.1:0-18288 GCA_039810045.1 Chloroflexia bacterium
GCCTTGGGCCTGGGTCGGGCGGGACGACGAACGTCGTGGCTGACTGGCCTGTGGGCCACGAAGTCCGCCTGCGCGGACTAGGGGAGATCGGCAACGTTCTGGGCGTGGTGGGTAGTCCGCAAGCGTGGCAACGGCAGGAAGCCCGCGACTTTAGTCCCCGGGCAACTCACCCACAACGGCAATCCACATCTTGCCCGTTGCCCCAATCGTCGCCCAGGCATAGATAGCTCAAGGTTGCCGCAGTGACCATCTGGCATTGCGAGACGTTGACCATAATAATGGCGTATCCTACGATCGATACAGCGATGCTGGCGCGTTGCTGACATGGTTGATGGCATAAGGATGGTGTGAGGCGATGAGCGGGGCAGTAGCAATCAATACTGAAGGGACGATGCCAGTCGATGAGTTTCGGCGGGTGGCAGTCGCGGTTGAAGACGAAGTTGGGAAGTTGATGGTCGGGCAGCAGGATACGCTGCGCGAAGTGCTGATCTGCCTGATCGCGGGCGGTCACGCACTGCTGGAAGGGGTGCCGGGGCTCGGCAAGACGATGCTGATTCGCACGATTGCGGAGACGCTTGATCTGCAATTCAGCCGGATTCAGTTTACCCCCGACCTGATGCCTGCGGATATTACGGGGACGAATATTTTGGCTGAGGGTGAGCGCGGGCAACGGGAGTTTCGCTTCCAGCCTGGGCCAATTTTCGCCAATCTGGTGCTGGCTGACGAGATTAATCGCGCCACGCCGAAAACGCAATCGGCTTTGCTGGAAGCGATGCAAGAAGCCTCGGTAACGGTCGCGAATACAACCTATCAGTTGTCACCGCCGTTCTTTGTCCTGGCAACGCAAAACCCGTTGGAGATGGAAGGAACCTATCCGTTGCCCGAAGCGCAACTCGACCGCTTTTTATTCAAGCTGATCGTGCGCTTTCCCACGGCGGCGGAATTGGGCGAGATTCTGGCGCGGACGACGACGACTGCGTTGCCGAAGGTGACGAAGGTGGCGAGTGGTGAGCAGGTGGTGCGGATGGCTGCGCTGGCCCGCGAAGTGCCGATCGCTTCGCACGTGCGCGATTATGTAGTGCGGTTGGTGTTGGCAACGCACCCCGATAGTGCCACCGCGCCAGCAGCCGTGCGGAAATATGTGCGCTATGGCGCGAGTCCACGCGGGGCGCAGTCGATTGTGCTGGCCTCAAAGATCAGGGCGTTGCTCGAAGGCCGCCTGAATGTCGCTTTTGAGGATGTGCGGGCGTTGGCTGCGCCAGCCCTGCGGCATCGGATGGTGCTCAACTTTGAGGGCGAGGCCGAAGGGCTTTCGACCGATGAAATTGTGGATGAGGTGATCGCGAAGACTGGCGAGCGGGAGAAACGATAACGACGATCAGCCAGGGCAACCTGTGACCAGTGGTTGCAGAGTTGTTAGTAAGAATAGATACTGCAATCGCTGTGCCTGAGCGGTGCAGCGATTGTCGTATCTGCGGGGGCAGCAGCAATCCTTCGTGGGAGAAAGCAGGGTAAGGATGTCCAGTGGGGCGGGGATTCAGCGGCAGCTCTGTTTGATCGGGACGCCGATCGCCAAAAGTCTCTCGCCAGCGATGCACAATGCCGCCTACGCTGCCCTGGACGTGGATGCGGTCTATGGACTTTGTGAAGTTGGCGCGGAGGGCTTAGCGGCGGCAGTCGCGGCCCTGCGTGGCGCAGACTATCTCGGCGCGAATGTGACGATTCCGCACAAAGAAGCGGTGCTGGCCCTGCTGGATGAAATCTCGCCGCTGGCGCAGCGGGCGGGCGCGGTGAACACGATTGTGAAAGCTGGCGATCGGCTGCGGGGCGAGAATACCGACATCGGCGGCTTTCTCTGGCCGCTGCAACAGCGCGAGGTGCCATTCGCCAACTGGCGGGTGTCGTTGCTGGGGGCGGGGGGAGCCGCCCGTGGGGTCGCTGTGGGACTGCTCGATGCTGGTGTCAGCCAACTGACGATCATCAATCGGACAACAGCACGGGCGGCGGTATTGGTCGAGGCGCTGGCTGATGCGCGGGTCAAGCTGCTGGCACTCGACGATCCGTGGGTGGGCGGCGCGTTGGCCGCCGCTGATCTGCTGGTGAACGCGATTCCACCGGGACCAACCCCATTGGATGAAACTTTGCTGGGCCGTTTGCCAGATCAGGCGCTGGTCTACGACCTGGCCTATCGGCGGACGCCACTGCTTGACGCCGCGAGTGCGCGGGGCCTCGCCACGCTCGATGGGTTGCCGATGTTGGTGGAGCAAGGGGCGTTGGCGTTGGAGTGCTGGTTTGGGCAGGCCGCGCCGCGTGAGGTGATGTGGGCGGCAGCAGTGGCCGCCCGTGATCAGCAGTAATCTGCGTTCACTGCGAAGAGGAGTGATTCATGCACCGGGTCTATCCAGAGCCGCCTGTCGCCTATGCGCCAACGACGATCTACGATGATCTGGCTAGCGATCTGCCCGAGCCGCCTGCCCATCGGCCCTATGTATTGCTGAATATGGTGGCGAGTGTCGATGGCAAAGTGGCGATCAATGGCTCGGCAGCGGGAATTGGCAGCCGCACTGATCAGCGCCTGATGCGGGCGATTCGGGCGGCGACCGACGCCGTATTGGTTGGGGCTGGCACATTCCGCGCCGATCTGGCTGACTCGACGATTGGCCGCAGGCGCGAGGCGCTGCGCGTGGCGCAGGGGCTACCACCGCGTCCGCTCGCCGTCGTCTTGAGCAGGCAAGGCGATCTGCCGTTTGAGCGCGAAGACTTTGCTCAACCGCAGCCGTATCGGGTCTCGATTGTCGGCAGCGATACGCCCGCTGACCGCCGTGAAAAATTGGCCGCCTGGGGTCGCGTATTCGTCGCGCGGACCTCAGAGCCAGCGATCCCCTGGGTCTTGCAGACGTTGCGTGAAGATTGCGGCGTGCGGCATTTGCTGGTTGAAGGGGGGCCAGAGGTCAACGGGCACTTCCTGGTGGCGGATGCGATCGATGAGATTTGCTGGACACTTGCGCCAAAGTTGCTTGGCAGTGGGGGCGACCTCACGATGATCGCGGGGCCACCGTTGCCTCAGCCCGTACCTCTGACCTTACACACGGCGTATCTGCACGAGAGCGAGTTTTTCTTGCGCTATCGGGTGGTGCATGAGTAGTGGCGCTCAGTCGCTTGCATCCTGCTCGGCGGGCGTCATTGCGTCAGGGGCGGGATAGGTGATGTGGAGGCCCTCGACGTGGGCGAAGGGAGTCAGCTTGTGTAGCTCAGTGCGGGTCAGGCTCCAGATCTCGTAGACCGCGACGCCGCGAATCGTGAGGGCGTCGGCGATCAGGGAGCGATGGCAGCGCCAGGGGACGGCCTCCGCGCACATGAGCGCGACCGGGCCAGCAGTGGTCAGTGCGGCTAATTCCTCTAGACCCTGGGCAAAAGCGGCGGTCTGCATATAGTCAGCATAGGCCCGGAAACTGGCATTGCGCCAGCCGTCGTTGGGCGATGCGGCAGCGGCGGCGGCGCGGCTATGGCGTCGCCCGCCGAGCAGTGGCAGGTGGGCGTAGGCAATCCCAGCTGCGGGCAATGCCCCCGTCAATGCTTCCTGGTTGAACTGCGGATTATGGCGCGAGCGTGGGATTGTGCGTACGTCGACCAGCGTGGTGATGGCGTAATGCTGGAGCAAGCCGATCAACGCTGCTTGCGTCTGGGTTGAATGCCCGATGGTGTAGACCTTGGTGTTCGCCCAGGCTCCCACGGTCTTGTCTGGGCGGTGGTCTTCAGGTGCCGTAGTGCGTGAGGCGATGGAAGATCTCCTTCTCGCGTTTGTGCCTGCAGGAACAGTATATGTATCCTGACGGCGTAGACTGCCGCTAGTATAGTGTAGGTCTACGCGATTGCATATTGGCGGAGGTGCTGTGCGGTTCCTCCGTAATTGCAGGGAGGAGGAGGCGACGATGGCGATACAATTCAACGTTGGTGATCATGTGCAATGGAACTCTGAGGCGGGCCACGTCTCAGGGCGGATTATCAAGGTGCATACGCGCGACTTTGCCTACAAGGGCTACACCCACCACGCTACGCCTGATGACCCACAGTACGAAATCAAGAGCGATACGACGGACCACATCGCCGCCCACAAAGGGTCGGCGTTGCACAAGATCGACTAGTAGGGCGGCAGCCTAGCGACGGGCGATCATCAGCAGTGCGCCCTCAGGAATTCCTGAGGGCGCACTGCTTTTGTAGCCGTTGGAGGGCTGGCTGGCTCAGTAATGAATCCAGACCAGGATGCCGAGCGGCGCCCAATCGTAGAGGTAGGCCGCGAGATCGACCGGGATATTGACACAGCCGTGGCTGGTGGGCGTGCCCCACATATCGTCCCAGACGGCCCCATGGAGCGCGAAGCCACCATCGAGAAAATACATGATGTAGGGGACGGCGGGCGTGTAGTAATAGTCGGGGTCGCTGGGGTCGCCCAACGTCATATCTTCAATCGGCACTTTGCGAAAGGTGTGGAAGATGCCCGTGGGGGTGCGCCAGCCCTCCTTGCCGCTGCGAATCAGCGTGCTGACTACGGGCAGATCGCCCTGATAGGCGGTTAGCCGTTGCTCACTCAGGTTCACTTCGATCCAGCGAATCCCCGCAAACAGGTCGGGCGAATAGGTTGGCACATTCTGCTGGGTGACTGGGGCTGTATTGATGCGGGCGACATTCGCGCCCTGGCGACCCAGTGTGCCGATCCAGATCGTGTTGCCGTCGGGTGATTCGGGGTGGTATTCCAGGCGAGCGTGTTCGAAATATTGGGTCAGGTAGGTTTTGCCGTCAGTGGCGTTCAGTTCGTAAAATGGCTCGGAGAGGGGCAGACCAAAGAGACTGACACCGCCATTCTTCGCCCAGAAGTGCAGGAATCCTTCGGAGAGGGTATGCCCGGTGGTGGGGAAGTAGGTGAAATCGTCGGTGTCGGGGCCGAATGCGCCAATGGCGAGGGGGGAGAGCCGCCGGAAGGCTGGTTCACCAGCGCGGGAGCCATCGAGGTCGACGGCCACGGTGGCGATACTGATCGGGCTATCGGTTCGTTCGAGGAACTCGCCTTTGGTCCAGCCCGTGCCAAACGGCCCGCTGACCTGGAACCACGGTTCGCCGTGGGCGTCGGGGATTGGGCCACCGACAACCATCGTTTGTTGCTGGGCGCGGAGGATGTTGACCTTATTCCAATCGACCCCTGGCCCGGTGCGGAGGTTGACCGAGGTGTTGGTGGCGGCATTACGCCCGACCATCAGGGCAGTGGCCCCACCACTGTTCGGGCGATATTGCAGCACCATGCGCTCGAAATATTGAGTTTGCAGGGTGCCATTGGACGACGTGATCACTTCGCTGATCGGCAGGCCAAAGATTTCGCGCCCGCCATTATCGCGCCAGTAGAAGAGGAACGGCTCGGCGAGGTGATGCCCAGTTTCCGCAAAATAGACGGCTTCGGGCGTTTGCGCCCACTCTGGCAGATCGCGGTTTGGTGGCCCCGCAGCAACGGCCTGAGTCTCCAGACCGTAGGAAAGTAGCACGCCGATCAATAGACTGATCAGCGCAGATCGTACGACTACCCCACGTCGTCCCACGCTGGTTGACTCCTCTCGCTTACCAACCCCGCACGCAGCCACTCCCCAGCTGTACGTACACTGTGAATGTATATTAGCAGGTGTGCAGAAAAATACAAGAGGAGCGATGGGGAGATTTTCCGTGAATTGGCGCAACGTGGGGTGCGGGGGCGAGGTGCGTTGTCGACGGAATCGCTATCGCGGGGGCCTTGGCGATGACCAGTGGTGGAATCAATGCGAGGCGGCTACCATTGCCATGGAGTGTGCTGTGAGCGCGGGAAGGAGTGTGGCGCGTGACCATTATGCGTGGGCCAGATCCCTATGCGGCGGCGGAAGCGGCCCTGGCGCAGTTGCGTGCCCAGCGGGGGCGGCCCGCAGACTTTGCGGCGGCTCTCTGTGCGGCCCTTCACCAAACAGTGCCAACGTACAATTGGGTCGGCTACTATCAACTGGTCGGGCAGCGGCTGCGCTTGGCTGTCTGGGCCGGTGGCGCAGCACCCAAGCAACGGCTACTGGCGCGGCCCACAAGCAGCGCCCCAATCGTCACCAACGATCTGCCCAGGCCGCCCGCTAGTGCGCCTGCGAAGGCGCGGGCGATGGTGGTGGTGCCAAGCGGCGGAGATAGCGCGGTCAGTGGGGCGTTGCTGGTTGCCAGCGAGCATCGGGGCGCATTTGGGCCAGCCGATTTCGCCCTGTTGCAGCAGGCTGCCGACTGGCTCGGCACGCCTGACGCCGCGATCTAGCCGAATGGTTGGGGTTGGGGCGGTGTGGTCAGGGCTTGCTGCGCCAGTTGCAGGTCGCTGAGGACGAGGGCTTTGGCGGCATCGAACGCTGGCCCTTGCAGGCGGAGGAGGTAGGCGGGATGATAGGTCGCCAGGGCGGGGATATTGGCGCTACTGGTGAACCACTGCCCGCGATTCGCCCCCATCGCAAAGCGCTTATCAATCAGCGCTTTGGCTGGCACATTGCCAAAGAGGATCAGGGCGGTCGGCGCGATCAGGGTCAATTCGGGCAAGAGCAGGGTCAGCCCTGCCTGAATCTCGTTGGCGCGTGGGGGTCGATTCCGTAGGCGGGTGCCTTTGCCGGGGTTTGTTGGGCGCAGCTTGACAATGTTGGTGACATAGACCTGCTGTCGATCAATCCCCGCTTCTTCAAGCAATTGGTTGAGCAGACGGCCTGCCTGCCCGATGAACGGGCGTTTGGCGCGGGCCTCATTTTCGCCCGGTGCTTCGCCGATTATCGTGAAGCGGGCATCAAGCAAGCCTTCGCCGTAGACCATTTCCGGGCCGAGTTGCTGGCCCGCCTGATCTTTCAATCGCTGCCAACGCTGCGTCTTTTCATCAAGATCAGCATCGCTCATCGCTTGTCCTTTCGTGTGCCGCCCAGATCGCAGGGTAAAGATACCATTAGTTGTCCTGATTGGTGACTGAATGTCGGCAATACGGACATGAATAGGCTCGTAGTGGGCGACTCGGCCTGCGCTGGGGCGCTCGTGGGTAAGCCTGGACAGGCTGTTCGCTGATTGACAGCGATTGTAGAGGAACCTTAGACTGCCCCACAACGGTCGTTTTGCGGTGCAGTCGTGGTGGTATGATGGCAGCAGTAGCGCTTAGTGTGGCGTTGAAGACGGGGCAATTGCCGGTTGGGGCGGCGGTGCCAATCGTCGTGCGAAAATACGATGGGCAGCAGCGCTTTGTCGTGGAAACTACGGCGTTGGTGGCGACCCCTGGCTTGCTGATCGCGCGGGGCGCGGTGGGGCGGGCATTTCGCACGGCGCAGGGAGTGCGCCAGTTGCCAACGGTCACGCTGGAATATTTTCCGGCAGATCGCCCCTACAACGTTCTCAGTTATTTTGATCCGCAGACCGGGGCGCTGGAACGCCATTTCTGCAACCTGCTTACGGCGGCGACCTGGGATGGCACGCGACTGGCCTACATCGACCTCGATCTTGATCTGAGTGTGCTACCGAATGATGAGGCCGTGGTGGAAGATCTGCTCGATTTCCGGGCGCATCAGCGGCAGTGGGACTACCCCAAGGCGTTGCGGCGTGAGGTGCTAACGGGGCTGCGGGAGTTACGGGCGCTGGCTGCCGCGCAGGTGCCACCATTTACGGCGGTGCCGTTGGCGGCGGCAGAGGCGTTGGCGTTGGCGAGTGGACGTTGGCCGCTCGATACTGCGAGGGAATGACGATGATTGAGCGGGTGTGGCAGTGGTTGGGTGATCAGAATAATGGCTACGATCCGCTACTGGCGACCGGGGCGGGGTTGGCAGCGTCTGGAGCCTATCTGGTGGAGATGGCCGTCGATCTGCCTGCGCTTGGTTGCCCGACCAACGACTTGCTGTTGCTTGGTGGGATGGTGACTGACGACGGGCGGATCTGGCCGCTACTGGGGGCCGTGCTGCACTGCACTTTTGGGGTGGGGCTGGCGCATGGCTACGCCGCGGTGCAACGGCGGTTGCCGGGGCCACCGTGGGCGAAAGGGCTGGGCTTTGCGCTGGCGGAGAACACGACTCTCTCGCTGCTTTTACCGCTCTTTGATCGGTTTCATCCGGCGATTCGGGCGGGGAAACTGCCGCAGATGGTCCGCCCAATCCCGATCCTGCAACAGGTGTTGCGGCATATCGCCTACGGGATTGTGCTGGGGGCGGTCTATGGCCGGGGGCGGCGAGATGGGCGCTAATGCCAAGTGTGCGTGATCAGTGGTTGACCCTGCTGCGGGACACTGCCGCTGAACTGGCGGCGACCTGGGCGCAGACCGAGCGGATTTTTGGGCTGGCACGACACCTGGCGCGGCAGGAGGAAGCCGACCGCTTTCTGGTGGGGGCGGCAGTATTACTGCGGGCGCTGGATGCGGCGACGCAGGGATCACTGCTGGTCACGCCCGATCTTCCGGCCCCAACCGTGACCGCACTGCGGGCGTTAGTGACAGAGGTGGCGCAACCACTGGGGTTAGGGGCGAGCCTGGAATGGCGGGTGATCCACGATGCCCGCACCCTTGATCAGCTTGGGGCTGGGGGGATTATGGCGGCGTTGAACGCTGCGCCGCATGAGGGCAGGGGGTGGTACGACCGCCGCGATCCGTTTGCCCTGCTGCGCGATCTGGCCCCCACCGTTTACCCCCTCGATCTGCTCTACGAGCGCCTGACGACGTTACCACAGGCGATGCAGACGCCCACTGGTCGCACGCTCGCGCTCCAGCGGTCGGCAATCGTGTTGTTCTTCTTTGAGGCGTTGCGGGCGGAGTTTACGCTGAGTTTGCCCGATGCGTTCCTGCCGTCTGCTGATTGGCTCGTGCCTGAGGAAGATTAAGCTTATACTCAGGAGCGGTAGCCGCAACAGTATAGGCTGCTGTTCGATAAAGGAGGGCCTGATGAGCAAGCGAGAGCCAATCACCAGTGCAGAGGCGCAGCAGATTGGCGATAGCATTGGTGTTGATTGGAATACCTACGACCTGGAGCAGTTTCGGATGGGACTGGATGTTGAGCTGGAACATGGGCGCCACGATCCACAGACCAATGTCACGAACGATGACCCGATCATGACGGGGAAGATTGCGCTGGCCCACTTGAAAGAAATTCCCGATTATTACACGCGGTTAGCGAAAATGGAGGCTGAAGCTGAAGGGCAGGCGGGCTGAGCTACGCTGTTGCCACAAGCTGCGCGAGCAGGAGGCCCGTCAGGGTTTTCGCGTCGGCAAGCTCGCCCTGAGCTACCAGCGTTGGGATGTCGGAGAGGGCGATTTCTTCCAGAGTAATCGCTTCGTCCTCCATCAATTGGCGGTCGCCGTGGGTGAGGCCAGTGGCGAGAAAGATGGTGATCTTTTCGGTGCAGAAACCTGGGGCGGTGTAGACGGCGACCAACTCTTGCCACTGGGTGGCGCGGTAGCCCGTTTCTTCTTGCAGTTCGCGGGCAGCAGCGGCAGCGAGGCTTTCGCCCGGTTGGTCGAGTGTGCCAGCGGGGATTTCCAGCAGGCTGCGCCCGGCAGCGTGGCGGTATTGCCGCACCATCACCACGCGACCATTCGGCAATAGCGGCACGACGGCGACGGCGCCGGGGTGGATCACAACTTCGCGGGTGGTGGTGTGGCCGCTCGCCAGTTGCACCTGATCGCGCTGGAAGGTGAGCAGTTTCCCGGCGTAGATCGTTTCACTCGCGATCACTGTTTCAGCTTCCGGCTGCTGGTCTGTCACGGAGGCCCTCCCTCTGGCGCAAATGTAGATGGCACCCGGTGGGTGCCGTCGCGGGTTACTGTGCAATTCTTGGTGAACGCGCAGGCTGGTACTGGGAGGTGCCGAGGGGATTCGAACCCCTGATGGAGGTTTTGCAGACCTCTGCCTTACCACTTGGCCACGGCACCGAGTCGCGCCACTGCGTTTGTGCCGCGATAGTGTAGCACAGCGGCTAGGGGGGGAACAATGCGTTTGGTGTGGGCGCGGCGCACAGCTGCCGCGCCCACGCTGGCCTTTAGGGGTTGACGCCATCCCAGCGGGTGAAGACCACAATCCGGCTGTTGTACGAAGCACTACCGGGGTCAAAGTCGCCAATGCAGGAGATCAGATTCAGGTTGGTTTCGGAGGTAGCGCCAAAGATCTTCGGCAGTGGGGCGTTGTCGGCGGGATAGACCTGAATCTCTGTGACCAGGAAGCGGCGTTGTTTCCCCTGATCATCGGTCACGAATACTGCGGTTCCGGGGGTCAGAGTGTGCAGATCCCAGAAGACGACTGGGCCAATTCCGTGATAATCCACGTGGCCGGCAATGACGGCGTTACCTTGCATCCCAGGGCGGGTGCCAGGGGCATACCAGGCGGTGCCCCAGGGGTCTTTGGGGGTGTCCATATTGCCATTCGCATCAACCCCCACCTGTTCAACCGGGGCGTTGACGTTGATGGCGGGGATCGTTAGGCGGGTCGGCACGCCAACGGTGGCGAGCGGCTGACTATAATCTGGCACCTGAGCAGTGGGCCGATTCAGCACCTGCCGCTGCGTATTCAGCGATTCTGTGCCAAGCAGCCCCAGGAGGACTTGATAGCGGGCGTCATTCTCGGGGTGATACTCGAAGCGGTTCCGCTCGAAATATTGGACAACGTAGGGCTTGCCATCGGCCTGATTCACTTCGATGAACTGCTCGGTCAGGGGGAAGCCGAAGACGGGCAGGCCACCATGCTCTTGCCAGTAGCGCAGAAAGACGCCGCGCAGGGTGTGGTTCGTTTGCGGCACCAGCGTGCAATCGGCGGCGCATGGTTCCGGCGGGGCGTTGCGCTCTGGTCGATCACCGAGCAGGCCCGCGCCGAGTAAGGTGAGCAAGACCTGATACTTCGCTTCGTTCTCGGGGTGCCATTCCATAATCGCCCGTTCGTAGAACTGCACAATCAACCCGCGATCATCGACAAATGGCTGGCTGACGGGCAAGCCCAGAATCTCCAGATTGCCATTGGCTTTCCAGAAGTCGAGAAAGGCATTTTCGGCGCAATAGTTGACACCTGCGGGACAATAGCGTTCGCCAGCGGCAACATGGTTGCCCGAAGGGCCAAAGCCTACTGCGCCAATCAGTAGCACAGTGAGGATGGTCAGGGTAGCGAGGCGGCGCATTCTGTACTCCTTTTGCGTAAAGGACTGGCCCAGCACGGGGATTTTGTCTCCAGTGATCTGGGAGAAGTATAGACGGTAGCCAGTCTAGAGAACAGAACGGGCGGAGGTAGGGGCTGGTTGCGTGCGGCCTGCACGCAGGGAAGAGGAAGGGCTACGGCGAGGGAAGCCGTAGCCCTGAATGGGGAGAGGAAGGGGAGGATAGTAGGGATTGCGGGGCTTGACGAGCGTTGGCGACGATGGGTCGATCTGGCGCGTCCCTCAGTTGCCAGGATCGTGGCGGGTTGGCGTGTTCAAGCCCTATTGTCTAGTGTAGCGCCTGACCGCGCTGGTGCCTTTGGTCGAACGGGCGGTTTCCGGCCTGCCTCTTTCGGCGCGGGTTGCCTGATCGGAAGGACAGGGCTAGCGCGGCGTTATTGCTGATCAGCATCGCCAACCGCGCTGGGCCTTGATGCACGTTCATCCCTGCGTGACGTAGAATCTCCCGATAGAGACGATGCCAAGGACCTACCGAGGGGAGAGGATGGCAACAGAAACTGCACAGCCCGTTGGTCGCGCCGCTGCTCAGGCGCACCAAGCAGTACCGCCGCCAACGCGCGGTGGGGTGGCCTTGCGCCTGCCGTATTTGCCTGGGCTTGATGGCCTACGGGCCATCGCCGTTGGTGCAGTGCTGTTCTACCATGCGGGGGTGAGCTGGCTTCCTGGCGGCTTTTTGGGCGTCGAGGTGTTCTTCGTGATCAGTGGCTATCTGATCACGGCCCTGCTGCTCTCTGAGGCCCAACAGCGCGGGCGGATCGATCTGCGTACCTTCTGGCTGCGGCGGGCGCGGCGACTCCTGCCCGCGCTCTATTTATTGCTGGTAGTTGGCCTGGTCTATGCTGTCTTTTGGTTGCCGCACGAAGTGGCGCGGCTGCGCGGCGATGCGTTGGCCGCCTTTGCCTACGTGATCAACTGGTATTTCATCTTCCGGCAGCAGTCATATTTCGAGGTGATTGGCCGGCCCTCACTCTTTCAGCACCTCTGGTCACTGGCGATTGAGGAACAGTATTACCTGATCTGGCCGCCTGTGCTGGCGTTGCTCCTGCGCTTCTGGTCGCCACGCCGGATCGCCAGTATCGCGCTGACCGGGGCGATCTGCTCGTCGTTGCTGATGGCGGTGTTGTATCTCCCTGGGCAAGATCCCTCGCGGGTCTACTACGGCACCGATACCCGCGCTGCGGGGCTACTCTTTGGGAGCGCGCTGGCGATGGCCTGGGCGCCGTGGCGCACGTTGGGGCGGGCGACCCACGCGATGGTGGTCTGGTTGGATCGGCTGGGCGTGGGGGCGGTCGGCGTGCTGCTCCTGCTCTTTGCGGTACTGAATCAGCGGC
Source organism: Chloroflexia bacterium (assembly GCA_039810045.1). GTDB lineage: Bacteria > Chloroflexota > Chloroflexia > Thermomicrobiales > CADCWN01 > CADCWN01. The sequence continues at coordinate 12,525 of JBDHWF010000083.1, forward strand.
AAACGTTTCTCTATCGTGGTGGCTTTGTGCTGATTGCCCTGACGACTGCCGCGGTGATCGCGGGGACAGTCGCCCCCGGGGCGCGGCTCTTGCCGTTGCTGCTCGACTCGCGCCCGATGCGGTGGTTTGGCGAACGCTCGTATAGCCTCTATCTGTGGCATTGGCCGCTCTTTGCCGTGACCAGGCCAGGGATCGATACGCGCTTTGAGGGATTGCCTGTGTTCGTCTTTCGGCTGGTGGTGGCAACGATTCTGGCCGATCTTTCGTACCGCTTCTTCGAAACGCCGATTCGGCAGGGCTTGTTGGGGCGGCTCTGGGCACGATTCCGCGCATTGCTTGCGGCCCCTGATCAGCGCAGTTGGCGGCAACTGCAGCGGTGGAGCCTGGGCGCGGGGGCGACGCTTGGCGCATTGCTGGCGTTGCTGATTACGGTGGCGGCGGCGCAGCCACCATCGACCGAAGCGGAGTTTGGCACTGGCACGGTTGATCGCGGCGTTGTGGCGGCGGCGGTGCCCACCTCCACCGTGGAGATTATCGGCACGCCCGTACCAGCCGCCCCGCAGACTTGCCCTGCCACACTGAGCAAGCCCCGCATTACGGCGGTGGGCGACTCGGTGTTGGTGGCCGGGGCCGAGAAGCTTGAGGAATATATTGGCGAGGGGTTGTATACCAACGCTACCGTGGGGCGACAGGCCGTGCAGGTGCCAGCCCTGCTGCGCGAGTGGCGACAGGCCGGGACGCTTGGCTCGATTGTGATCGTGCAAATTGGCGCGAACGGCTATATCACGGAAGAAGATTTCACCGATATTATGGCTGAACTGAAAGATGTGCGGGGGGTGATTTTCGTCAACCTGCGGGTGCCGCGTGAATGGGAGAAGGCGAATAACGCGACACTGGCCGCCGGCGTGAAGAAATATCCCAATGCCGTGCTGCTCGATTGGTACACCACCAGCGCGGGACACCCGGAATATCTGAAAGATGACGGGGTTCACCCGTATCAGGTCGGACGCGAAGTCTATGCTAAGTTGATCACTGATCAGGTGCGGGCATTCCAGGCCGCCTGGGCGGCGGCTGATGGTTGTGTCCTGCCAACGCCCTAACGCGGGGTAGTACCAAAGTCATCCAGGACTGATCACCCCCCCGATTGTCCCGCCGCAATTAGGAGAAAGCACATCTCCCAACGCTGCTGATCTGCATGGTATCTTCGTAAAGACGCTGTTGCGTCCCTCGGAGAGTTTTTCTCGAGTGACCGAACGAAATTCTTGGCGTAATCGCAGAAGGAAATCCTGGCAGAAATGGTGTGGTTGGCCTTATTGCCCTGACGTTATGGCCCTGAGTGCCGTTGTGGTTGACGGTACGAAAGTTTGTACCGAGAGCAGGAACAAGAACGGCGGCTGGAAAACTCCAGCCGCCGTATTTTTATGGTGTGGGTGTTTGGGTCGTTAGACCGCGCGTCGACCAGAGAGGAGGCGAAGCAGCGCGATCAGGATACAGGCACCGACGAAGGCTACGAAGACCGACCAGATATTGAACCCGGTCGCCCCTGAGCCACCGAGCAACGAGAAGACGAAGCCGCCGATGAATGCGCCGATAATCCCGACGATGATGTCACCAACGATTCCGTAACCGCCGCCTTTCATTACCACGCTAGCCAGGAAACCTGCGACTAGCCCCAAGAGTAACCACGCCAGAATGCTCATCAGATCCATTACCGCTGTACTCCTTTGCCCTGGCCTCCACGCGCTCCCCTTTAGCGTCTGTGCCGGAGCCTGATGGGTGGTTGTACTGTGCGCCCCACTGGCGCAGCAGGCAACTCCCGTTCGTTCATTCGTTAATGCAGAACTTGTGCCACGAGTCTGGCACCGCTGGGTAAGCGTCGCGCGTCCTTGCTGTTGGTGAGCAGGGTGATTTGTGCAACTGGCACAGATTGTTCGGATAGATTTAGGCTTTGTGGCTATAGGAATTGGCTGAACCGCGATTTATGCTGGATGTTAGCAAGCAGGTCTTGTGCAGGTCGCTCAACTCATCTGTGCCAGATCGCATATTGCAGGGTGTACAGGAGCAAGTGAAGGGGCGATCGATGCAGATTGATACTGGCGATACGGCGTGGGTACTGATTTCGGCGGCGTTAGTGATGGTGATGACGCCAGCATTAGGGTTCTTTTATGGCGGGCTGGTGCGGCGCAAGAATGTGCTGTCGACGATTATGCACAGTTTCTTCATCATGGCGTTGATCAGTGTGCAGTGGGTGTTGTGGGGGTATAGTCTGGCCTTTGGCAAGGACAATGGCGGCCTGATCGGGGGCTTCGATTTCCTGGGACTGCGCGGTGTGGGCGCTGCGCCCAATGCCGATTATGCGCCAACGATTCCGCACTCGGCGTTCATGGCTTTCCAGATGATGTTTGCGGTGATTACACCCGCGTTGATCACGGGGGCCTTTGCCGAGCGGAAACGCTTTAAAGCGTTCGTCTTGTTCACTCTGGCCTGGGCGACCTTCGTCTACGCCCCAGTGGCCCACTGGGTTTGGGGTGTGGGCGGTTGGTTACGCACGATGGGCGCACTCGACTTCGCTGGTGGCACGGTGGTGCATATTACCTCTGGGGTTTCGGCCCTGGTGGCGGCGACCGTCCTCGGCAAGCGGGTGGGCTTTGGCCGGGAGAAGATGGATCCCCACGACCTGACGATGACTGTGTTGGGCGCGGGCCTGCTCTGGTTTGGCTGGTTTGGCTTCAACGCGGGAAGTGCGCTGGGCGCGAACGGTCTGGCGGCGAACGCCTTTGTGGTGACGAATACCTCGGCAGCGATGGCCGCGCTCTCCTGGCTGACGGCGAGTTGGTTGCGGCACGGTCAGCCGAGTGTGTTGGGCGCGGCTGCGGGGGCAGTGGCGGGACTCGTGGCGATTACTCCGGCGGCGGGCTTTGTCGATCCCAGCGCGGCGATTGTGATCGGGTTTATCGCGGGGATCATTTGTTTCTTCGCCGTTGACCTGTTGAAGCGCAAGGTGGACGATGCGCTGGATGTCTTCGCTGTTCACGGCGTTGGGGGGATCTGGGGTGCGTTGGCCACCGGGATCTTCGCCCAGAAAGCGGTGAATGAGGCGGGTAACGATGGGCTGCTCTATGGCAACCCCCAGCAACTGTTGATTCAACTGGTGGCGGTCGCCGCAGCGGGGATTTTCGCCGCGCTGGCAACGGTCGTCATCCTGAAAGTGATCGACCTGCTGATTGGCCTGCGGGTGCCAGAGCAGGAAGAAGTGCTGGGTTTGGACACGACGCAACACGGTGAAGCGGCGTATCAACTGTAAGGGAAGAAGGAGACGATCGATGGAACTGCTGGCTTTTCTCTGCTTTGCCGCGCTGCTCGTTGGCTGGTTCACTGCGCCAAAGGAGTATCCCCAGGCGACCACCATTGAGCTAACGACGCCAGAGGCGATCAGCGCGGCGACGTAGTGGTGCAAGCGCCAGCGCCGCCGCCAGAAACTTTCTGGCGGCGGCGCTGGTTGTGGTAATGATTGCGGCTGGGTCTTAGCCCCGGCGGGGGTAGATCAGCGACCAGGGGCTGGGCATTTCGCCCACTGGCACGGAGATCAGGGCGGGGGCGTTGCTGGCGAAGGCTTCGCGCAGGGTGCCTTCCAGTTCGTCGGCGTTGGTCGCTTTCATCGCGTTGACCCCGAACGCTTCGGCCAGTTTCTGCCAGTCGGGATTTTGCAGGTTGGAAGCGATCGTGCGGCCCTCAAACTGGTCGCGCTGCATCCGCTTCACATTGCCATAAGCGCCGTCATCGAAGACGACCGCGACGGCGGCGATATTGTGCTGATGGGCGGTGGCAAGCTCCTGTAAGTTGTAGCCGAAGCCGCCGTCGCCATTGACCGAGACGACTTTGCGTGTTGGCTGACCCACCTGCGCGCCCAGGGCTGTCGCGTAGCCAGCGCCCAGGGTACCTTGATAACCAGAGGTGAGGAAGGTGCGTGGCTGATAAACGGGGAAGCCGACCCACGACCAGTAGCTGATCTGGTTGACATCGCAGATGAAGACGCCATCATCGGGCAGGACGTTGCGGATTGCGCCAGCAAATGAGGCCTGTGGCTGTAGCTCAAAAAGCTTGTCGTCGGCGCGTTCCTTCGCTGCCTTGATCTCGTCCAGGCGCGATGGCCCCTGCCGTTTCACGCCGTCCAGTTCATCGCGCAGGGCGGTGAGGGCGACTTTGGCATCGGCGACGATTCCGATTTCTGGGGTGATATTGCGCCCAACTTCGTCGGCAGCGGCGTCGATCTGGATGTACTTGATCGAGTCGGGTAGCCCCCAGCCCGCCCACGGTTCCAGGAAGCGGGTGCCAACCAGCACGACCAGATCGCAACTGGGCAACAGCTCGGTGCCAGCTACGGGGTTACAGGCGAGTGGGTGGCGGGCGGAAAGGACGCCGCGCCCATTGCGCGACATAATCACGGGGATTTCCAGGGCTTCGGCGATCGTTTGCAGTTCCTCCCAGGCTTCGGCGTGGAGGACGCCACTGCCGACGTAGAAGGCAGGGCGTTCGGCTTTGGCGATCAGGGCGGCGGCAGCTTTGATCTGCGCTGGATCAGCGGCGGCGGGGGTGGGCCGTTCGCCCCAGTTGAGGCCGTCGAATGAAACGCTTTCGGTCTTCATCAGCACATCGGGGGGGATCTCCAGGCCCACTGGGGCGGGCCGCCCACTTTGCAGTTGGTTGAAGGCTTCGCGCACGAGGCCAGGAATCTCGCTGGTGGTCATGGCGCGGCCTGTCCACTTGGTGACGGTGTCGAGGACGGCGCGTTGATCTTTGATTTCGTGGAGTTCGCCACGACCCACCCCGATTGACGTGGACTTGATCTGCCCGGCCAAACAGAGGACTGGTGAGGCACAGGCGTAGGCAGTGGAAAGCCCCGCGCCCGCGTTGAGTACCCCTGGCCCTGGCACGACCAGACAGGTGCCAACTTTGCCGCTGGCGCGGGCGTAGCCATCAGCCATATACGACGTGGCCTGTTCGTGGCGCGTATGAATCACGCGGATCTGGTCGCGGGCAGCGTGGAGGGCATCGAACGCCCAGTCAAGTTGCGCCCCGGGCAAGGCAAAGATCGTGTCTACTCCTTCGCGGATCAGCGATTGCACCAAGGCATGGCCACCAGTCAGTTCGGTCATACGGGCTTTCCTCCTTTGTCTACTGTTCTGCGATCAACAACGCGTATCATAGCTGATCAGGCGACAGAATGGATGGAGTGGGGTAGAATCGGCTGCTAATGATTGATCAAATCGGTAGGAAGTGGGCGCGATGAATCGCACTGATCGGCTCTTGGCAATGGTCTTAGTGTTGCAGAGCCGGAAGCAGGTGCGGGCGGAAGACCTCGCCGCGCAGTTTGAGATTAGCACCCGCACAGTGTACCGCGATATGGAAGCGCTCTCTGAAGCGGGTGTGCCGCTGATCTCCACCCCAGGTCGCGGCTATGCGCTGATGGATGGCTATTTCTTGCCGCCGATCAGCTTTACGGTTGATGAGGCTACGACGCTGCTGTTGGGTGGCGATTTCGTGGCGGGACAGTTTGATACGCAATACCGCGAGGCAGCGCAGAGCGCGGGGCAGAAGATCGAAGCCTTATTGCCTGCGGAACGGCGCAGTGAATTAGAAGAATTGCGCGAAGCGATCCACGTCATTACCCCCCAGGGGTCAACTGGGTCAACGTCGGTTGTTACGAACCTGCTGGCTGATTTGCGGCGGGCGATTCTGGATCGGCGGACCATTCGCTTCCGTT
>JBDHWF010000084.1:0-18106 GCA_039810045.1 Chloroflexia bacterium
ACTTGTTCGGCAATGATCGTTTGTCGGCGCGAGGCGGCATCATGCTCCTGCGAGCGATGTTCTTGCAGCATCCGGGCACTGAATGCCGGATCGTGCCAGGGGATATTGTCGCCCTCCAGCCAGGGGATGGGGGGTGATTGCCGTGCCAATAGGCGCTGTAGTTGCACATTGCTTCCTTTTCCGCACTCGATCCTGCGATGATGACTGCAACTGCTGCCAGTATACTCACTTACATGGTCACACACTGTCACAGATCGTGCGGCTATCTCGTCCTCTTTCTCGTAGGGCAATGTGGCCCGGATACCAGAGGAGGAAGCTCATGCTAACTGTAGAGCAGATGCACGCTGTTGATGTCGCAGTCGTTGGTGGTGGATTGGCTGGCCTGACGGCGGCAACGATCCTGGCGCGGGCGGGCCGCACCGTTACGCTCTATGAAAAGGCTGCTGCGCTTGGTGGGCGGGCGCGCACAACTGAGCAGCAGGGTTATGCGCTGAATATGGGGCCACACGCCCTCTATCGCGGTGGCGTGGCTGCCCCGATCCTGCGCGCACTTGGGGTGCAATGGCAGGGATTTACGCCCCCGCAAGATGGTTTTGGCTTCGCTGCTGGTCGTTTGCAAACGTTGCCCGCAGGGCCACGCACGTTGCTGACGAGTAGGTTGCTTACTGCTGGAGCCAAGCGTGAGTTCGTTACGCTTTTGCCGCGGATCTTCCGCGCCGATTTGCAGCAGCTACAACGTGTTTCACTGCAAGACTGGTTGGCGCAGACGGTGCGCCATCATGATCTCCAACAATTACTGCTGATGTTGGTTCGGGTATCAACCTACTCCGCCGATAGTGCGCGCCTGAGTGCCGGGGCCGCGCTTTCACAGGTGCGGTTGGCGCTGCTGCAAAATGTTGACTATATCGAAGGTGGTTGGCAGGTGCTGGTGGATCAGTTAGCGGCGGCGGCCAGGCAGGCTGGGGTACAGATCCAGACCGATCAGCGGATTGTCGGGGTTGTCCAGCATCCTGACGGGTCAGTGTGCGGCGTCCGCGTTGCTGATGGTGCCGTACAAGCGGTCTCGGCAGTGGTGCTTGCCACCGATCCCAAGACCGCAGCAGTGTTGACAAGCAACACAGCGGCCCACACCATTGCAACCTGGGCGAACGAGGCGATCCCGGTGCTGATGACGTGCCTCACGGTGGGGCTGGAGCGATTGCCTGTCCCAACGGCACGGTTGGCCTTTGGGATTGATCAACCGCTCTATCTCTCGGTTCATGCTCCCGCCCCGCGCTCTGCCCCAGATCAGCCAGCGGTGATTCATCTTGGGAAATACCTCACTGCGCCACCAACGAACCCTGAAGAAATCCGCCAGGAACTTGCAGGATTGCTCGATCTGATACAACCAGGTTGGCGGCAATTAGCGGTTGTGCAGCAGTTTCTGCCGCAGATGACCGTTTCCCCCGCCCTGGTGACCGCCGCAACGGGTGGCTATGTTGGTCGCCCTGGGCCAGCCGTGCCAGATCTTCCTGGTCTCTATGTTGCGGGAGACTGGGTGGGACCAACGGGGATGTTGGCTGATGCTGCCGTATCGAGTGCGAAACTTGCAGCAGAGCAGATTCTGACCGCTATTCCTCAGCAATTGCTGGTTTCGGCCTGAATAGAGGGTGGTAAGGAAGATAGCTATGGTAACGCGCGATAGCCAGTTTGTTGAATATCAGCCGCTGCTCTTTGCGATTGCCTATCGCATGGTCGGTACGGTTGCTGATGCGGAGGATCTGGTGCAGGAAACATATTTGCGCTGGCAACGGGCGCAGGAGCACCAGGATGAGCCGATCACGAGCCCGAAAAGCTGGCTCACCACAACGTTGACCAACCTTTGTATCGACCACTTGCGCTCAGCCCGGGTGCGGCGTGAGGAATATATCGGCCCCTGGCTACCAGAACCACTGATCACCGCGCAGATGGTCGATCCGGCGGAGCAGGCGATGCTCGCTGATAGTCTGTCGCTGGCTTTTCTCACCGTGCTTGAGCGGTTGAATCCGATTGAACGGGCGGTCTTTCTCCTCCACGATGTTTTTGGCTACGAGTTCACCGAAATCGCGCCAATTGTTGCCAAGAGCGCGAGCAACTGCCGACAACTTGCCCGCCGTGCCCGTGAGCATGTACTCGCCAAACGCCCGCGCTTTGCCCCGGCGCCTCGGGTGCGCGAACGACTAACTGACGAGTTCTTACGGGCCTGTACTGCTGGCGATCTGCCTAGCCTGATCGCGACCCTCAGCGATGATATTGCGATCTGGTCTGATGGTGGTGGGAAGGCATTGGCGGCGCGCAAGTCCGTACAAGGTGTCGAGAAAGCCGCCGCATTTATGCTCTATCTGGCACAGGCTGGCGTTGTGGAACAACTTGTGTATCAGCAAATGGAGATCAATGGGCAACCAGGCGTGATCGCCTTCAAGGATGGACACCCCTACAGTGTGCTGGCACTTGATATTGTGGACGACCGTATTCACGAAATTGCGATTATCGTGAATCCCGATAAATTGCAACATCTGGTGTTGTCGTCCTAAGCGGCGCGTATGTGAGCGAAGGTACGGCTAGGGCCGTATCTTCGCGCCGCAGACAGACGGCCCGGTTGGGGCGGCGCTCCCTGCGGCTGGTTCAATGGTCACGCCAACGGTGGTGTATTGGGCAAAGTTAGCTGGAGTTCTCACGACAACCTGGGCACTGTTATTGACATCGGCGGTGAAGGTGCCTGCACTTTCCCGTTGCCCGTCTGCGCGTTGCAACCAGATCTGGAACCGTTGATCAGCGTTGATTTTCGGTAGCCAGTAGGCCAGGATCAGGCCAACGTTGCTGTTAGGATCGGCATAGATATATCCGGCGACCGTTTGCCCATACCCATCACCATTGGTTGGCGCACTCATCGAAAATGCAGCAGTTGGTTTATTGAGGATTGTGTCAGCCAGGGCGATCTCGTCGGCTTTGGCGGCAAGTTGTTGCTGCTGTTGGTTCAGCCGGGCCTGATTGATGATTCCCCAGGTGAGCAAACCGATGATCAGGGCGGCGGCCAGGGCTACCAGCGGCATAACGCTACGAGGAATCCTGGTTATCGGTAGCGTGCGCGGTGCTAATTGGGCAGCAGGTTGTTCAGCCGGGGTTGGTAGATCCCCTTGGGCAGGAACGCTGGCGTGTTGGGCCTCTTGGTCGATTCGCGCTAGCAGTGCCGCTTTCACCCCAGGGGTGGGCTGGGCAGGAGGCGCGGTAAGCGCCAAGAGGCCCAGCGTGGCTTCTAGCTCAGTCAGCGCTGCCTGACAAACTGGACACTCGGCAAGATGGGCGGCAACTGTCGCCTGTTCTTCCTCCAGGGCCCCTAAGGCATAGGCGGGAAGTAATGCTTGTATTGTGCGATGTTCGTTATCGTTCATCTCCGACCTTCGCTGCTCCGCTGGCGATTGACCTTATCATTATCGTTGCCGCATTCACGCTAGAGATCTAACCCTTGCTCAGCAACTAATGTTTTGAGTTTTTGCATTCCCAGGCGTAAGCGCGTTTTCACTGTTCCCAACGGTTCATCAAGTTGCGTGGCTATTTGTGACTGTGAATAGCCATCAAAATAGGCTAACTCGATGATCACCCGCTGGGCTTCAGGTAATTGGCGAAGTACTGCTACCATCTGGCGCCGTAGCTGATGCTCCCAGGCTTGCTCTTCAGGGCTTTTTTCAGTGGTGGGTAAATTCAGCAGCAGGGTCTCTTGTTGCTGCTGATCGCGCTGCTCCGCCGCCTGTGGCCGACGTTGCTGCCGTCGGATTTCATCGATAGCCAGGTTGTGGGCAATCCCCATGATCCAGGTAAGCACCTTTCCTCGTCCTACCTGATAGGTATTGGCCCGCTGCCAGACGCGAACAAATACCTCCTGTAGCAGATCTTCCGCGATGGCGTGGTTGGCAATAATCCGTAAGATGAGCGCGAAAACAGCACCCGCATATTGATCATAAAGGAGGCTGAGTGCCGCTCGATCTCCATTGGCGAGGCGTACAATCAGGGCCTCGTCATCGCCTGCTTGCGCCACCGTGGTTCCGCTCCACCAGGGCTGGGCCTTAGCGTGTCTGGCAAGAAGCCTGTCTACGCTAAAGCGCCCCTAACGAAATGTACGCCTGTTTCGGTATCCTGGATTTGTCCAGGTTGGCGGGAATGGTAGCAGATGTTTCTGCACCTTGCTGTATTCAGCACTGTTTCTCAAGCTTCAGTTCTCGTGCTACGATACCGCACAGGACTGCGCCACTCACGGAGCAGTGACGAAAAAGGACAAAGTAATGCTCCCAGCGCGCTGGCAAGCATCAATTCGCGGTGAGAATCATAAGTGGTGGGCGTTGGTGACCGTGGCGATTGGGACCTTTGCCTCTACCCTTGATTCAGGAATCGTGAATATTTCTCTGCCCTCATTGCTCAGCTATTTTCGCAGCGATCTGGCAACGATTCAGTGGGTGGTGTTGGCCTATCTGTTGACGATTACCGCGCTGCTGTTGCCATTTGGGCGGGCGGCTGATATTTGGGGCCGCAAGAAAATCTATACCCTGGGGTTTGCGATCTTCACGATTGGCTCACTAATCTCCAGTATGGCTCCATCTCCAGCCTATCTGATTGGTTCGCGGGTGATGCAGGCTGTTGGCTCGGCAATGATCCAGGCCAATGGGCTGGCGATTACGAATGCGGTATTCCCCAGCCACGAACGGGGGCGAGCATTAGGGATTAATGGGACAGTGGTTGCTGCCGGGATTACCTTAGGCCCGGCAGTTGGTGGCGCGCTGATTGATGCGTTTGGCTGGCGCTCGATCTTTTTTATCAGTGTGCCAGTCGGTATTTTTGGCATTATCATGGCGTTCGCCGTGTTGGAAGAACACCGTATTTCCACCCGTCGCGAGGGGGCATCGAATCGCTTTGATTGGGTAGGTACGATCTTGGTGGCGCTTGGCCTAAGTACCTTGTTGTTAGGATTGAATCGCGGCGAACGAGCGGGGTGGGGTTCAACGCAGATTGTTGGGCTATTTGCCGTTGCAGTGGTCAGTTTGCTTGCCTTTGTATTGGTGGAGCGGCGGGTGGTCGCACCACTGCTTGATCTGCAACTCTTTCGAGTGCGGGCCTTCGCGACTGGAAGCCTGGCTGCGCTCTGCTCTTTCCTGGCGATTGCGGCGAATAGCTTCCTGATGCCGTTTTACTTGCAATTGGCCTTGGGGTACAGCCCAGCCCAAGCGGGATTACTGCTCACGCCAACGTCACTGATGTTAGCACTACTCGCTCCGATCAGTGGGTCGCTAGCGGATCGATTTGGGGCACGGCTGCTTTCATCGGCGGGGCTCATTATCTCTGCCATTGCCCTTTTCCTCCTGAGCCAGCTAACGGCAGCATCACACTATACTGATGTTCTCTTGCGGCTTATTCTGCTGGGAGTTGGCATTGGGGTCTTTAATCCGCCTAACTCGGCGGCTGTATTTGGATCGGTTCCCCGTGAACGTTATGGAGTCGCTGGCGGGTTTTTGTCGATGATGCGTAATGCTGGTCAGGTGATTGGGGTGGCCATTGCTGGGGCGTTGGTCATTAGTGCGATTGCGCCGGTAGTTGGATCTGGGGGGTTGGAAGCCCTGCGCCAGAGTGCTGCCAGTGGGGCTTCGGTTGGCCCGCTTCTCGATGCCTTCACTACTGGCCTCCGGCACGCCTTCACCTTCTCCGCTATCTTGGCTGCTTGCGGCGCGGTTATCTCCCTCTTTCGGGGGGCACCACCGAGGAAAGATGAAGCTGTTTCAGGGAGTCACTAAATTCACGATATTTCTGGAATGTGGCGATTGGTTTGACAACGCTGCCTGATTCCTCGTACACGTGCTACCATTAATCGCACAAGTTGATTGGCTAAGTAGTCTGCGACGAAGGAAATAGATTGCCCATGGCTAGTACAAGTCGTCACGCTCAAGATCGCGTGCGCCGCCGTCGTGCCCTACGGCGAGTGAGTGGGCGTGAGGGACGGCAGGTACCGCCGCGCGTGCTGCATGCGATTAACACCGCCGCACGGCGTGATCAAGGTGGCACGCGGCGAACGCTGGCCGTTGGAGGGGTGGCTGGAATTTTTGGTTCCTTCAGTGGGGGGACGCTGGCCATTGCGCTGCTAGGCATCCTCCTGGCGATTGGCACCCTTTGGGGCGGGTATCTCTACTATTCGCGTGATCTGCCCGATCTTCACCAGTTTGAGGCGAAGCCCTTTGGCACTACACGGATCTATGATCGCAACGGTCGGCTGCTTCAGGAAGTAAGTGATCCTGATCTGGGTTGGCGAACCAATGTCCAGATTAGTCAGGTGTCTGATCTGGCACTGCAAGCGACAATCGCCGCCGAGGATCCTTCGTTCTATACCAACCCTGGGGTTGATCCTACGGCGATCGTTAGGGCGGTGCTGATTAACTACAACGGCGCTGGCTCATCGGGTGGATCGACGATTACGCAGCAATTAGTGCGGGCGCTTTACCCTGAATCAATTGGCACCGACCCAACGATTAAGCGCAAGATCCGTGAGGCAATCGTTGCGGTGCGGTTCTCGCGGGAATACTCGAAAGAAGATACGCTGCGCCTCTATATCAACGAAATCTACTACGGCAATCGCTCGTATGGGATCGAGGCTGCTGCTGAGTCGTATTTCAATAAACGCGCAGATGAGCTTGATCTGGCCGAAGCCTCGATGTTGGCGGGGTTGCCGCAACTGCCCTCATTCTATGACCCACGCTACAACTTTGCCGCTGCGAAGGAGCGGCAACAATACGTGTTAGAGCAGATGATCCGTAATGGGTTCATCGACCGCGCCCAGGCAGATCAGGCGTTCGCCAAGCCGTTGATTCCGCTGACGCGCGAAGGTCGTTACAACGAGGCCCCGCACTTTGTGAATTTTGTGCGCGATTGGATTGAGCGTAAATACGGCGCAGATCGGCTCTATCGTGGTGACTTACAGGTCTATACCACCCTGGATTACGATACCGAGGTGATGGCTGAGCAGGTGGTTCGCACACAGGTGCAAAAGCTCCGCGCACAGAATGCGACTAACGGCGCATTAGTTGCCATTCTGCCCGCCACGGGCGAGATTTTGGCGATGGTTGGCTCGGCAGATTTCTACGATAGTTCGATTGATGGTCAGGTCAACATTACTACGCGCGAACGGCAGCCAGGCTCATCGATCAAGCCAATTGCCTACGCCGCCGCATTCCTCAAAGGGTGGTCACCCGCCACCCGCGTGATGGATGTTAAGGCGGTCTATCCCGTGACCAGCAAAGCCTATGGTGAATTAGAGGCACTGCGGGCGCAGGGGCGCGATCCTGACCCTGCACGCGAGGCCGATACTAGCTCGTTCTATGTGCCAGAAAACTTTGACTTCAAATATCACGGCGCGGTGACAGTGCGCGAAGCCCTCGCCCGCTCGCTCAATATCCCCGCAGTCAAGGCGATTCAGTTTGCGACGACTGAGAGCGTGATCGATCTGGCGCACAAGATGGGCCATCATACGGGCTTGTGGCGCGGCCCAGAATATTATGGTTATACCTTGGCGTTGGGTGGTGGTGAGGTGTTACCCGTTGAGCATACCAATGCGTATGCTACCTTTGCCAACGGTGGAAAATATGTCCCGATGACTCCCATCCTCAAAATCGTTGATGGCACTACTGGTCAGACTATTGAGGAGCTTGACCGGGCGGGCGCGTTGGCAAAAGCCGAACAGGTCTTACCAGCGGCAACTGCCTACCAGATCACCTCGATCACGACTGATAATGAAGCCCGCGCTCCTGACTATGGCCTGAATAATCCGCTGATTTTGCCCGAACTCAACCGCCCTGCTGGGGCGAAAACTGGCACGACCAACGATAACCGCGACATCTGGACGATGGGCTATACCACTGATCTGGCGGTTGGTGTGTGGGTAGGCAATAGCAATAATGCCAAAACAAACAATGTGCTAGGGGCGTCTGGGGCGGCCCCGATCTGGCACAACTTCATGGTGGAAGTACACCAGCGTCCAGAACTCGCCCGCAATCTTGTTGATCCCTTTGGCAATCCGTATCCGACCACTTTCGCCGTACCAGATACCATCGAGTTGTCTGCTGTTTGCCCAGGCACTGGCAAACGGGCCGCAGTTGGCCCAGCCCCCGCTGGACCGCGTGGCAGTACTGACTTCTTCCCGAAAGGACAGCCAGCTGAACCATGCGGGGTTCTGACAACGGCGGAACAGGAAGAACTCGCCATTGCCCTGCGGAGTATTAGTCGCGATGGGGGCAAAATGGTTCCTGGCGCGGCAGCCAGTGTGCAGGCCTATGCCGCAGCGGCCTCGAACTATCGTGGCCCTGGAAGGAGTAGTGCGCCTTCCCCCTCCCCTGGACGGGGCCGTTGAACCTGTCCAGGCCGGATTGATTTGAGCCTAGCGTGTTGGCTGTGGTTGGCTGGATACCCAATCGATCGCCTTGTCCAAAACTGGATCGGATGCGCCGGTTGGATCTGGCTGGACCACCTCATTGGGCTGCTGCCCCACCTGATTAATTTCACGACGTTGTGGGGAAACAATTTTCCAGATCGTCACTTGCATTGCCGAGCCATCGGCTAAACGGTAGTTGCTCGCCCCTGCCAGACACCCTGCTGTAGTCTGCCCAAAGAGGCGGGCGAAGCCATAGTCAGCGGCGGCGGAGGCCAGGGCTTCGCTGGCTGACGCCGAGCCACCATTGATCAAGATGGCGAACGGATGTTGCGAGGTAAAATATCGTGCTGGATCAGTGGCAATTGGTTGTTCGTTGCCACCGCGTTCGATCTCATAGGCGACTGGCTGCCGATTGTTCAGAAAGCGGCTGGTGATCTGCGATAGGGTGTCGATGTATCCACCACCGTTATCGCGGAGATCGAGGATCCAGGCGGTGACACCCGCCTGCTCAAACTCCTCTAGTGCCGCTTGTACCTGTTTCTCTGCTCCTGTCGAGAACGAATAGAGTTTCATGTAGCCAACTTTGGTGCCATTTGGCCCACGCAGAATATCGCTGGTGAAGACAGGTACCTGGATCTCGGCACGGATGATCGTGAAAACAAGTGGCTGCGGTTCGCCCGCCCGCTGCACCGTGAGGATCACGGGCGTGCCAGGTTCGCCGCGCACTAACGGACTAATGGCATCAGCGGGGAGATCCGAAACATCAGTATCGCCCACCTTGATAATCGCATCGCCAGTACGCAGGCCAGATTTTGCGGCGGGGGTGTTCGGGAAAATGCCGCCGATCGTTACTGGACGGGTTTGAGTCCGAATGGTCACACCAATCCCGCCATAAGTATTGGTGCCAGAGAGCCCTGCGGTGACTGAGCGGAATTGCGTTGGGTCGAGAAACGCCGTGTGGCATTCATTGATGCTGACCGCCACCGTGCGGATCGCTTCGTAGGCCAGCAAGCTCTGATTAATCTCCGGGCCAGCTTTCTCGGCGAGGGCGAGATAGGCCGTTTTGAAGGCCGTCGCATCGGCGACGCGGTTCCCCGTCAGTGTTGGTGGCTGAGCGGTAGGGGTTGCGCCAGAGGCTTGCAAGGTGGCTACGGCCCCAGCGTAGGCGGTGTTATAGAGCATTGCTGATGATAGTGGGTCGACATAATTATCCAGTAAGTAGCCAATTGCCTGATCGATCAAGGCTGCGCCTGCTGTTGGCGTTGTGTTTGGCCCAGTGCCATTATCGCGGGCGGAGGCTGGGGCAGGAGTGCCTGCTGTGCGGGTCGTGGTGACTGCTGCCGCTGGGGTTGCGCGGCGCGTCGGTGTGGCGAGGGGTGCGGGAGTCGCGGTGTTGGTGATAGCACTCGTAGGATTACTGGTTGGCACTACTGCTGATCCAGCGCTCGGCAGCGCGGTGGTGGTTGTCGCTGGTGCAGTGGTGCCGGGAGCAGTCGCTGGTGCAGTGCTGCTTGCCACAGTTGGTGGTAATGCGCTTGTGGTAGTCGGGGAGGCTGCGATACTACAGCCAGCCAGCAACGTGACTGCGAGGAACAAAATGGTGAGTCGCTTCAACATGAATACGATACCCTTCCTTCAGTTTGCTATGGCAATGCGTCTGGCAACGATACTCTATGGCCTGGCCCTTGCCTATGTTGTCACCTGCGGTTACGGTCGTGCTGGTTGATAGGCCGTCCCTGGCAGCGGGTCGTTGCCCACGGCTAATGGTTCAACCTGGTAGGGCGTACCTGGGCGGTTCGCGCCCCACTCGGCCCAGGCCCCATCGTACAGCCGAACATTGGTGTAGCCCAAGACACGCAAAATCCAGAATGTGTGGGCGGCATCAGCGCCGATCAGCCCGTAGACGGCAATCGGCTGATCGCGTTTCAGTGCCTGCCCTTCATAAACGCGGGCGAGTTCGGGAGGGTCACGCACAATGGCAGTATTTTTCTGAATCAGGTTGCGGTCCCAGGGGATCGAGCGTGCGCCAGGAATACGCCCAAAGCGCAGTTGCCCCGACCACGTTTCGCGCCCTTCAGTGAGGGTGCGCGTGTCGATCACCGTCAGACTATTTTGATTCAATCCAGCCAGGAGATCAGGGCCATTGATCAGGATTGTTTCATTGGGCGGAATGTCGGGCAAGCGGGTGGGGATAATGGTGGGAATATCGCGGGTAATCGGTCGTCCTTCCGCTCGCCAACTGCCGATTCCGCCATTGAGCAGCCGACCAGCAGCATAATCGGAGTAGAGTAACGCCCAGAGGAAGCGGGCCGCGTAGCGCCCGCCAGCGTTGTCGTAGGCAACAACGGAGATCGTGTTATCGATGCCCGCCTGCTCAAAAATCCGCTTACGGGTGGCTGGATCAACCAGCATACCGTAGGTGGAATTATTGACTTCAATCAGATCCTGCCACCAGATATGGATTGCCCCTGGTAAATGCCCCTGACGGTAATCTTCAATTGGTGACAGATCGACGATGCGGGTGAACGGATCGTTGAGGCGTTCCGCTAACCAGGCGTTATCAGCCAGATATTCGGGATGCGGGTACTCAGTTGAGGGGCGGGGCGTAAGGGTAGTCACTGGCTCATGGTTGCTCTGACTGCACGCACTCAGCGTAATTGGCAGCAGAACGAGCATAATCGTCAGGATATAGGAAAGGCGATGAGGGCGTTGTGCCATATGGTTGTCGTTCTCCTCTTTGACATAGTCCGCATCAGACTGTAGCTGAGGGCGATGATAATCGTCAAGGTTTGGGCCAGGGCCCAACCCCTGTTGGGAGTTTTGCTCGCTTGCTGTTGACAGAAACAGGATGATCGTTCATCGTTCCGCTGGCACTCTCAAATATCGCGATACCTGGGAATTGAGCTGAGCGCGTTGGTTGACAGAGGCAAGTAGGGGGTATGCGTTGGCAGGTCTATTGAAGAACCCGTTGAATTGGTTACTGTTGCTCGTGCCGATCGCTATCCTCGGTCGCTTTTTACACTGGCCGGCCATCGTAATCTTTGTACTGAGTGGTTTGGCGATTGTGCCGCTCGCGAAATGGATGGGTACGGCGACCGAAGAACTGGCCTTGCACGTCGGCCCTGGCATCGGCGGGTTGCTCAATGCCACGTTTGGCAACGCGACTGAGATGATCATTGCGATCTTCGCCCTGCGTGCTGGGCTGGTTGAGGTGGTCAAGGCCTCAATCACTGGCTCGATTATTGGCAACCTCCTGGTTGTTTTGGGGCTGTCCCTATTGCTTGGTGGCTGGAATCGGGAGAAGCAGGAGTTCAACCGTACGGCAGCGGGCACTAGTGTGACGCAACTTGGGCTGGCGGTAATCGGGATGTTGATTCCCGCCGCCTTTTATTACACGTTGCGCACCAGCGATGAGAGTCATCGGATCCTGCTTGAGGAAAACCTTAGCCTGGTCGTTGCTGGGTTGTTGATCGGCTCATATATCCTGGGTCTGTTCTTCAGCTTGCGTACCCATAAGCACCTTTATGCAGGCGAGGAAGGCCATCACGAAGAAGGCGCGGCCTGGGGTATTGGGAAGGCCGTGGGCGTACTCGTTGCCGCCACAGTTGGGGTGGCACTGATGAGTGAAACGCTGGTGTCCAGCCTGGAAGAGGCGGTTCACGTGCTTGGCTGGAGTGAACTTTTCGTTGGTGTCATCCTGATCCCGATCATTGGTAACGCTGCCGAGCATCTGACTGCGGTGACTGTGGCGATGAAGAATAAAATGGATCTTAGTCTGGGGATCGCGATTGGCTCCAGTACGCAGATTGCGCTCTTTGTCGCCCCAGTGCTGATTTTCATCAGTCTGTTATTCAGCAACCACATGAACCTGTTGTTTCAGCCGTTTGAGCTGGTAGCGATTGGGTTGGCGATCTTCATCGTCCATCTTGTGGCGAGTGATGGGGAAAGTAACTGGTATGAAGGGGCGCAGTTGTTGCTGGCCTATGCAGTTATGGCTATCGCGTTCTTCTTCCACGACTAAGCCCCGAAATCCTGCGTCGTTGACACCGCGAGGCCGCGTGGTATTTACCACGCGGCCTCGCTTTCGGATGCTATACTTCAGCAAACGCACTACCTGTGCAAGCAATGGCCTACTCCTGGGGCCATGCCCGGTCAAGGAGAAAGGGATAGAACGGCGATGGAACGAGTCGCAATCATTGGCCTTGGATTAATTGGCACGTCAATCGGCCTTGGCTTGCGTCAATGGTCAGCGGGCGAGAAAAACAACACGCAGCGGTTACACGTTGTGGGTTTTGATATTGACCTCCAGCAGCAGCAGCACGCCAAGCGCCTGAAGGCGACTGATGAGATGAGTTGGGATATGCCTTCAGTCGTTCGTGATGCTGATCTGGTGATTGTGGCGACGCCAGTCGGGACGATTCCTGAAGTATTTGAGACTATCGGTGATCACCTCAAACATGGCTCAGTCGTCACCGATGTTTGCTCAACCAAAGCTGACGTGATGCGTTGGGCGCGTGAGAAATTGCCCACTACCTGTAGCTTTGTTGGCGGTCATCCGATGGCTGGTAAGACTCAAAGCACCGAGGGCGCAGACGCCACCCTGTTTAGGGGCGCAACCTGGTGCGTATGTCCTTCAGTGCGGGCGTCTGAATCGGCTGTACAAACGGTGCTTGGTCTGATTGCTGCCCTGGGGGCTGAACCGCAGTTCATTGATCCTGCTGAACATGATGGATTTGTGGGTGGGGTGAGCCATCTACCGTTTGTCCTCTCCAGTACGCTCATGAATACCGTGATCGCTAGCCCAGGCTGGCGCGATATGAAACAGCTTTCTGCCACTGGCTTTCGTGATGTATCGCGTCTGGCTGCCGGGAGTGTAGAAATGCACACCGATATTTGCCGGACGAATCAGGAGAGTGTGCTGCGTTGGATCGATGAGTTTAGTGAGCAGCTACAGTCCTTCCGCGCAATTCTGGCGAACCAGGATGAAGGCCAGGTTGCTGCGCTGAATGAGTTTTTTACCAAGGCGCGTGATGCCCGCGCTGATTGGGCCACCGCTGAGCGTGATAACGGCCAGTTGACGCAGGAAACTGAAGGTGAGTTGAGCAAGAGTGCGATCACTGAGCAGATGGGCCAGATGTTCCTGGGTGGACTTTTCCGCCGCCGGGCGGGTGCGAACGAAACGGCGAAACGTCCAGAACGGGTAGATCGGCAGTAATTGGCTGACTTCCCCGCTCAATAGCGTTTCTCCTCCTTGTGTAGGCAAATTGAGGTCGTGATGGACTTCACGCTATCACCAGCGCAAGAGCAGTTACGCGCTGCGGTGCGCGATCTCTGCGCTCAATTCCCCGATACCTACTGGCGACAGACTGACCGCGAATCGGCCTACCCGCAAGCGTTTGTCAGCGCGATGACCGAGGCCGGATACCTTTCCGCGCTGATTCCGCAAGAGTATGGCGGTCTGGGGTTGGGGATTACCGAGGCTAGCCTGATCCTCGAGGCCGTAAATCGTTCTGGCGGGTCCTCTGCCGCCTGCCACGCCCAGATGTATATCATGGGGGCGTTGGCGCGACATGGTAGCGAGGCGCAGAAACGCCGTTGGCTACCGGCAATTGCTTCAGGCGAACTGCGGATGCAGGCATTCTCGGTTACTGAGGCTGCGGCAGGCTCCGACACAACCAGCATTGACACCTTTGCAACACGCGAAGGCGATCATTATATCGTCAACGGAGCCAAGAACTGGACGAGTCGGGTTGAGCAATCTGATCTGCTGTTACTGTTAGCCCGCACCACTCCCAAAGATGCTGTGCAGGATCGTACGCGGGGTCTGAGCCTATTCGTCGTCGATCTGCGCGAAGCTGCTGGTTCTGAGCAGTTTGTGGCCCGCCGCACTCGCACGATGTTCAACTACGAAACCTATCAGGTTGAATACCATGGGCTGAAGATTCCTGCCGCCAACCTGATTGGTGAGGAAGGGTTAGGTTTTCGCTACATCATCGATGGCTGGAACGCCGAGCGTATTTTGCTCGCTGCCGAGTGTATCGGTGATGGGTACTGGTTTATTGAGCGAGCGGCTTCCTATGCGAAGCAGCGCGAGGTCTTCGGCGCACCGATTGGGCGTAATCAGGGGGTGCAGTTCCCGCTGGCGCGCGCGCACGCGCAGATCTACGCTGCCGACCTGTTACGGTACAAAGCCGCGTGGCTTTTTGATGGGGGCCAGTCCTGCGGGGCAGAGGCCAATATGGCGAAGTTACTCGCCTCTGAAGCGAGTTGGGCGGCGGCCAATAGCTGTCTTGATACCCATGGCGGTAATGGCTTTGTTGATGAGTACGATGTGGAACGTAAGTTCCGCGAAACACGCCTCTTTCAGGTCGCGCCAATCAACAACAACCTGGTGCTGGCCTACGTGGCGACCCACGTCCTTGGGCTACCCAGATCCTACTGAGATTGCTGGGGAGCCTACTCAGGGTACCAGGCTCCACTCGCTCGGTAGCTCGTAGCGATAGAGATGGCGGGTGGGGTGGCCCGAATTGCGGATACGCCCGCGATCACGCCGCAACAAACTGCTATACGAGTTTTGTACCTGCACAATCCGTCGCGCCCGTAAGTTATAGAGGATCAGCCCAGTGGCAATTGGCGCGAGGCTTGCCGCACGGGTGCGATCATCAACCACCCGAAAGGGCGGCAACTCCCGCGGCTTGAGAATCGCCAGCATTTCGTGGATTGCTTGATAATTTCCTGGCTGATTATGGCGATCAAAGAGCGCTAACCCATCAAGTACGGTGTCAACTAGGTCGGCATCAAAAGGTCGGGCCAGATCGAGGAGTTCAGTTACGGTCGTTGGATTCTTACTACAGGCAGCCGTCAGTACTTTTGCCCCGTGCGCTGGTGCGATAAAGCTGACTGATGTTTCTGGATCAATCATCGTTAGTCGTAGTTCGCTCACAATGCCGCTCGCCCTTATCTAACCTCATTGTTCGTTCAACTGCTGGTGGCTGGATATCTCCGGCACACAAGAGATAAGTGTACTATATCGCCCTAATTTCGCCGCTTGTACAGCGATGCACCCCTGGCGTTGCTAGACGTACGTACAGGGGGTATGCTACCCTAATAGGGTGTACTTTGCGGTCAGTTAACCCTCTCTATTCCACTATCAAGTGAGAAACTATGCCGGGCGAACCCAATTATTACGCAATCCTTGGCCTTACCTCCACGGCTACTGCCGAAGCGATTGAGGCTGCTTACCGCAGTCGACTCCTACCCTTTCGGGTTGGGCAACTGCGGCAACGATCAGCAGCGTCCGATGGGCCGGATATCGCCGATATCGAGCAAGCCTATGCCGTGCTGGGCAATGCAGGACGACGCGCGGCATATGATGCGGAGTATTTTCCGACAAAGGAGCCAGTTGCGCGCCGTTCGCGGTTTCCGGCCTGGCTCGCGGCATTGGCTACGCTCTGCATCTTGGCGTTGTGCCTGCTTGGGTATCTGGGCTTGCGCGGTCGGAATACCACCGATCCTGGCGTAGTTAGTCAGCCAGCCCAAACGCCTCCCAGGAGTATTGTCGCGGGGAGCGAGCGAACAGTCACCATCGCAGCGAGTCAGGCGGGCCAGGCCGTGAGCAGCCCAACGGTACCAATCGCAACAGCAAGCAGTACAGGAGCAGTTACTGTCGTTCCAAGCTCCACAATCCCGCCTGCAACAGCGGTGCCCACGGTGATCCCAACTACTACGCCAACAGTGACGCGGGCCGCGCCAACGAATACGGCCTTGCCGATGGTCACGCCAACGCCGACCACGGTGCCACCGACTGTGCCGCCAACAGCCACCGAGCCTCCCCCGCCAGAACCAGAACCAGAACCAGAGCCAACAGTGGCCCCACCACCATTTCCCGCGACTGATCGGATCGGCACTGCGCAGTCAGTCAATTTGCGCAGCGGCCCAGGCGTGGGTTATGGGGTAGTCGGATTGTTACCGACTGGCACACTTCTTCAGGCGACTGGCGAACAGGCGTATGCCGGGGGCCAGCTCTGGCGACGGTTTCGCCTGCAAGATGGGCGGATCGGCTGGGTTCGTGATCTGGATGTGCTGCCTGTGCGTTCATAAAAAAGTCGACGTGGGCGCTCTGCCCACGTCGACTTTTTTGTATGGTGTTTTGGGTTGTTTAGGGATAGATACCGCGCATTGTGGCAGCGTCTGAAACCATCGCGATAGCGGTAATCAACGCGCCAGAGCGCAGTGTGACATTGTGCTTCTCGGCGGAGGCAGTGATCGCCGCAAATGCTTTGTCCATAATATATTTCAAGCGCGAGTTTACTTCTTGCTCAGTCCAGGCAAAGGCTTGCAGTGCCTGAACCCACTCAAAGTAGGAAACCGTGACACCACCGGCATTGGCGATAATATCGGGTACCAGGTAGATCCCTTTGTCTTCGAAAATCTTGTCTGCTTCTGGTGTGGTGGGGCCGTTCGCCCCTTCGACAATCAGGCGGGCTTTCACTGCATCGGCGTTCGATCCGGTAAGTTGGCCTTCCAGCGCGGCTGGGATCAGGATATCGCAGGGCAGGGCGAGCAGTTCAGCATTCGTGATATGTTGGGCCTCGGGGTATGCTTCCAGCGAGCCGTTGCTGCGGCTATAGCGCAGCATGGCGGGAATATCCAGGCCCTGCTCGTTGTAGTAACCACCTGTCACATCGCCAACCCCAACGACCCTGGCCCCCGTTTCGGCGATCAGCTTTGAGGCGACTGAGCCTACATTACCAAACCCTTGCACGACGACGCGTTGATCTGGGAGGTTCATGCTGAGGTTCTTGCAGGCCGCCGCTGCCATATAGACCGCGCCCCGCCCGGTCGCCTCAACCCGCCCTTCTGAACCACCGAGGTTGAGGGGCTTGCCGGTGACTACGCCAGGGACGGAGTAACCCATGTGCATCGAGTAGGTATCCATCATCCAGGCCATTACCTGAGCATTCGTATTCACATCTGGTGCAGGAATATCTTTGTGTGGCCCAATCAGGACGCTAATTTCTGAAGTAAAGCGGCGCGTCAGATTTTCCAGTTCGTGCAGCGAAATCTGTTTCGGGTCAACGGTGACCCCGCCTTTCGCCCCCCCAAACGGAATCCCCACTACGGCGCATTTCCAGGTCATCCACATCGCCAAGGCTTTGACTTCATCCAGGCTAACCATCGGGTGATAGCGCACTCCCCCTTTGGCCGGGCCGCGCACAATGTTGTGTTGTACGCGATGACCCTCGAACATCTGGATTGAACCATCATCCATTTGCACCGGGAAGTTCACGGTGTATTGTCGCTGGCAGCAGCGCAGGATGCGGCGCATATTCTCATCAAGACCCATTGTTTCGGCGGCATAGTCGAACTGCTCAACAGCCATAGCAAAAAGGCTGCGTTCTTCTCCTTGTTCAGTGGAAGGCTCGGTATTGACTGACATCGCTTTACTCTCCTTAACTCTACGATAGTACAAAGTTTTTATCGTCTACATCACGCTGTTGTGCAGTATGCCTAATTTCTTGTGCCAATTGCACGAATACTTTGCCATTAATAACGCACAACAGTGTGACGGTGTTTCCCACAACGGTGGAGGATCCACCCTACACTCTTAGGTTATTGTAGGCGGTGCAGTTCCTCATCGAGGATACGATTGACAATGGCTGCGTCAGCACGCCCACCAAGCAA
>JBDHWF010000085.1:0-18064 GCA_039810045.1 Chloroflexia bacterium
ATCGCCACCGGCAACACCAGCGCCGACTGCGCGCCGAACAACCCGGCGACCGGTGTCCCGTACTTCCACCTTCCCGCACTCGGCTGGGGCAACGGCTGGGCCACCGGCAATGTGCTGCGCTTCAACACCATCGGCGCGCAGTTCCCGGTGTGGGTGGTGCGCACTGTCCAGCAGGGCCCGGAGAGCGTGCCCGACGACAACTTCACGTTGCTGATCCGCGGCGACGTGGATACCCCCTGAACTCGCAAACTGGAACTCACGACATGCCTGATCTCACCGTCAAGTACTTCAACAGCGGCATGACCGGCGCGCCTCAGATCGCCAACAACTGGGGCGATCTGGTGAGCATGCTCGATGCCTGCCTGGTCAACGGCTTCGCGTTGAAGGCCATCGACACGCTGACCTCGGCGGGCGGTATCGCCACGGCCACGATCTCGTCCGGACACGCCTACCGCCCGGATCAGGTCGTGCTGATCGCCGGCGCCGAGCAGCCCGAGTACAACGGGCAGTTCCGCGTCCTGTCGACGACCACCACCACCTTCACGTTCGCGGTGACGGGCACGCCGGCCTCGCCCGCCACGACCACGTCGAGCCTGAGCGCCAAGGTGGCGCCGCTCGGCTGGGAGAAGCCGTTCGCCGGGACGAACAAGGCGGCCTACCGGAGCAAGAACCCGCAGTCCCCGCAGAACCTGCTGCTGATCGACAACAGCCTCAAGACGCCGGGCTACACCACGTCCTGGGCCAAGTGGGCGAACGTCGGAATCGTGGAGGACCTGGCCGACATCGACACCATCGTCGGTGCCCAGGCTCCCTACGACCCGAACAACCCGACGCAGAACTGGAAGCAGGTCGCGGCCAACCAGTGGGGTTGGTACAAGTGGTACCACGCGCGCCAGGCCGGCTACGACAACTCCGGCGACAACGGCGGCGGCAACCGCAACTGGGTGCTGGTCGGTGACGACAGGCTGTTCTTCCTGTTCTGCAGCACTGCGGCGGGGTACGGCTGGTACGGACGCAGCTCCTACTGCTTCGGTGACATCACGAGCTTCAAGCCGGGCGACAACTACGCCACCGTGCTGTGTGCCGACGATCTCTACTGGAGCAACAGCAACAGCAGCTATTCCAGCTACCCGGGCCAGTTCAACAACTATGGCCTGGTGTCGTCGCTCGACTTCGCCGGCAAGGTGCTGCTGCGCAACCACACGCAGCTCGGCAATCCGGTCCGCTTCGGCGTCACCTCGCTCAACACCAACAACGGGCAGCAGATCTGCGGCCGCGGGCCAACGCCGTTCCCGAATGGCGCGGACTACAGCCTGTGGTTGCTGCCCACCTACGTTCGCCAGGAGGATGGTCACATACGTGGGCTGATGCCCGGGATGCTCTGGATGCCGCAGGACCGGCCCTACAGCGACCAGACCATCGTCGACAACGTGGTCGGCCAGGCCGGCAAGCGCTTCCTGCTGGTCCGCTCGCAGTACAGCTCCGAGACCGAAGGCGCGCAGATCGCTTTCGACATCTCCGGGCCCTGGAGGTGATCGATGGGCTACCCGCTCAACGAGACCTTCGCCTCGGCTCCAGCTGCGGGCTATACCACCGTGCTCGGTGGGATGACCGCGAGCCACAACAGCGCGCAGCAGTCCATCGATGTCTCGGCGTCGACCACGCAGTCGATCCTGCGCTTCAACGAGGCGGCGAACGGCGACTTCTGGTTCGAGGCCGACGTTGAACTGCTGACCGACCCGAGTGCGCGCAAGCACCTCGGCCTGTGGATGACCACCGGCAACGCCGCTGAGGGCTACCGCTTCGCGCATCTGGACGGCGCCTGGAGCGTATTCCGGTGGAGCAGCGGCTTCGGCGACGGCGCAGCGGTGACCGGCAGCGTCAACGACGGTGCTAGGCCCATGTCAAGCAGCGCCAGCGTGGCGCCGACCTTCAACGTCGGGCAGCGCCGGGTGCTGCGCTGCGAGGTGATGACCGGCGCACCGGATGCGAACGGCGTGCCGTGGTCGCGGCTGATCCAGTTCTCGGTGGGTGGTGTCGTGCTGTTCCAGGTGGCCGATGCGGCGTACCGGGGCAAGCTGGTGCCGGGCGTGTTTCTCTACGGCGCCACGGCGCGCATCCATGCCATCGCGGGCGACACGCCATCGGGCCTGCCTGCGTTTCCTGCTGCGGTCGGGGTCAACGCGGCGGACGAACTGCAGCCGTTGACGGGCGGCTCCACCTCGGTGCTGCCAAGCCCTGCGGCCAGCATCGGCGTCAACGCCGACTGCGAACTGATGCGCCTGATCAGCCCGGCGTCCGAGCGGTGGAGCGAACCGGGCGTCTACGACCGCCACTTCCGAGCGATCCCGTCCGGGCGCAAGAACATCCACTTCAGCGGAATCGGAGTGATCGCGGGCACGGTTAAGGAGAAGGGCATCCCCGACCAGCCGCTGGAGCGGCGCGTCCAGCTCATCAGCGAGAACACGCGCTTGCTGGTGGCGGAGACCTGGAGCGATGCCAATGGGGACTATCGCTTCGAGGTCATCGATCCGAACCAGCGCTACACGGTCGTCAGCTACGACCACAAGCACCTGTACCGCGCCGTCATCGCGGACAACCTGCAGCCGCAGTTGATGCCATGACCGTCGCCATCACCGTCGAACACAACGAGGCTCGACTCGCCGGCACGCTGAACTTCCTGGATGCAGGCAGCAACCCGGCACGCCTGCGCATCTACGGCGGCACACGCCCGGCGACGCCGGCCACGACACCCGCCAGCGCGATGCTGGTCGAGATCCGCCTGACCAAGCCCGCAGGCACGATCTTGAACGGACTGCTGACGCTGACGCAGCAGGAGGACGGCCTGATCACCGCCAGCGGCATCGCCACCTGGGCCCGGCTGGTCAATGGCGATGACGTCACGGCGCTCGACCTGGACTGCAGCGGCACCGACGGCAACGGCGATGTGAAGCTGGCCAGCACCACTCTGTACCTGGGTGGTGACGCGCGCATGGTGTCGGCCATCCTGGGCTGAATTCGTGGGCTGACGAAATGCCAGATTCCGGGTCGCTGCAGATCCACCTGCGGTTCGACCGGCCGGCGCCCACCGACGCGGACCTGTTGTTCGGCGCGGACTACGTCCCGCCTCGCAATGACCTGACGGTCCAGGCGGTCCTGCCGTTGCCGGGCGTCGCCATCAAGTTCATTCCGCCTGCGCGGGTTGAACTGCTGGTGCAACTGCCGGCGCCTACCGTGAGTTCGGTGCTGCTGCGCCCGAGCGTGCCGCTGGACGTGGGCGACGCCCAGGGCGCGATCCTGCCCGGCGTGGTGTTCGCCGGTGAGGTGCGGTACGACTCGCGCACGCAGCGCCCGACTGTTGGCCAGACCGCGCACCCCTGGCACGTGGCTGGGCGCACCGAGGATGGGCCGAAGCAGGGCCAACAGGACGCGAATGCCAAGCCCTCGGGCTGGGACGGCCCTTGGAGGGCGACGACCGCGCGGCCGCACGGCATCGCGCACCGTCTGCCACCGGTGTTGTCGGCTTCGCGCGATCAGCGTCGAGCCCACCACCAGGACGCGACACCCTTGCGGGACGCGACGTGGCTGCGGCACCAGATCGCCACGCACCTCGAGATGGTCCGCCAAGGCCTGTTCCAGAACGCCGGTGCGGTCCGCGACGCCACGCACTTCCGGCACCAGGACGGCGACCGCAGCAAGCGCGCGAACCGGCTGAGTTTCTGGCAAGGCGGACGGAAGGTCATGCGCGGCCAGGGCTCGGACTTCCAGAGTGCGCGGGCTGAACTGCGCGGCTGGCGTGGCCGGTATCAGGAGGCGGTACCGCCACCGCCAGGGATCAGCTGGCTGGTGATCCCGGTGCCGCCACCGACAACGCCTTGCTACACGCAGAGCACGGCCTTGCTGTTCGCCGCACTCGCCGCGACCGATGGCCATCTGCTGTTCATCTGTGAGAACCACGACAACCCGCCCCCGACAGGGGAGCCGGTGGTCGTTCCGATTCGGAGGCTGTACTTCGTGATCAACAACGTGACCCTGCACCGCGTGCCTGATGGCGCGGACGTGCCGGTGTTCAACCTGTCGCTGTCGCTGGATGCAGCGTCCTGGACCTGGGGCTTCGAGGCGTCGCTGCCAGCGAGTGCCGAGTACTTGGTCGACCCTGGTGCGGCGTCCGGTCCGGTGGAACTGCTGGCCAGCGTGAACGGCATGGCCTTCCGGGTGCTGGCCGAAAACATCAGCCGCGAGCGCATCTTCGGCGACGCCAGCATCCGCATCTCGGGCCGAGGGCGCAACGCCGTCCTGGCTGCACCCTACGCGCCGGTGATGACCTTCTCGAACGCCGAGGGCCGTACCGCTCGGCAACTGATGGACGACGTGCTGACCGTCAACGGTGTGCCGCTCGGGTGGTCCGTCGATTGGGGTCTGACCGACTGGAACGTCCCGGCCGGCGCGTTTGCCCACCAGGGGACGTGGATCGAGGCCCTGGCCGCCATCGCGGGAGCCGCTGGTGGCTACCTGTTGCCCCATCCGACCGCGCAGAGCCTGCGGGTCCGACATCGCTACCCGGTGGCACCTTGGGAGTGGGGCTCGGTCATCCCCGATTTCGTGCTGCCCGTCGATGCCGTGGCCCGCGAGTCCGTGCGCTGGCTGGGGAAGCCGGCCTACAACCGGGTGTTCGTCTCGGGCCAGGAGGTCGGCGTACTCGGCCAGGTCACGCGCGCCGGCACGGCTGGCGACGTGCTGGCGCCGATGGTCGTGGACGCGCTGATCACTGAGGCGGCCGCAGCGCGCCAGCGCGGCATCGCGGTGCTCGCCGACACCGGCCGGCAGATCGAAGTCAGCCTGCGGCTGCCTTTGCTGGCGGAGACCGGAATCATCGAGCCGGGCTCCTTCGTCGAGTACCAGGACGGCAGCGTGACTCGGCTCGGGCTGGTGCGGGCTACACAGGTGCAGGCCGGGTTCCCCGAGGTCTGGCAGACGTTGGGGGTGCAGGCCTATGCATAACGTCTACGAGCAGTTCCGCCAGCTGCTTCCCAACCCACCGCTGCAAGCTGGGACCGTGACTGAAATCGGCGCCGGCGTCGTCACCGTTCAACTGCCCGGTGGCGGCGTCGTCAAGGCGCGTGGTGCCGCCGGTCTCGGCCAGAAGGTGTTTGTCCGTGACGGCACCGTCGAGGCCGTCGCTCCCAGCCTGCCGCTCGAACTCATCGAGATCTGACCCACCGCTGATTCATCCCTTGAGGCCCGCCCAGTTGCATACGCGCTGGGCGGGCTTCGTTTTTCTGGAGGCTTGTGTGAACGAACCCGACCAACCCGCCATCGTGGAGAACATGCTCCTGCTGCGCAAGGAAGACTTCGACGAACTACTCGACCGCGCCGCCGAGCGCGGCGCTGAGCGCGCGCTGTCCCACCTTGGCCTGGAAAGCACCCACGCTGCACGCGACATCCACGAACTGCGCGACCTGTTGGAAGCCTGGCGCGACGCCCGCAAGACGGCCTGGCAGACGACCATCAAGGTCACGACGACGGGCATCCTGGCGATCCTGCTGATCGGCGCCGCCATCAAGCTCAAGTTGATGGGAGGCGGCCAATGATCGAGACCTTGCTCGGCGGCCTCCTCGGCGGGGCCTTCCGTCTGGCGCCCGAGGTCCTGAAGTGGCTGGACCGCAAGGGCGAGCGCGGTCACGAGCTCGCGATGCAGGACAAAGCGCTGGAGTTCGAGAAGCTGCGCGGCGCCCAGCGGATGTCGGAGATCGGTGCCGGGGCAGATGCGGCGTGGAACGTCGGCGCCCTCGAGACGCTGCGCGAGGCGGTCGCGGCCCAGGGCCAGCGGTCCCGAGTGCGCTGGGCCGATGCGCTCTCCATCAGCGTCCGCCCGGTGATCACCTACTGGTTCATGGCGCTGTACTGCGCAGCGAAGACGGCGGCCTTCATCGGGGCGATGTCGGGCGGCGCAGATTGGGGCGCCGCGATCCTGCAAGCGTGGACCGAGGCTGATCAGGCGCTATGGGCCGGAGTGCTGAACTTCTGGTTCCTGGGGCGCGTGTTCGACCGGGTGCGGCCGTGATCGCAGTGCCGCAGGCGGCCATCGATCTCGCCAAGCGCTTCGAGGGCTTCCACCGTGTGCCGAGAGCCGATCCAGGCCGGGCGCATCCGTACATTTGCCCAGCCGGCTACTGGACCATCGGCTACGGCCACCTCTGCGATCCGAGGCATCCGCCGGTCACGGAGGCAGAGGCAGAGAGCTTCTTGGCCACCGACCTCAGGGCGGCGCTGAGTGCGACGCTGCGCTACTGCCCGGTGCTGGCCACCGAGCCCGAGGGGCGGCTCGCGGCCATCGTGGACTTCACGTTCAACCTCGGCGCGGGGCGCCTCCAGACGTCGACGCTGCGGCGGCGGATTAACCGGGGGGAGTGGGCGGTCGTGCCATCAGAGCTGCGCCGTTGGATATTCGGCGGCGGCAAGGTCCTGCCCGGGCTGGTTGCAAGGCGTGAGGCTGAGGCGGCCATGATCGGTTAGCGCAAGGTTCAAGCCGACGGCATGCCGCTTGACCTCAGCAGCGATCCACGATGTGGGATGACTCCGGTAAGATCATTCTCAACCCAACTAAACCCAATCTAATCATGTTAGAGTAAATGCTTGTCCATGACCAGGCCGTGTGACGGCGCTGACGCTGTCCACATGCCGGCTTCTTCGATGGAAATCCGCGCCATGTCATTTCGTTGGTTGTCGGTTGAAGAGATCGCTGAATACCTCGGCGTCAGCAAAGACACCGTCTATTCGTGGATCAGCAAACGAAATATGCCTGCGCACCGTATCGGTCGGCTCTGGAAATTCAAGACCGAGGAAGTTGATGAATGGGTACGGTCGGGCGGTGCGGCGGAGAACGAGAGTCGAGGTCAGGGGTAGGCGGCCCGCAACTGACACTGGAATTTCGGCGGAAACGAGAAGGGGAAGGCTTTGATTCTGGGGTATTTGAATGTCGAGGCGTACCTGCGTGCCGTTGGCGGACTGGTCTCGGGTTGCGTCATCACTGACGCCAAGGATCGGCAGTACCGCCGCGAGTACGCTTTCGATGACGCGGGCGGCAACATCGTCGTCCGGCGGGCCGACGGGAACGGAGATGCGGTAACCATCGCCAAGCGAATCGAGCTCGACGAGTCGCTGGTCGCATTTTTCGGCCTCTACAGCGGCGACGGTGCTAAGGGCTCCGAGGATCCCAACGAGGCAGGGCGGATCGTGCCGACGATCTCCTTCTCGCAGAAGGAGAAGCACCTTGTTCGCTTCGCCGTTGATCAGTTCCGGCGTCTCTTTCCCGGGAACATTCGGTTCACCTTCTCGCTTGGGGAGGACAGTGCGTATTTCATGGCCGGTGACGGACAAGCGCGGCTCAACGCGTACTACCTGCAGACCACTGGCGGCGGAACCCCGGCCCCCCTGCCGTTAGCAACGGTGCGCCCGAACCTCAACGACAAGGATCGCCAGTACTTGGCGGAGGTCCGCCCCGACGTCGCCGGGTCCAATGAACAGCACTTAGCCTTCTACTACCAGCATCAAGCGGCCATGGAGGCAATCTTCGTGGCCGAGAAGACCACTGAGCTCGCTAGTGTTGGAATCACGCCGGCCGCAGACATCCGAGTCAGCGCCTCTCTTCGGCGGCCCTTCAAAAAGGGGGCCCGGCAACCAGGCGGCTCTAGTCGTTCCGATGAAATCCACCTCGGCGGCCTGAATGGAGTCGGTGAGCTCTTTCTGAAGATGATGCATGAGATCGAGGACTCCGTCCTGCGAGACGCTGGCCGCTCAAGCCACGGCTTGGTCTGCTGGAACGCGACGCCCTCGGAGGTCGGCGACGAGCTCGACCTCCTCTCGTTCTTTACGCACAACCCTTTCGGAAAGATCAACGGGGAGCGCCCAGTCAGGCTCGTTGCGAATGGAGCTGAACTACTCGGTCAGTGGCGCCGCTCCAGCGAGATCAACCTGAGCAAGAAGCTGCGAATTGATCCGCTTTGGTGCTACGTCGCCGGCCTCTATTTGGCGGAGGGTTCAACCCCGAAGGAGGCCTTGTTCAAGATGTTCAGAGCCAGCCCCGGTGCGTTGGCACTTGGATTCACTTCGTCCGAGGGGGCAAGTCTAGAGCTAATGCTGCGCACACTGCGCAAGGTCTTCAGGTCCGACGACTGTGTCGACGCCTGGAAGGTCAAAGTCGGCAGTCAGTACTTCCCCGAACTGGTGGTAACGGGTCTCAAGCACGGCGTGCCAATGCTCCGAGGAGGGGCCAGCGGAGATGGCAAGTTGCGCACGATGGAGATATCTCTCGCTGTCAAGAAGTGGGCCTTAGATATCGCCGACGCCCCACTGGATCGACCGAGTTTGCTTCGCTCTGAGTATGCCGACCGCTACTCCCACGTTGAACCCACCGGCTCTGGCGTAGCGCGCATCGATTTCTGGGCGTCCTCGACGCTGTGTCGTTGGTACTTCCCTCTGCTGATGTTCACTGTTTTTGGTCAGATCGTCACCGACCCCATGCGGGAGTTCTACTGATGACCACCCATCCCATTCTCCCGGGCGTGGTCCTTCAGTCGGGCTTCTCCCATCCCGCCTTCGAGCGCTACTTGAGAGATTGGCGCGAGGACGCTATTCGTCGTGCCGACGACGGGGATACCGCGGCGAGCGTCTGCCACCAGGCGACCATCATTGATCTCATCCTTGACGGTCATCTCCGCCACGATTGGCCGTCGGTGATGCAGGATCTGCTCACCAACGCGGGGCGTCCGATCGCCTACTCGGAGAGGTTCGGAGAACGACTGCACAAGTTTGGTGGTCAGTTCCTGCAATCGACCGTTCACTCGATCCACACGCGCTGGTGGATAGAACGCGTGGTTGACCCTGCGGGTGTAGATCACGAAAGGTTCGCCCAAATGGTGCTCGCCAAGAAGCGCACTGACGGGCTGATCTATGACGCCGACGTCAGTGAGACGATCCTTCGTCATCGTATGAAGGCAGAGCTGTGCATGTCAGCGGTAATGGCTGCCGAGATTCTGAGCGCGGCGGAGATGTTGACCGACGTGCTACGCATCGAGTTGGCTACAAGCCTCGCTGACCCCCGCAAGGTACCCCCGCTCGGGTACATGACAAGCGAGCAGTTTCGGCTTGCAGCCCTACGGTTGCTTGGTCATGAGGAGCTATTTCCAGTAGGAATTGACGAGCACATCGAGGCATGTGCAGAGGACTTGGCGGTCGGATGGGGCGATTTCGCAATGAAGTCGAAGGTCGACGCATACATGGGAACAGCGAAGCGCACGGCGCGCGACAAGCCAATTCACTCGCCGTTGATCGCTTGCCATGTCGCGGTCCTATCGAGCAAGGTCGACGACGACGTCAAGAAGGCTGCTGTACTGGAACGTTTGATGAACTACGCCCAGAACCTGGCTCAGGATCCACTAGATATTCCAGCCTTCCAGATGCGTGACGTTCCCATTCCCTTTGGGGCGGACATCACACCCATTGAAGCGACATGCGCGTCGCGACTAATCGCCAATCTGCAGATGGGGGCGCAAGAGTGATCGCTCGAAGTATCCGCGATCGATTCGCAGTTCCTCCGCCCCTCCTGCTCGCAGGGCGCCCCGACGCGATCAAGCTCGAGCTCAAACCCTATTTGCAGCCGTTCGAGCGTGAGCTTGCCCTGCGTGAACTTGCAGCACTGCTCAAGCCAGAAGATGAGATCGTCGAGGAGCACGGTCTCTGGCTCGCTCATACAAATGTGTCGGACGAGTTCCTACGTGAGCGCCTGACCTACTGGCAGAGAGCAGGACGGGACCAGCTAGAGCCGACTCTTCAGAAATCGCTCGAATTCACGCAAAACGGCTCGGCGCAGGTTGCTGAACGCGGAGAGTTGCATAGAGCTCGGCGTCTTCGCTACGGCCCGCACGATCTGCACGAGTACCGCGGCAAGTTCTTCCCCCAACTGGTACGCAGCTTAATCAACATCTCCGGCGTGCCAGAAGGCGCCCTGGTGCTTGACCCGATGTGCGGCAGTGGGACAACTCCCTGCGAGGCCGTCGCTTCTGGACGTGTCGCAATCGGCGCAGATCTAAATCCGCTTTCTGTCCTGATAGCGGGGGTCAAGGCTTCCGTGCCTGCGCTCGATCCAGTTGACTTCTATAAGAATGCACATGGGCGTCTGGAAAAGTTCAGGTTTCCTTCGGTTGATCCCGCAAAGGTCTGGGGCGAAAACGATTTGCGGTACCTGGGCATGTGGTTTGACCCCGCAGCAATCTCTGATCTCGCGTCAATCATCGCTGAGATTGGCAAGATCAGGCTACCCGCATATCGGGATCTCTTTCGCGTATGTCTGAGCAACATCGTGCGCTCGGTCTCGTGGCAGAAAGCTACGGATCTGCGGGTGCGCAAAGAAGTCCTGCCCTACGAACCGGGAACTGCGCGCGAGCGTTTTCTTGCGGAGGCAGCATCCCAGATCGACCGAATCCACCCCTATCTCTGCGTTCTCAAGCTCAAAGGGCCGGCAAACGTTGAAATTCGCCTTGGAAACGCGGTGGATGTTGCATCGATCTTCCCTGAGCGTCGCGGCACGGTTGATCTGTTGGTGACGTCGCCACCTTATGCGACGGCACTGCCTTACTTGGATACCGACCGCCTAAGCTTGATAGTGCTTGGACTTCTGCCGCGCAAGAGTCATGGCGAGGCTGAGCGTGACATGGTCGGCACCCGCGAAGTGTCCGAGCGCGAGCGCCGTGAGGCCTGGGCTGCGTACGAGGTTCGAAGGAACGAGCTTCCTGCTGAGATCTCCGGTCTCATCGATCGGATCGCAGCTGTAAATCACGGCGAAGGTGTTGGTTTTCGTCGACGTAACTTGCCAGCTTTGCTTGGCAAGTACTTCCTATCGATGCTCGACGCGATGCGGTCCGCGCGTGAACTGATGAAGCCCGGGGCGTTTGGGCACTATGTTGTCGGTAACAACAGCACAGAGGTCGACGGGCAAAAAATCGAGATACCGACAGATCAGTTCCTCTTTGAGCTCGGCGCAGCCGCTGGCTGGACTCCCGTTGAGAAGATACCCATGGAGCTGATCGCGTCACGAGACATTTTCCGCGAGAACCGCGGTTCCTCCGAAACCATTCTCTGTTTTCAAGCATGACAACCCTCGTCCGAAAGGCGATATACACCCGAGAGGACGAGCATGCTCTTGTCGCGGATGGCGACGAATGGAACTTCCACGAGGAGGAAACCAAGGAGCATTTGCACTCGCTTCATCCGTACCCGGCCAAGTTCATTCCTCAGATTCCCCGTAGGGCGATCGAACTTTGGACCAGGCCTGGCGATCTGGTCTATGACCCCTTCAACGGCTGCGGCACGACCCTGCTCGAGGCGAGCCTTGCCGGGCGCGGGGGCATAGGAACCGACAATAACGCCGTAGCGATCCTGGCAGCGCGCGCTAAGACCGCCCTGTACTCAGAGCTCGACTTGGCGGCCGTCCGCCGATTCGCAGGCAGGATTGCCTGCGGACTGTCCGACGCACCCAAGCGCCCAGACCTGATCCCTGACAACAAGAACTTCTTGTATTGGTTCGCTCCGGTCACTCTGGATCGTCTCGCGGCTCTGAAGGGATTGATCCTTAATGAGGCAGAGCCAATTCAGACCCTGCTGATGGCCGTCTTCTCGTCCATCATCGTCCGAGTCTCATATCAGGACAGTGACACTCGGTATGCCAGGAAGCTACGCGAGGTGCGAGACGACGAAGTGGATGTTGCGTTTCGCTCGAGGCTAGCGGACGTCATCGAGCGGCTCCCTGACGCTATGGCCCCAGGGCGGACGGCTGTGAAAGTTGTGCAGGCGGACTCGCGCGACGTTCCCTTCATCGAATCGGAGACCGTGTCGTTGATCGTTACCTCTCCGCCGTATTTGAACGCATACGACTATCACAAGTACCACAGGCAGCGCCTGCATTGGATCGGCGGCAGTGTCGAGTTCGCTCGGGACAAGGAGATCGGCAGCCACGACGAGTTCACCCGAGACAACGCCACGCCTGACGGCTATTTCCGTGACATGGATGCGTGCTTCGCAGAATGGGCGCGAGTACTTAAGAAGGGTGGGCGCTGCCTAATCGTCGTTGGCGACGCGATAGTTTCTAAGCAGGCTGTCCATGTAGGTGACCGCTTCATTGACCTCCTGGCGGCGAGAGGCATGGTCGAGGAGAAGCGGTGGATACGTACTCTTCACTCGACGAAGCGAGCATTCAACGTAAAGAACAGTCGAATAAGCCACGAGCATGTACTGCTCGCGGTCAAGCGTTGACCCGCAGGGCGTGCGATCGATCAATCGCTTCCACCAAGTCGGACAGAGCGAGGAACTGAAAAGCGATGGCCCGTCACACAGAACACGAAACCAGCAAGATCTATCTGGCAGCGGAGGCGTTCCGCGCGAACTGCCTCCTGCGTGACGGCTCTCTTCTGTTCGAAGGTTCGTCCGTCTGGCGCTCGGAAGTCCTGGACCAGATCCACAAAGCATTCGTCGCTACCCCGGACGAGGGCGACCGGTCCTTCATCGTCAAGTTCAAGGATCAGGTCGGCAAAGCTGGGCCGGAGGTGATCCGCCTGGCCGCGGAGATCCTGTGCGTCTACTTCCTGTTCCCGTCCAACGTGGGTGGCGTGCGAAAGCGGCAGGTCGTAAACGAGGTTCTCGGCTGGGCGGGCGATAGCCTGCCTGAGTCCCACCTGGTATCCGTTGCCTTCTCGAATGGCATCGGCAGCGGCGGTCAGGGCTACAACACCCGTCGACCATTCGAGATTGCGTTTCTGATCGATCTCGTCATCGCATGGAAGAAGTTGCCTCCAGACCGGCAGGCAGTGGTCGCAGCGGACCCCTGGCTCTTTCAGGATTTCGTCGACAGCATCGAGGATGCGGAGTCCAAGCAGCTGCGACACATGCTGGTGTACCTGCTGTTTCCGGATCACTTCGAGCGAATCGCGAGCAGCAGCCACAAGAGGAGAATCGTCAAGGCGTTCTCCGGGTTGGTCAGCACTGAGTCGGAGGACGAAGACCGCGCGATCCTGGCCATCAGGTGCGAGCTCGAGAAGCTGTTGCCGAATCAGCAGCTTGACTTTTACTGGTCGCCGCTCCGTGAGGCGTGGTACGACGACAGCGAGGGCGCATCTGAGGGGGCACCGCTGGAGGTCATCCAGCACAAGAAGCAGATCGTTCTTTTCGGGCCTCCGGGCACCGGCAAGACATTCCGCGCCAAGAAGCTGGCGGAGCGCGTCATTCGATCCGCCGCCTTGAGCCAGATGGGGCCGGCTCGGTACTTTCAGTCTCAGTCCGTCATTGATGCCGCCATCCAGGACAACGTCCACCGATTGCAGCTGCACCCGGCGTACAGCTACGAGGACTTCATCCGGGCGCTTCACATTTCCAACGGCGGGGGCACCGAGTATCGGGCGGGCTACTTGCCCCGGCTCATTGAGGACATCGAGAAGAAGCCTCGCACGGAACGGCTGCCACACGTCCTGATCCTCGACGAGATGAACCGGACCGACTTGAGCCGGATGCTTGGCGAATGCTTCTCGTTGCTTGAAGACCGCAACGAGACCATTGAACTTCCAGCCCGCGACGGTGATGGGGCTGCGATGAAGCTGCGCATCCCGGACGATCTCTTCGTGATCGGCACCATGAATCTGATCGACCAGTCCATCGAGCAGATCGACTTCGCGCTGCGCCGACGCTTCCTGTGGCTGCTGTGTCCGTTTGACCCCGAGGCGCTGGTCGGTGCTGCCGAGGCCAGGTGGAGGGATCTGAAGTCGGGCCTGGACTGGGATCGCATCGAACCGGACTTCCGCAAGCTGGCCGCAGCAGCAGCGGCGTTGAACAGGGAAATCCACGACAGCCCGCTGCTTGGCGCCCAGTACGAAATCGGGCACACCTATCTGCTCGACGTGGTCGTGTTCTTGCGCAATTTCCTCGGGCCACGACCGACGCGCAAGCAGAACTACCTCTGGAACAAGAAGGGCGAAGCCCTTGAGCCGGTGGTACAGGTGTGGAACCTATCCCTTCGCCCGTTGCTGGAGCAGTACCTCGCCGGGCTGGATGCGACTGCCCGCAACGCGGAGCTTGACCGGCTGTCGAAAGTTCTCCTCAAGCCCACGGTGACCGAGTGAGACTCGTCGCGCGCGACTGTTCGCCGCTCGCGCCGCAGCCGACGGCTGCAGAGGCTGCCTGGCTTCGCCGACTCGCGACCAACGTACGCGCGACGGATCTCGTGGTCCCAGTTTCCGGCGAGCGTGACGAGGACGAGCCGGTCGTCTACTGTGCCTGGGATGGCACGTGGTGGGCCGGCAGATACGTTGGATCGCTGTCCTTTGAGGGGCACAGTCTGACCATCGAGCCGCGTTTCGGCCTGGCAACTCTGCGGAGCTGGCTCTTCGAGGCAACGTCAGTCGTGTTGACCGACGCACCAGGAAAGCTGCGGGAGGACGAATCCTTCATCGCCCAGCTGCTGGCGTCCGTCTGGGCGCACGGGTTTGTCGAGGCAGCACGACACGGGCTTCCAGCACTGCGCCGGGATGTCGCCACGAAGGGTCCGACGATTCGAGGACGGCTCGATGTCGCGGCGTCGCTTCGGATGATCGCTGCAGGCGGCGGCCAAGTCGTGTCCATACGCTCCGAGCGATCGCTGGACCACGCTGCGTCTGACGCCATCGTCGCCGCCTATGAGGTACTGCGTCGCTGGCTTGGCGTGCCCGACGAGCAGTGGATGCCGGCACGCGCGAAGGAACTCATCCCGAACCTGATGTCAGTCACGGGTGCGCGCCCGCGCGTGCCGACCAAAACCGAACTCGACAAGATTCGCTACACGCCGATCACGGCAGGCTTCGCGCCCATCGCGGAACTCTCCCGGCAGATTGCGAACCGCAGAGGCCTTGCTGCCGACGTCGATGCCAGTGGCGAGACTAAGGGGGTCCTGCTTGACGTGGCCGAGTTGTGGGAGATGTACGTGCTCAGCGTGCTGCGAAAGGCTGCCGCACCGCTGACCGTGACTCACGGCACCCGGGAGAAGGCTGCCACCAAGAAGATGCTCCATAGCGACGTCACGGGCCAGGGGTTGGGCACGCTGATCCCGGACGCGATCCTCCACGCCGGAGGGCAGGTTCAAGGGGTGGTGGATGCAAAGTACAAGTCGCTGCATCCGTCCGCAAGCGCGCCGAATGGTCCGCAGCGCGAGGATCTGTACCAGATGGCCGCGTATCTCGGCCGGTTCATTCCTGCAGTCGGCAGGGTGTCCTGGGGTGTACTGGCGTACCCGCTGGATCCCGCCCGGCCGTCGATCCCGCAGGCCGAGCAGTTCAGCCCGTGGCGCTTGGATGGCGGCAGGAAGATCGTCTTCACCTCCCTGCCGCATGTCGCATCGGATGCGGTCACCAAGCTCCGCGCGCTGATGGCTCCGGTGACCGCCGAGCGAGACCGCTGGCAAGCGCAAGCCTAGCCTCGCTCCGGGGCGCGCCCCTCCACGAATGTCTGTGACCGTCAACTACGCGAGCTTGGCGCCGACCTCTTCGCAGACGCTCTCGACCACAGCCGCCACTTCGTGCAGGAAGGAATTGCGATCCGGCGAAGGGGTGACGTCAGGAATCGGCGCAGCCCGCTCGTAGATGCGCTCGCCGATGATCGACGCGCGCGCGTAGCTGGAACCACGCCCGGACTGGTTAAAAGCCGACTGCCATTCCGGCATCCGCTCGGCTCGAACGCGGCGAGTAGCGAGGTCCAGCGTTTTGGTGGACAGCGCGTTGGCCAGGCCGTCAAACACCTGCTGCTTGTGCGCGTCGTCGGTCGGCTCGGCGGGGTCCCACCGGAGCGGGTTCTGCAGCAGCACGTAGAGCCGATCCTGCAGCTGCTTGCGTAGATCCGCGACCGGCTTGAGGTTGTCGTACTCGTCGCCGAGGCCGGGCGTGCTGAGTCTTCGGCTCAATGCCCAGATACGCTTCCAGTGCTCCTTGCTGACCCCGGGCTTGTAGTCGAGGCCCAGGCGCGGCCACCACGCATCGTGGAAGCTCTCGGCCGCGTTCTTCACGGCCAGGACGAGATTCATGCGGTCGTACACCGGCTGCGCGAGGACGGGCGCCGGCTTTTCCACGATGACATCGATGGCGGCCAACAGGGCCTGCAACTGACCGATGGTCCGCTTCTGGGTCTTCTTCGTGGCATCCAGGTCCTCGTCGATCCCGCCGACGAAGAAGCAGGCATCCTTCAGACGGCCGCGAAGCGCTCGTTCCGCGAACGGGCCCAGTTCCTCGCCAATGGAGGCGAGGACGTTTTCGGCGGAAGCCAGGACGTGCTGCTCCTTGGCCGCTGCATTGGGCAGGTTGTCGCCCTTGACCTCGTCGAAGTGCGTGAACACGAGCAGCAGCTTGCTGGCGCTGCCCGACGTGATCATCTCCTTCATGGCCGCAACTGGCGCGGCCTGCATCGGCTGAACAGCGTTGTCGACGAGCACGATGGCATCCGTCGACTCGATGCGCCGCGTCAGCGAGGTCGAGAGGGCCGCCACGGACTTGGGCGTGTGGCCCAGGCCTTCACCGTCGAGAAGCACGAGCTTGGGCTGCTGGCCGCTGTTCCACGCCGGCAGGAACGCGCCGGACACTCGGACTCCGTTAACCAGCGGCGTCAGCAGGCGCCCGAAGCGTGAGGAGTGATTGCTGGAGAAGCGCGTGACCGTCTTGATGAAGGTCGCACGGTCGTCGGTCTCCCACGACCACGATTGCGGCCAGCCCTGCTTGTTGCGGCGCACCGCGCCATCTGCAAGCAGCGAAAAACGAAGCTCGATCTCGTCCATGAGCTCGTCGCTGATGCGGTGGAACTCATCGTCTTCACGAAGCCGGCGATCAAGCTCCTCCTCGAACAGCTCGTCGACGACCCGCTGGTCCTTTTCGTCGGTGGCGCCCAACTCGGTCTTCAGTTGGTCGCCGTGGCGGGCGGCGATGGCGCGCAACGCCGTCAACGTCTTCGTCAGCAGCGCATTGGTGGCGTCAAGATCGATTGCGAAGTCAGCAGCGGTCTCCTCGGTCGGCTCCGCGGCGTCGTCCTCGTCATCCTCATCGTCGTCGGTGCCTGCCGCCTGCGGCCCGTTGCCGAGCACGTAGTTGAAGCGGAACCGTTGGTTCACATGCATCAACAGCTTGCGCAGCACTTCACCGTCGCCGTCGCCACGGTAGGCGGACAGCACGGCCTCGGAGATGCACTCGTTCAAATGCTCGCGGACTTCGTCGACAGGGAAGAAGGTGACCACAGCCTTGTACGGGCCTGGCGCAAGCACGACCTCGGTCTCGTGCACCGTGGTCTTTGCCGTCGATGTCGACGGAAAGCGCTCGGTCTCCGGGTCCGTGCCGATCAACTGCCGAAGCAGCGTCGTCTTGCCGGCACCGGTCGTCCCGAGGAGCAGCGCCCGCCGATAGTCGGAATCCTTCGATGTCGGCAGCGGAATGATCG
Source organism: Chloroflexia bacterium (assembly GCA_039810045.1). Lineage (GTDB taxonomy): Bacteria > Chloroflexota > Chloroflexia > Thermomicrobiales > CADCWN01 > CADCWN01. The sequence goes on from JBDHWF010000085.1 coordinate 17,491, forward strand.
ACTCGCGGATCGCGCCGAAGTCGCTCTGCTCGGGTTCCATGCCGTGATAGAAGATCTCGACAACTCGGCGATGGAACCGCTTTTCAGCCTCCGCCCTGGCCGGCAAGCTCCAGAAGCTCTCCTCTGCCAGTAGCTGGTTGAGTTGATCCTTCAGATCGTTGGCCTCGGCTTCGTCGGACGTTCCGAGCCCCTGGCGGACTCGCAAGCCCGGCTTGCCAGTGTTCGGATCAACCCGAACCGGGTGGCGGAAGATCACCGCCCATGCACTGCGACCCTGCGACCGGCTCAGGGTCGCCACAAAACGCTTTTCCATGCCACACCTCGTTGTTCAGTTGTTGTTCCGGAGCGGATCATAGTCATGCCGACACTGGTGGTCAAGCACAGTCTGAACAACGACGGAACAACGGTGCGACTTGGCGGGCCGGCTGCACTTCCGCCGATTTCCGCTACATTCCTACCGGGTTATAGATGCCCGTTCGATTTCCGTTAGGGCTCCACCACCAATACACCACGCCCAACCGTTCTCGGTTGGGCGTTTTCGTTTGTGGATTCCGCACACCACGCGGGATTCGGC
>JBDHWF010000086.1:0-17983 GCA_039810045.1 Chloroflexia bacterium
CCAACGATCCGCGAGATTCAGGGGTACTTGAAGCCCGCCGCCAGTGGTAAGCCTGTTTCCACCAGCGTGGTGGACTACAATCTGAATATCCTCGAAGATCGGCGGCTGATTCGGCGCAATCGGCACATCTCGCGGGGTATCGAGGTCGTGAACGCGGTTGGCAACAACGGCAACCGGGTTACGGCAATCCCCTTGCTCGGGCAAATTGCCGCTGGTACACCGATCGATATTCCCGACGACCTGGCCGAAGGTGAGTTTGCTGAGAATATCGAGGTCAACCTGGATCTGCTCCCAGCGCGGCTTGATAACCTCTTTGCCCTTCGCGTGAAGGGGAAGTCAATGATCGACGCACTGGTTGATGACGGCGATCTGGTTATTCTGCGCCAGCAAGATACCGCCGAATCGGGGGAGATTGTCGCAGCCTGGTTGAAGGAAGAGCGAGCAACGACCTTGAAGCGGATTTACTACGAAGGCCCACAGATTCGCCTCCAACCCGCCAATACGACGATGGACCCAATTTATACTCATGCCAACAATGTCGATATTAAAGGTCGCTTGATCTCTGTCTTCCGCACCCTCGACTAATTTCCACAACGCATAGCATCAACGCTGAAGGCCAGTCAATTGACTGGCCTTCAGCCTATTTGACACCAGATCAATTTATGAGCGCTCATTGTCGCTATCACTGGGCGACTGGTATCATCAAACAGATTGAAGCACTGACATAGCGATTCCAGCGAGGTAGCTGAGCCGATGGTTGCACAGCACATTGTCATGGTGGCCCCGTTTGGCCTCACGCCCAAGGCCACCACCAGCACCCGAGCACTACCGCTCGCCACGGCATTAGTGGCGCGTGGTTGGCGGGTGACTTTATTAATTCCGCCCTGGGATGACCCAGCCCGTAGCGGTCAGCAGTGGATTGAAGACGGCGTGACAATTCGACACATCTCCTTGCCACGACGCTGGGAAACAGCGGGGATCGTTCACCACCTGCGCTCGGCAATTCGGGAGCTACGCCCAGATTGCATCCACCTGTTCAAACCAAAGGGTCACGGCTCACTCGCGGTCCTGGGGTTAGAGCGCCGCTATCCACTGGTGGTCGATACTGATGATTGGGAAGGCGCGGGCGGCTGGAACGATAGCGGGCTCTATACTCGTCCACAACAACGACTCTTTGCATGGCAAGAACGCGACGTACCACGACGGGCGCACGCTGTCACTGCTGCCAGTCGCACCCTGGCAGCCCAGGTACGCAGCTTTGGCGTGGGCCACAGCCAGATCAGCTATCTACCCAATGGGATCACGGGGAAGCGGCATGGCTCCTGGGCCACCAAACGCCAATATGCGCAGCAACGACGGCAGGAACTGGGGCTAGCCGATCAGCCAACCATCCTGCTCTATACCCGTTTTGTAGAGTTTGCCCCTGCCCGCCCGATAGCGATCTTACGCGCAGTGCGCGAGCGGATCCCCACCGCCAGATTGCTGCTGATAGGCAATGGGCTCTATGGCGAAGAACAGAGTTTTTTCGCAGCCGCCCAAGCAGCGAATGTCAGCGAGGCGATCGTGCATCTGCCGTGGGTTGAGTGGCAAGCCTTACCAGCGACCCTGGCGGTTGGCGATGTCGCCATCCTGCCCTATGACGACACGCTGATTAATCGTGCGAAATGTTCCGTCAAAACACTCGACCTGATGGTCGCGGGTCGCGCCATTGTTGCGGACCCCATCGGCCAAAATCGCGAATATCTGGTGGCTGGAGAAAGTGGGGTATTCCCGGCAGCCAACAGCGCTCAGGCCTTTGGCGCAGCAATCGGCGATCTCCTCAATAATTCCGCCCACCGCCACGCGATTGGCGCGGCTGCCGCCACACGAGTCTGGCAAGAGTTCGCCTGGGAACGACTCGTGCGACGGGCTGAAGCAGCGTATACCCAAGCAATCGCCCGCACGGCACACGCTGTAGCGTATTGATGAACAGATCAGCAGCTACCAGTGGGGGCAATACGGCGATGCGGGTAGCGCGCCTCTTGGGAATGGTCATCGTTTGCATGGCGATCTATGCCTGCTTCATCCCCCAGATCATGGCAACACTCAATCCGCTGACTGGTGACGAGCCATTTTATGTAATGACGGTCTTCTCACTGGTACAAGACCACGATATTGATGAACGCAACAACTATGACCAACTAGATTACCACCTCCTCTATCCAGCCGATCCCTTACCAGCGGATTGGCGCGGGTGGACAGGCTTTCCACGCACGCTGCCGCCACATCCAGCACACAGTGTGCGCCCTGGGCTCTACTCCAAACACGGCTTTGGCGTTGTCCTGCTGATCACCTTGCCCTATCTCATTGCCGGACGCCTCGGCGCGATCCTGCTGCTCAACCTTGTTGCCGCCCTGGTAGCGGTCAATATAGTGTTATTGGCCCGCCGTTATGGTCAAGGTTGGGGGGTGGCCTGCCTGCTCGCAATTCCCTGTGTCTTCGCCAATCCGCTGATGAGCTATGCCTACCTGATCTTCCCAGAAACCTTCGCTGCACTGGCGATCATCTACACCTTTCGGCGCTCACGCGAACCAGCAAACAACGGCTGGCAATGGTTTGGCATTGGCTGTGCGTTGGCGATTCTTCCCTGGCTACACGCCCGATTTATCCCTGCTGTGCTGGGGCTGATCGCCATCCTGGCGAGCGGCTGGCTACGCGAACGAAACTGGGGCTATCGGCTTGCGGGGCTGCTCCCACCAGCTATCGCCGCCGTTGCGCTCCTGGCGTACTACCTCTACATTTATGGCCAACCGTTCCCGTCCACCCAGGATCATGCGGGCTTCAACACGCCGCCCTGGATCATCAATGCCGCCTTTGGCCTGTTTCTAGATGAACAGTGGGGGCTGCTGATCCATGCCCCAATCTACCTACTTGCCACGCTGGGGCTAGGCGCACTCTGGCGATCGCGCAAAACTGATCTCTGGGCAATTCTGACCGTGGTCTTGCCCTACCTGGGGTTAGTCGCCTTTTATCGCGTATGGTGGGGTGAATGGGGCCCAGCCGCACGATACCTCGCGCCAATTGTGCCACTCGCGATCGCCCCAATTGCCTGCTGGGCCAGGACAATCCGCCCGCGTGCAGCAATCGCCATTGTGGCGATCTTCGGCGTACCAGGCCTGCTGATCATGCTTGGCTTTCTGGCTGATCCGCAACTGATGTATAACCAACCAGACGGGATGAACCAGCTCTTTGCCACCTGGGCGGCGCACTTTGGCTGGGAGTGGCCGAAAGTGATCCCCTCGTTTCAGCCCTACGCTCTCTCTCCATTCGGGCTACGCGGCAGTTGGTCCGCCGCCCTCTTGCTCATCACGGTAGGCTTGATCCTAGCAGGGTGGCTCCAGGCCAAAAACGTTGCTAGGGGGTCTTTAGCTGATAGATCCGAATCTGGCCGCCCTCACGATCGGTAACCACCACGTGCCCATCAGCGGTGATAGCGATTCCTTGCGGCTGCCCGGTAACGGGAAATGAGCCAAGCAATGTGCCACTGGCACTGTAGATCAATACCTGGCGTTGGCCGCTATCGGCCAGGGCCAACCGTCCATCGGGCAGGATGGCAATCGCCCCGGCCTGTAACGTACTGGCACCTGGCGCAGTGCGCGTAAAAAGGACGCTGCCATTCGCGCTGTATCCGCGCAGTCGTTTACTATCTGGTTCGTACACAAACAGTATGCTGCGGGCGCTCATGGTAGCGGAAGTCGGCTGCGAGTATTCGCTGCCCTTCGCAGGAGTGACCGCCTTACCCTGCCCATCCGCTAATGCATTAGCGGGTAGGGCAACCACCTGGTTGCGCGCGGTATAGGCCAGATAGATCTGACCATCAGTGCCCAGATTCATGCCGCGGACAATTCCTGGTTGCGGCAGTGGTTGCCACGAACCAAGCAGTTTTCCCGCCAGATCATATTGCACCAGTTTACCCGTATCGCTATCAACTAATAACAACGTCTGGTCGGGCAAGATCACCAGTGCCTGGGGATGCGGGCAGTCAGCCAGGGGTGACCACTCAGTAATGGGTTGCCCCTGTGGGCCAAACGTCAGCACCAGCGCGCGCTTGACATCCAACACGTAGAAATTCCCTGCGCGATCAATGGCCACGGCTTGTGGCGCACGGAGTTGCCCCACACCATCACCGCCTTTGCCAAAGGTAGCAACTTCAGTCGCCAGATCATTACGCAGCGCGCCCTCCCCAGCCAACGCACCGGCGGCTTCACGCGCAAGCGCAATTCGCTCGACAATAGTGGCAACTGGCAAATCGTTGAATGCCTGCACTGAAATCAGTCCCTGTTGTTCGGCGAGTTGGGCCAGTTGAAAATCACGCCACAGGTAAAAATCGCTCGTTGGCACAGTCGGGCCAGCCTCGGCGATCGCCGCTGCACTATTCACCCAGGCTGAAAAAAAGCCAAAGTTCGCCAGTGCCAGTACGAAGATCCAGCCAAGCACCGCCGTATGCACCGCAGCAGCCTGCCCGCCTGCCCGTTGCCATAAGCGATCCAGGAAGATCGCCACCAGCCCGAAGAACGGGGGCAGGGCGACCAGCAGTGCCGCCCCGCGCAAACTTCCGCCAAGCAGAGCAACGAGTGGCACGAGCAGCGCTAAACCCCACCACAGCCCGACACGTCGCCGCTGGGCCACCAGAGTCGCTAACCCCGCAATCCCCAGCAGACAACTCAGGGGATCAGGCCAGCGGATTTGCGTCTGCGCTGCCTGTTGCCCCGCGGTCGATAGGGCTGGCACAAGGAGCAATTTGGTGATCGCGATGGGCTGCCCTTGTCCAAGGGCACTCAGCAGTTGCGGCAGGGCAAACAGACAACAGAGCAAGAACGCCAGGGCCGCACCATACAGAGCGTTCTGCCAGCCCATAGCCTCAAGCTGCGCCCGACGCAGCCAGAGCCGCCCACCCAGGTAGAGGAATAACCCTAGCACAGATAATCGGCCAAATGGATAGCTGTACAACAACACACCCAACGATACGCCCCAGAAAATCCAGTGGCGCAGTTGTTGTCGTTCTAAGGCCCGCATCAGCAACCAGGCAGCCAGGAGGGTAAGCGTAAGCCAAACCCCAAACAACCAATTCTGCCGCGATACCTGTAACCACGGCTGCGAAAACCCAAAGAGAATGGCGGCCAGCATTGCTGGCAATACGGCTACAAATCTGATCAGTAGGAGGAACAGCAAAGGGGCTGCTGCCGCCATAATCAGCCCAAACACCGCTCGCGCAATAAACAGATCGGCTCCAAAAAGCTGCCACGCTAGCGCCAGAAGATAACTCGCCCAGCTTGGTTGCCCGGCCCAATCCAGGCCAAAGATCCCTGGCCCCTGCCCTTGCAAGATCTTCAGCGTCTCACCGGCAAAGCCAAGTTCCATCAGATTGAGCGCCGCGGGTATCCGCCCAATAAATAGGAGCTGAACAGCCACAGTCACACCAAAAACCAGCCACAGCGCATGAACTGGTACAGCGAGCCAGTGGGCAAAATCCGGCCAGCGTTTGCTGCCCATGATCGGGCGGCGCATTCTTGATGGTGTGGTACCAAAGGCGGCGCGGGATGGTTGCAGCGACGCCGTTCCAGCTTCATCACGCACTGCCTCAGCCCGATCTTCCTCCTGGCAAAACCGCCGTTCCAGCCAGCGAGCACCTGCACCCATCCCACTGACGAACAATACAAAGAGCAACAGATTGAGGAAGGGAGCGATCGCGATCTGGCTTGTGGACATCCTCACCTCATCTTCCTCGCCAATACCAGCCTGACACTATGCTGATCTGGTACTGCAATGGCAACGTACCAATCAACAGAAACGCTCTTTGCCCAACAAGGTAGCTGGGCTCACTGATTACCGCTTAGGCGGCACAAGGCTAGCACGGATAGTGTACAATGCTGCTTCGGGTGGTAGTGAAATAAACTGGCACAGTCTGTGCTACACAAGCGGGGATGTAGCGTCAAGAGCCCACCTTGCGTATCTAACCTTGAGGCTGAGAAGGCTTAGCCAGTAAAGATCGTAGAACGTCTAGGGAGTGGAGTGTAGAATGAATCTGGATATTGGCAAGTCATTCACATTCGTGATGGAGGACCCCGATTGGGTCAAGAAGGTGGCGATCGGTGGTCTCCTTGGGATCGCGATGTTCGTTTTGATCATTACCGTCATCGGCTGGATCCCAATCGCGCTGATCCTCCTTGGTTATGTCGTGCAGCTTTGTCGCAATGTCATCGCTGGCAATGCCCGCCCCCTGCCCGAGTGGGATAACTGGGGAGAGCGGTTGGTTGATGGACTGAAGGCCTTTCTCGTTTCATTCGTGTATAGCTTACCAGCGGCGATCATCAGCGGCGCATTTCAATTACCATCGATCATGGCATCAATCAGCAACAGCGCCACCAATTCAACCCCAAACAGTGGCGTTATGGCGGCAGTCAGCGGGATTGGGCTGGTTGGCAGTTGTGTCTCCTGGCTCGTAAGTATCCTCACTGCCCTGATTCTGCCAATCGCGATGGGCCGCTATGCCGCCACTAGCGATATTGGCGCAGCGTTTCAGTTCAGCGCCATCGTCAATACCTTCCGCCAGAACGCTAGCACCTATGTCGTGATCGCGTTGTTGACTGCGTTTGCCCTCCCACTCATTGCTGGCTTGGGGCTGATCGTCGTCTGTATCGGTGTCGCATTCACCGCATTCTATACGCAACTGGTGACCTATCACCTTTATGGTCAGGCCCATCGGCAAGCCGAAGGACTGAATCAGCCTGGGTATGGGCAGCAGAATCAGGAAGCGCGCCCCTACTAAAAGGCGCGCCCGAAAGGTCAGGGAACGCTCATGGATGGCGTACTCAGTGGCTTTGGTCTGGCCGGAGCAGCGGGACTCAATGCCTATATCCCCCTCTTGCTGCTCGGAATTGCCAATCGGTTTGGTTATGCCGATCTCAGCGAACCATATAGTGTGCTGGGGAGCAATGTTGGCCTTGGCGTTCTCGTAGTTTTACTGCTCGTTGAGGTGCTTGCCGACAAGGTACCGGGGGTAGATAGCGTCAATGACATTATCAACACAGTCATTCGCCCTGCTGCTGGTGGAGTACTCCTGCTCTCAAGCAATGGCGCAGGCACCCTCAACCCTGTCCTGGCAGCCGTGCTTGGGCTTCTGATGGCGGGGAGCGTTCATGCAACGAAAACTTCTATCCGCCCATTCGTTACGGCTTCGACAGTAGGCATGGGTAATCCAGTTGTCAGCATCTTCGAAGATATTCTCGCGGTGGTCGGGACGTTGGTGGCGATCTTCATGCCATTCTTTGTCATCTTCTTCCTGATCGCCCTATTCTTCATGGCCTTCTGGACCTGGCGGCTTTGGAGCAAACGTCGCAGGCGCAAATCCCGCGGCTACGCCGTGGGGTAAGTGTAGATATTGCCCTTTCGCCCGCCGCAAGTGGTTCCTTGCGGCGGGCTTTTTGGTGCCGCAAACCACACAGATCACACTCACCAAAGTTGACACAGAGCGACGCAAGGTGTAGAATTGGAGGAGTAAGGAAGATCAGCGTGCGCGGGGGTATAATAACGCGTACGTGATGAGGTAGGGAGTGGCGATGGACTTTAAGGACTACTATCAAACATTAGGGATTAAGCGTGATGCCAGCGAGAAGGAAATTCGCTCGGCATTTCGTAAACTTGCCCGCCAATATCACCCCGATGTCAATAAGGGTGACGCCACTGCCGAAGCCCGCTTCAAGGAAGTAAACGAGGCAAACGAAGTCCTCAGCGATCCTGAAAAGCGCAAAATGTACGACCAATTTGGCGCCGACTGGCAACGCTATCAGCAGGCCCAAGGGGCGAGTCCACAGGGCGAGGCCGACTTTAGCCAGTGGTTTAGCGGGCAGTCTCAGGGCGGTCGTGGGCAACGGGTGGAATATACCGACTTTGGCGATGGTGAGTTTTCCGACTTCTTCGAGACGCTCTTTGGCGGTGGCGGGCGCACTCGTGGCTACAGCCAACCCCGGGCGCGACGCGGTGAAGACCATGAATACGAAGTTGCACTCACGCTGGAAGAAGCAGACAAAGGCACCACGCGGGGCCTGGAGTTGCAAACCCCAGTGCGCTGCGCCACCTGTGGTGGCCAGGGGATCGTGGATCATCGGCGCTGTCCCACCTGTGGTGGCACTGGCACCACGGTGCAAACACGCCGCATCGAAGCCAAAATCCCGGCAGGGGTGCAGGATGGCGGGCGCGTTCGACTGGCTGGACAGGGCGGCCCTGGCTACGGTGGTGGTCCCAATGGCGACCTCTACTTGCGGATCCGCCTGCTGCCCCATGCGCGGTTCCAGCGTGAAGGGGACGACCTCATCACAACGATTGATGTACCGCTCTACACCGCAGTACTTGGCGGTGAAACAACGGTGCCAGCGCTCAGCAGTCGCCTCGCCCTACGCATCCCTGCCGAAACCCAGAATGGGCGGCAATTCCGCCTGCGGGGGAAAGGCCTGCGCCGGAGTACCAGTGACGATAGTCATGGCGACCTGATCGCCCGCGTCAACGTGGTCTTGCCAACCCACCTGACCAATGAGCAGCGCGAACTCTTCACTCGCCTGCGTGACGATGCAGCCGCTCCTGCGGGGGTAGCCAACTAACGGGACAACCAACACTACTTGAGGCGGAGGGTATCGATACCCTCCGCCTCAAACTTTATGCGTCAGCAAGCAGAGGCTGCCCTCCCGCATCTGGTAAGGTTTCATTTTCATGATATAGGCAGCGATCAAGCCGTACCTCACTTATGCCTATCAGTAATATACGGCACTTGCCCTACTACGTACGCCATTCAGCCTTTTCTTCTGCGTCCAGATCATCTATAGTTTGATCCCGGTCAACGATATACTCGTGCCACGCCCTGTCGGCGTCGACAGTGGTGATCACGCAGTTGAGAGGACGGGAAAGAATGCCAGCGCGGTTAGTGATCGGCGGGCAATGGGGCGATGAAGGCAAAGGGAAGATCGTCGACGCCCTGGCAGAACACGCAGCAATGGTTGTACGTGCCACGGGCGGGAACAATGCCGGACATACTATCCTCAACCCCTTCGGTAAATTCAAGATGCATCTCGTGCCAGCCGGAGTCTTCCATCAGCAGGCCACTTCGATTATTGGGAACGGTGTTGTTATCGATCCCAAAGGCTTGCTGGAGGAGTTAGCGACTCTCCACAAGGCTGGTATCGACACCTCACGCCTCCATATTAGCGACCGTGCCCATCTCGTCATGCCCTGGCACCCGCTGATCGATAAACTTGAAGAACAACAGCGCGGGGGGTCAGCAATTGGCACAACCGGGCGGGGGATTGGGCCAGCCTACGCCGACCGCGCCAGCCGCACGGGAATTCGGGTCGCCGATCTGCAAGACGAATCGTTTCTCACCGTAAAGGTGCAAGATCTGGTCGAGCGCAAGAACAAAATCCTTAGCCTATACGATGCTCCACCTCTCGATGCCAAGCAGATTCTCGAAGAGTGCTTCGCTTTTGCTGAGCAATTGGAGCGATATATCGCCCCAACCGAACTCCTCGTGCAGGATGCACTCGACCGTGGCGACGAAGTGCTGGTCGAAGGCGCACAGGCCGCCTTGCTCGACCTCGACTTTGGCACCTACCCCTATGTCACCTCGTCATTCCCCACCGCAGCAGGCTCCTGCGCTGGTGCCGGGATTGCCCCTACACAAGTCAGCGAAACCCTCGCCGTCTTCAAGGCCTACAGTACCCGAGTTGGTGGTGGGCCATTCCCCACCGAACTGACCGACGCCACCGGCGACCATATCCGCGAACGTGGTCAGGAATACGGCACGACCACGGGTCGCCCCCGCCGCTGCGGTTGGTTTGATTCCGTCGTTGGCCGTTATGTAGTGCGCCTCAACGACGTAAAACGAATCGCCCTGACCCGTTTTGATATTCTCGATACTTTGCCAGAACTCAAAATCTGCGTCGGGTATCAGGCCGAGGGACAGAAGCTGACAGCTCCACCAGCAGGCGAAGGCCAGTGGCCGCCCGTTACCCCAATCTATGAAACACTGCCGGGTTGGCAGAGCGACACCAGCGAAGCGCGGTCACTCGACGGCCTGCCCGCTGCCGCTCGCCGGTATATCGACAAGATTGAGGAAACGCTCGGCGCTCGGGTTGCGTTGATCGGCGTAGGGCCATCACGCGAGCAGATGATTCGCGTTGAGGCGGGGATTCTCGGCTGAGAATAGTAACGATAGCGGAGGAACGATGCTTGACAGTCGCCAGATTCAGCAACTCATCCCGCATCGGCACCCAATGCTCCTGGTTGACCGTATTCTCGAAATTGAGGAGGGGGTACGGGCCGTCGGGATCAAGAATGTCAGTCACGGCGATGCCTTCTTTGTCGGCCACTTTCCCGAGTACGCAGTAATGCCCGGAGTATTGATCATTGAAGCATTAGCCCAGGTTGGCGCAGTCGCCCTGCTGCAAATGCCTGAGAACCGCGGCAAGATCCCGTTCTTCGCTGGTATCGATGGTGTTCGCTTCAAGCGGCAGGTAGTCCCCGGCGATCAGTTACGGCTAGAAGTGGCACTGGGCAAATTCCGGGCGGGCTTCGGCAAGGGAACGGCAACAGCCACTGTTGATGGTGTGCTGGCCGCCAAAGGTGAACTCCTGTTTGCCCTTGCCACAGCACCAACCAGCGCGGAAGCGCCCGGTGGCTAAGGCTGGCCAATGAGCGAACTGATTGGCCAGCTGCGGCAGGCGGCAATCACCATTGCCTGTACACTCTTGCGCCCAATCGTTGCAGTAGCGCCACGCCGGAAGATGCGCCATCCGCCAGCACGGATCATCGTCTTCCGGCGTTGCTGCCTTGGCGATACGCTGATGATGACGCCACTGCTGGCGGCCCTGGATACGGCCTATCCAGCAGCAACGATCACCTATGCTGTTGGCAAATGGTCTGCAGCGGGGCTGACAGGCAACCCCCATCTCGACCACCTGCTCCTCTTGCCCGACAAGCCGTCCTGGCGCGACTGGGTCCGCATCATCGGCAAAGTGCGCCTGGGTCGCTTTGACCTTGCCGTTATTCCTGAACGCTCACCACTCCCCGCACTAGCACTGGCGCTGGCAGGGGTTCCGCAGCGGGTCGGCCTTGATTCCGCAGGCCGTGGCTTTGCCTTGACAAGGCGTGTGCCAGTTCGCGAGATTCGCCACGAAACGGATCTGGCGCTGGATCTCGCGCAGGCGCTGGGCCTCGCGGCAACGACGCGACGACCACATTATCAGCCAACAGCGGCGGCAATGGCCCAGGTTGAGCAATTACTGATGGATAACCAGGTACAACCGCCAATCTTTATCATCCACCCCGGCGGCGGATCAAACCCCGGCGTAACGATGGATGCCAAACGCTGGCCTGCCGAGCGCTTCGCCGCTGTTGCCGCCACCCTGCAAGCCAGCTATGGCGGCACAGTAGTAATCGTTGGTGCAGCCAGTGACCGCCCATTGGTCGATGCTACCCAGGCGGCGTTACCCACGCCAGCCGTCGACCTCTGCGAACGCCTCACGCTGCCAGCACTCGCCGCGCTCTGCACACACGCCACACTCTATCTGGGCAACGACGCTGGCACCACCCATCTGGCCGAGGCCGCTGGTGCGCCCGTCGTGGCGATTTTCGGCCCAACTGACCCCGCACAGTATGGCCCGACCGATCAGATCAGTGAAGCGGTCTGGGACCCACAGACCTGTGGCCCTGGTCTGCAACGTGGCGACCTCACGCGCAGCAACCTCACTGCGCTCCCCCGCGTTATCGATACAATAGCAGTTGAGCAAGTGCTTGCAGCAACCGAGCGCGTCCTGAGCAGAGCAAAGGCCCGATAATGCCCAGTAAGAAAGCCCGCATCCGGCGACAACTACTGCAACTGAGTGGGCGCTTGCTGCAACGTCGCCAGCCGCAGGCAGACCATTGGGCGCCAAAGCACATTCTGGTCATCCGTCCAGACCATCTCGGCGATATTCTCTGGCTCGCCCCAGCGTTGCATCTCCTACGACAGCAGTTGCCCGCTGCCAGGATTACGGTCGCGATTGGGCCGTGGAGTAAACCAATTCTGGCGGAGAATCCCGACTATGACCAGTTACTCACGCTGGACTTTCCAGGCTTCACCCGCCAGCCAAAAGGGAATCCACTCAGCCCCTATCAGCTGCTGGAAAAAACTGCCCGCCAGTGGCAAGCGCAGCAGTTTGATACGGCGCTGATCATGCGTGACGACCACTGGTGGGGAGCCTTGCTCGCGGCACGGATCGGGATTCCCCGGCGCTTTGGCTTCGCGCAGGCTGATGTATTGCCATTTCTCACCGACAGTCTGCCTCTTCCCACCGCAGAACACGCAGCCGTTGGCAATCTCCGGCTGGTCGAGGCGGTGGTGCAGGCAGCAGGCGGGGAGCCAGCCATTGCACGCACGCTGCCAACAACGGCGTTGCCGCTCCAATACCCGCTGCGCTTTCAGCCCAGCGAACCTGCCCAACAACACGCTGCCCATCTCCTCCACGATGTCGCTAACCGTGGCCCGCTGGTCGCGATTCACCCCAGCGCAGGAGTGCCAGTAAAACTCTGGGACGAGGGGCGGCTAGCGGCGGTCGCCAAACACCTGATCACGGCCTACGGCGCAACAATCATCCTTACTGGCAGTGCTGGTGACGCCGCGCTTACTAATGCAGTCGCCGCCGCCCTACCACCTGATATGGTGCTTAATCTCACCGGGCAGACTGATGTCGGCCAACTGATCGCGCTCTATCGGCACTGTGCACTCGTCATTGGGCCAGATAGCGGGGCACTCCACATGGCAGTCGCCGCAGGCGTACCAACGATTCACCTCTACGGTCCAGCCGACCCGCAACGGTTCGGCCCTTGGGGTGATCTGCAGCGCCAGCGGGTCATTCATGCAGGAATGCACTGCATCCACTGTGGCGACCTCACGCCAACGCGCCCGCGTGGAGCTGCCTGTATGCTCGCTATCAGCGTCGCTGACGTTCTCACGGTCGTTGCCGAATTACTCCCTACAGCGGTGCCGCGATGAGCCTGCTGATCGGCGTTGATGCCAGCCGTGTAGTCACCAAGCAACGAACTGGAACCGAGCAGTATTCGGTGCAACTCCTTGAAGCACTCGGCGCAATCGATCAGCAGCACGATTACCGCCTTTATTTGAATGCCCGAGATCGACCACCGTTGCACCTGCCCGCCAACTTCCGAGCGCGGCTGATTCCCTGGCCGCGCCTCTGGACTCACCTACGCCTCTCGCTCGAAATGATCCAGCAGCCCCCTGACCTGCTCTTTGTCCCGGCCCACGTTGTGCCACTGGCTCATCCGCGTACAGTCGTCACCATTCACGACCTGGGGTACCGCGACTTTCCCGAAGCACACCCCTGGCAATCACGGCAATATCTCCACTGGTCTACGCGTTGGAGCGCCACCGTCGCCCAGAAAGTGATCGTGCCATCAGCAGCGACAGCACGCGACTTGCAAGCAGGCTACCAGATCGATCCGGCGAAGATCGTGGTGATTCCGCACGGGTATCATCCACGGTTCCGGCCACTGCCAGCGACGGTCGTACAGCAAGGGTTAGCGCGGTTGGGACTCCGACAACCGTATATTCTGGCTGTCGGTACTTTGCAACCACGCAAGAACCTTGGTCGCACCCTGGCGGCATTCGAGGAACTTTGTCGGGCGGGGTTTCCGCACCGTCTCGTGCTGGTCGGGCGGCGCGGCTGGCTGGCTGATCCGATCTTTGCCGCAATCACCCGGCCAGATTCGCCAGCGTATGGCCGCGTTGATCTCACCGATTATCTGCCCGATGCTGACGTGCCGATTGTTTATAACGGCGCAACAGTGTTAGCCTTTCCTTCACTATCGGAAGGGTTTGGCCTGCCAGCGCTGGAAGCGCTCGCCTGTGGCCTCCCAGTGCTGACCAGTAATACCAGTTCATTACCCGAAGTCGTGGGCGATGCCGCCCTGACGGTCAATCCACTCGACAGTGCAGCAATTGCAACTGGACTGGCGACACTGCTCCGCGACGAATCACTACGCCAGACGTTGCGCGAGCGGGGACTGGCGCGAGCTGCACAATTCTCCTGGGGGCAGACCGCCCGCCAGACGCTCGCTGTCCTGACTACTGTAGGCGAGCAGGCACAATGAGGAATCACTCACCAATGCCAGCGCATGACCAAGCAACAACACGGCACCCTGCCTGGTTCACCGCTCTGGCTACGCGGTGGCAGGGCAAACGCACCGCGCCAGCGTATCATCAACGTGGGACACGGCATTTCGTCACACCAACCGCCATCGATCCACCACCTGCGCGAATCCTGGTGGTCAAACTCTTTGCCCTCGGCGATATGATCAATATCACCCCAGCCCTGCGGGCCTTACGTGAACGCTACCCGGCTGCCACCATCACCGTATTAGCCAATCAAGGCGGCGCAGCTGGACTCCAGCGCTCACCTTATATTGACGATGTGCTGATCTTCGATAAGTCCCTGTTCGATCAGGTTGGCGGCATCTTCTCACCACGCGCCCTGCTCGCTGGCGTTCGTTTCGCCCTGACATTGCGTCGTCGCCAGTACGATACCTTGGTCTTACTCCATCATCTAGTCACAGCCTGGGGTACTTGCAAATATCTGATTCTCGCGCTCTGGAGTGGCGCCAGGGTACGCGTGGGGTTGGATAATGGGCGAGGCTGGTTTCTCACCCACCGCGTCCGCGACGATGGCTTTGGTAAAATCTCCGAACGCCAGTATTGGTTGAAGGTCGTTGCCGCCATCGGCGCAGCCTCGGACAACGACCGCCCAGTATTTACCGTAACCGCCGCAGACTGCGCGGCGGCCCAACACCTACTCGCAGCCCACCCCAGCAAGCAACACGGGCCACTCGTCGCCATCCACCCGACGAATGGCACCTACGCCCCTGGGCGACAATGGCCGGCGGCGCAGTTTGCAGCCGTGGCTGATCGGTTGGCGGCCACTCAGCAAGCACGGATCGTGCTGGTCGGTGTAGAAGTTGACGCCATCAACAAGGTCGCTGCCCTGATCCAAGCACCAATACTCAATCTCGCGGGTCAAACTGATCTGCCAACGCTAGCGGGAGTACTCAGCCAGAGCGACTTACTCCTGGGCAACGATAGCTCGGTCGCGCATCTCGCCGCCGCGCTTGGCACCCCTACCCTCGCGATCTTCGGGCCTTCAAATGACGCGGCCTGGCTCCCGTGGGGCGCCAGCACCATCCGCCTACCACCCCCAGGAGAACCATTACCGCCACTCCCGCAGACGACGGCGCTGGCAGTACGCAGTGCCAACCCTCATGCCCCTTGCCTCTACACAGGGTTTGGCCCAGGGAACCCGAATAGCTGCCCCAATTGTCGCTGCCTGGCCCAGGTTGACGTTGCCAGCATTACGCTATTGGCCCAACATCTGCTTGCTCAGCCGCAGGTGTCATCACTCCCGCAATAACGCGGCCTGAAACTTGCGAAGGATATTGCGCGTAAGTGAGGCTAGAGTTTCGTGACTATCCTGCGCTGGCTCACGTTGTACATTGGTAATGACGAAGCATATACTCAGCGTCATCGCGAAACGATTGTTATGGTTGGAGGGGGGATAGAGTGCTTGGGAGCGGTCGCGTTGTTGGCACACTCCTGATTGTTGTCGCTGCCTTGATTGGTCTGGCTGGTATTGCCTGGATTTCCGTTTCCGGCGCTCAGGCGGGCGGCAAAGTATTGGGCATCGTCTTCTTAGCAATTTTGCTACTGCCACTGATTGCTGGGGGCATCTTCATGCTTTTTCGGGGCCAATCCGAGGTCGCTGATCATGCCGAAGTAGCGAAACAGCGGATGGTTCTCAATATGGTCGAAACGCGGGGCAAAGTACGGATTGCCGATATCGCCCTGGAGATCAATGGCACGCGTGAGCAGGTGCAGAAATATATCTACGATCTGGTGGGCAAAGGGCTATTCACCGGGTACGTCAACTGGAATGAGGGCGTCTTACTCGCTCAACAAGCCTCGCAGATGGAAGCCGGCAACAAATGCCCGAACTGCGGCGGCGCGTTAGAGTTGGCGGGCAAAGGGGTGGTGCAATGCCCATACTGTGGCAGCGAAATCTTCTTGAAACCAACAGGCCGTTCGTAGGCTTGTGTGGTAGCGGCGTCATGGTCGCGAACGTTAGGAATGAGGGGGTTCAATGAGTGGACGGAAGAACAATAGTCCAGGCATCCTGAATATTATCCCTGGGTACAAAGGCTATAAAGCGAAAGAATCGCGGCGTGATGAGGACAAACAGGCGCGGCTAGCCCTGGCCCGCGAATATGATCTGATCGCCCAGCGGCTCACTGACGCGCAGGGAGAACTGGTGCGCGCGCAGCAATTCGCCGCAATTAGCAATGTCGAACGCTTAGAGCGTTCACTGCGGCGGTTCACCGACCGCCTACGCACGGCAACCTATGGTTACGGCGGCCTGTTCTCAGAGCGCTCAATCGACGAACACGCCCTTGACCAGATCGCCGCCTTTGACCACGCCCTCGGTGACGGCGTAGATAAACTGGGCCAGAGTGTCGAAGACCTGGTGGCAGCAGCGACCAAAGGGGCCGACCTGAGCGAGGCAACGCGGGCGACCCAGGAGCAGATCGACGCCCTGAATCGCCGCTTCGACCTGCGAACCGAGGCGATCAATAGTGGGAATCTGGTTGAAGATGAGCCAATGTTCCCAAACCTGAAGCCTGAGAAACAAGCTGATCGGGCAGGGGAAATTTTTCCACCGCCACCAGCCCCCACCCAACAGGCAGGATCAACAGCGCCACAGCAGCCAGCAACCAACCCAACGACAACCACCCCAACCAGTAGTGCCGAGACTGAGGCCGAAGTTGATGCAGAGATGGCAGCACGGCAGGCCAAGCAACAGAGTGGTCAACAGTAGCGTGCCTCAATGTGCTATCGCCGCTACGGTTTAGCGCGTGGCTCCAGCGGTAGCACCTGAACGAATCTCCCGTGGTGGGAGGAAAGGAGTAGCTTCGTGGCGATCCTTGACCTGATCGAGTATCCCGATGAATCGGGGCAAACTATGGTGGCTCGGGTCCCAGCTAATGGCTCCGGCGAATTTCGCCTTGGGTCGCAATTAGTTGTGCGTGAGAGCCAAAATGCCATCTTCTTCCGTGATGGCAAAGCCCTGGATGTTTTCACCGCTGGGCGGCATACCCTCAGCACCAACAATATCCCGATCCTTTCCAACCTGTTTGGGATTCCGTTTGGTGGCAAGAGCCCCTTCCGCGCCGAAGTTTACTTCGTCAGTATGCGCGAATTCCTCGACATGAAATGGGGTACCCCCGAGCCAATCCTCTTCCGCGATACTGACCTGGGGATGGTTCGGCTGCGGGCATTTGGCACCTACTCGATGCAAATTGCCGACCCTCAGCTTTTTGTCAATAAGATTGTGGGGCAGCAGGGGTTCTACGACACCAACCAGATTCAGGATTACCTGCGTAACACAATCATCCAGAATCTGACGACCATTCTTGGGCAGTTGATGAAGAGTATCCTCGATCTGCCTGCCCAATATAACAATATCGCGTCGGCAACGCGGGCAGCAGTGCTGGAAGAGTTCACCAACCTCGGGTTACAACTGCGTGGGTTCCAACTTACCGCAGTATCGCCACCCGAGGAAGTGCAGAAGTATATCGACCAGCGTTCCGCAATGGGGGCGCTTGGCAATATGAACCAGTACACCCAATTCCAGACTGCCCAGGCGATCCGTGATGCCGCCAATAACCCCGGCGAAGCGGGCAGCGCACAGGGCACAGGGATGGGTGCTGGATTAGGGATGGGCATGGGGATGGCCATGGCCGAGCAGATGCGCCAATCAATGCAAGGCGGCCAGGGCCAGCAGGGCAACCAACAGCAAGGCAATCAACAGCAACAACAAGGTGGTGGAGCGGCTCCCGGTGGCGGGGCCAAGTTCTG
>JBDHWF010000087.1:0-17819 GCA_039810045.1 Chloroflexia bacterium
GTTAGTACGGCGGGCAGGATGAGCAGCCCTGCACGGATTCTGGTGGTTAATGCTGATGATTTTGGCCTGACTGCGGGGGTGAATGCCGGGATCATCGGCGCATTTACGCGGGGCATTGTACGCAGTGCCACCCTGATGGTCACGACGCCCGGTTTTGCCGATGCTGTGCAACTGGCGCACGAGTATCCGCGCCTTGATCTCGGTATTCATCTCGCGCTCACCAATGTTGCCCCCGCGCTGTCGCCAGCGCAGATCCCGACGCTGGTTGCTGCTGATGGTCGATTTCCGCCCCTGGCCGTCTGGCAACGGCGCTGCCTCTTGGGGCAACTCGATTCAGGCGAGATTCGGGCTGAATTAACCGCACAACTCATGCAGGCGCGGCAAACTGGTTTGCCATTCACCCATCTTGACGGCCATCACCATATCCATCTGTTTGGCGCAGTCGCCCCGATTGCGGCGGAGCTTGCCCAGGCGCAGCAGATCTCCATCGTGCGGCGGGTACGCGATCTCCCCGCGTTATCGCCGCCCGATCGGTCGTTGGTAGTCCGCCAACGCCAGGGGTTGCCAGCCCAGGTAAAGCGTAGCTGGTTGGCCCTGGCTGAGACTCGTTGGACGCAACCAGCCAGTGGCCTGATGCGTACCGACGCTTTTCGGGGCGTACCGTTTCCTCGCACACTGGTGCAGTGGCAAGCTCTGATCAATGGCCTGTCGCCTGGTGTTACCGAACTGATGGTCCATCCCGGCTTGAATGATCCGACTGTCGCCGTCCTGGACTCCTATGTCGCTGGGCGCGAGCAAGAGTTACGCTGGCTCTGTGATCCCCGTGTGGCAGATCTGCTGGCAACGGCGAACGTGACCTTGTTAAGTTTTCGGGAGTTGCTTAGACTGGAGAGACAGACAGCTTCTCAGGTCGAGCATGTACGCAGCGAACGTATGTTGCAGGAGTGATGACTGCACAACCGCTTCCCCACGCAGCGCAGATCCCTGCGGCTACTGCGTCGCCACTCTGGCGAGGGAGCGATTGGCTGATCGCGCTGACGCTGACGTTGCTCACCGCCCTGAGCCGCTGGCCGTTTCGGACGCGCATGATCTATGCCTGGGACGGCGGCCTGTTTGCGCGGGCTTTGGCTGATTACAATGTGATCCCACATCACCCACAACCACCGGGTTATATCTTCTACGTTGGGGCCGCCAAAGCCGTCGCTGCGCTCACTGGTGTTGATGCGAATGGCGCACTGGTGATCATCAGCCTCGTTGCGGCCAGTCTCACTGTTGGGGTTCTCTACCTGCTGACCACTCTCCTCTATGGGCGATTGGCCGCATTGGTGGCAGCGGGGCTGGGGCTTACGTCCGTGTCCTTCTGGTTCTTTTCCGAAATCGCCTATCCCTATACCACGTTGGCGCTTGGCTCGGTCGTGCTGGCGCTGCTCTGCTGGCTGCTGGCTATCCGGCGCTTTCTTTCTCCGCCGCTGGCTGCGCTCCTGTTTGGACTCATTGCGGGCTTTCGGCAAGACCTGCTGCTCTTTCTGGGGCCGCTATTCGGCGCAACCTATCTGCGGGCCGTTGGGCTCTCTTGGGCCTATGCCTGGCGTCAGTTGCTCCTGGGGTTACTCGCCGGGGCGGCGGGGATCGCTACCTGGTGGATCGCCACCGATCTGGCCTCGGAAGGCTGGGGGTCGCTTTGGCGGGCGCTGACCCTCCAGTCCGCCAACGTGGAGCGTGGTACGTCGGCCTTCGCCATTGGCGAGAGTGGTCTGCGCGAGAACGGGCAACTTTTACTCTGGTTTACCAAAGATGCCTTGCATCTGGCTGCCTTCCTCGTCGTCGCGTATTTCCTGCTCTGGCCGTTGCAGTGGCGCGCTGAAGGCTGGCGACCGATTTTCCTCCTGCTCTGGTTGATGCCAGCGGCGTTATTTTACCTGCTGGTCCATATTGGTGAGGCTGGCTATGTCTTCAGTTTTCTCCCCGCCTGTCTGGTGGCGGCTGGGGCAGGCACGGTCAGATTGGCTGAAGCCCTGGTGGAGAACCTGCCACGCTTTTGGCGGGAACAGCGTGGTGCAGTACTGCGTGTGACGATTGTGTTGTTCCTAGCCGTGTTGGTCATGTCGTATCATGCCTGGATCTTTGTTGGTAGTGGTCGCCTGTTGTCTGCCGAACGACTTGCCTGTAAGGATGAAGCCCTGGTGCAGGCAGTGGCGAAGGTGCAGGCGGACTATCCACCCGCGACGACCGCGCTGGTCACGTCAACCTATTTGCAGCATCTTGTGATCTACCTGCCGCAATATCACCATCTGCGCTTTCTCGACCCACAGCATGATCGCACCTGGACGCCCGATCCTGGTATTGAGCGGGTGGTGGTCTTTGATCTGGAGTTGGTGCAACGAATGACGGCGCGTGAACAGTGGACAATGGTGCCATTAGCCTGCCCTGGTCGGTATCATCTGGCGACGGTGCCAGCGCAGGGTGCAACATTCACGTTTGACGCCAAGCGGTTTGTCCTGGAGGTACAACGATGAGTGATGAGAGCCGTTCAGCAGTGTTGATGCAACAGGCGCTGGCGTGCTACGCCCAATCGCCAATCCTTGAACGCCGCTTCGTACAGGTTCGCGCCTTGCTCAGCGATCTGGCTCTGCTGGAACGGCACGCACCTCGCGCTGGTGCCATTCTCGATATTGGCTGTGGGCATGGTCTGGTTGCCAATCTGCTGGCATTAGGGAGTGCTGAGCGCGAGGTCACTGGCATTGATATTGACGCGGCGAAGATTGCGGCTGCCCAGCGCACCATTGGTACGCGGCAGAATCTACAGTTTGCCGTGGCCGATGCGACCACCTTTGGTGGTGGGCCATACGCGGCGATCACCGTGGCCGATGTCTTCTACCTGATTCCGCCCGTAGGCCAGCGGGCTTTGCTCGCATCCTGTGCAGAGATGCTAGCGCCTGATGGCGTCTTGATCTGGAAAAGCCAGGTGCGCGAACCACGCTGGAAATATGCGCTGACGTACGGCCAGGAATGGCTGATGACGCAATTCGGCCCGACACAAGGCCACGGGCTGTACTTTCTCGATACCGCCGAATCGCTGGCGGCCTTGCACGACGCCGGATTGCGCGCAATCGCCCGCCCGTTACGCTCCTGGCGTCCATATACCGACATCCTCTTTCTCGCCCATAAATAAGGCGTTGCGCTGAATTTCACTGTAGGGTAGCGGCATCTTGTCCAGCTTTTGCTGCCTGCTGCGCCGATCGTTCATCGCTAGATGAAAATCGCGCAAAAATCTCTCAGTCCCCTGGTGGAATTGGGAGAGTCGTGGTAGCTTTACTCTATGAAGGAACGACAGACCCAGGCTGATATTAAGCAACCGCCCGCGCCACTCGGCTGGCTGACCCTGCACGAGGTCAGTGCCATGCTCGGCGTTGCGCCATCAACGGTGCGGCGTTGGGCTGATGCGGGGCGGATTCCTGTCCAGCGTACCAGTGGTGGGCATCGACGGTTTGAGGCCACTGCGGTGCAGGCATTGCAACAGGGGCCAACGGTGCCCGTGCGTGAACCAGCGGGAATTATGGCGTTGCCACAGCAGCGACCAACCCAGCAGGCGTGGCACGCTCATTTCGCCAGTGCTGCGGTGGCTGAGCAGATGCGCGAACTTGGGCAGCGGTTGCTAGGGCTGTTGATTCAGTACCTTGTCTGGCAGGGGGATAACCGTCGTTTCCTCAATGATGGGCGCGACGTGGGGGCGCAGTATGGGGCCGTTGCCCATGACGCCGGCATTACGATGCGCGAAACTCTTGAAGCCTTTCTCTATTTTCGGCAGATGTTTTGGCGTACTGCTCTCAAAATGCCCGCCGTTACCGAGGCCAATGATCTGGTTGAAGTGATGCGGATCGCCGAGCGAATTGACCATTTTATGAACGAAGTTCTCCTCAGCACTATGTCGGCATATGAATGAGCAGCTAGGTGAAAATGAGTAACGATAAGCCTGGAGCAGTTGCGCCAATTGGTCTGTTGTTGATGGCCTATGGCACCCCTGAAAAAGCGGAGCAGGTCGAGCAATATTTCACCCAAATTCGCGGCGGGCGTAAGCCATCGCCCGCTGCTGTTGCCAACCTCCAGGAACGCTACGCCCGAGTGGGGGGCAGCACGCCCCTCCTGGCAATTACGCAAGCGACGCGCAGTGCACTTGAAATGCTGCTCAATACTGATGGAGCGCCGCTGTATCGCGTCTATGCTGGGATGAAGCACTGGCATCCCTTCATCGCTGATGTCCTGGCCCAGATGGCGGCTGACGGGGTGCGCGACCTGGTGGCAGTGGCGCTCGCTCCGCATTACTCGCGGCTCAGTATTGGCGGCTATTGGCAGGCAGTGGAGGCCGGGGCTGAAGCCCTAGGGCAGCCGTTTCGGACGATGAAACTCGTTGAACAGTGGCATCTACAACCTGAGTTCCTTGATCTGATTGCTGAGCAGATTCGCAGCGCCACGTTGCAGTTTCCCGCAACTGTGCGTGGGAGAATTAAGGTAGTTTTCAGCGCCCATAGCCTCCCTGAGCGCATTCGCACTTGGGATGATCCCTACGAAGCACAACTGCTGGCGAGTTGTGGGGCAGTGGCTGACCGCCTGGGTCTGACTGATTGGCGGTTTGCGTGGCAAAGTGCCGGGCATACGGGTGAGCCCTGGCTTGGCCCCGACATTCTGGACTATCTCGAAAGATTAGCTGCCGAAGGGATACAGCACGTATTACAGGTGCCAATTGGCTTTGTCTCCGACCACCTGGAAGTGCTGTACGACATTGATATCGAAGCGAAGGAACGGGCCGCGACATTAGGGATCCAGCTTGCACGAATAGCGATGCCGAATGCCACGCCCGCATTTATTCGCACACTGGCGGCAATCGTTGCTGCCAATGATCCACGCGTGGCAACGGGCGCAGGATCACCAGCGACCGTGGTCTTGCAACCAGCGTAAGTACGCGATCGATGACTGATGAGGTGAGGATAGATGAGCGATCAGCAGGGTAATACAACCGCAAAACAGAGCGATCCAGGGTTACAGGTGCGCTTGGGCCGGGCCCCACGCGAGCCACGTCAGATTGTGAAGTACACGTTTTTTACGCTTGATCCAGCCTGGCGGCGCTTGCCAGAGGCGGAACGCGAGGCCGCCAAAGCGGAGTTTGCCGCGTTGTTGACCGCCGCGATCCCAGACTTTTTCGTCCTGCGTACCTACAACCTGATTGGGATGCATCACGACACCGATTTCATGCTCTGGTCGGTGAGTGATAGCCTGGAGCAGCAGAGTGCGTTGCTATCCCAAATCTATGCGACTGCCCTGGGCGGTTGGCTGCGGATCTCCTACTCGTATCTTGCGATGACCAAGCACTCCCAATATGTGCGCGATCATCAGCATGAGGGGCAGGAAGGGACGCGCCTAACGATCGCACCCGAAGGGAAGAAATACCTTTTTGTCTATCCACTCGATAAGAAGCGGGAGTGGTATTCCGAGCCATTCGAAACCCGTAATGCGGTGATGCGCGAACATATTAAGATTGGGCATCGCTATCCGACGGTCAAGATTAATACTACCTATTCATTTGGTCTGGATGATCAGGAGTTTGTCGTCGCGTTTGAGTCGGACTACCCAGAAGACTTCATGGATTGCGTGGAGGAGTTACGCGGCTCACTTTCCAGTTCATTCACGGCCCGCGATGTCCCGATCTTTACCTGCATTGCCACTGATATTCGCGAGATTCTTCAGGCGTTGGGTGGTGTGCCAGCGACCGCCACTCTGTCTGGCGGGCGGTGGTAATACCGGCTTCGCTGTTTCATATGTATTGAATTGATGACTTGCTCAGTCTAGAAAGGGTTTTACCTGTGTTTCGTGTGCGTTTTTCACGGTTGACTGCCGTTGCCTGTATCGCCTGGTTGCTGGTGGCCTGCGGGAGTAGCTCCGCAACCCCGACTGGATCAGCGGGGCCAGTGGCAACGACAACACCGACACGCAGCAGTGTCGGCGCGACAACGCCAGTTGCTGCAACAGTCACACGTATGGCAGGCGGGGCTACACCAGCGGTGGCAACGCGCGGCACCAGTGCTGCCAGCCCAGTGGTTGGCGCAACACCGCAACTTCCAGTAACGGTCAGCGATAAAGATGGTCGGCCAGTAACGATTAGCGATGTGAGTCGAACGATTGCGCTGACCGGCGACGTAGCCGAGATTATCTGGGCCTTGGGGTGGGGTAGCTCCGTGATCGCCACTGATACCAGCGCGATCTATCCGCCTGAAGCGAAAAGTGCGCCGAAAATTGGGTATATGCGAAGTCTCTCCGCCGAAGGGATCCTGGCACTCAAGCCAACCGTGGTGATTGGTAATGATTCTGCGGGGCCACCAGCCGTGCTTGAACAGTTGCGCGGGGCTGGTGTTCCCGTGCTAATTATTGCTAACCCATCAAGCCTTGATACGCCCGCTGCAAAGATTCGGACGATTGCCACCGCGATGGGGATACCCGCAACTGGCGAGGCGTTGGCCCGCCAAACCCAGATGGAAATCGATACAGCCAAAGCCCTGGCGGCGAAGGCAACGAGCAAACCGCGAGTCGCCTTTCTCAATTTACGCGGGAATCAGGTGCAGCAACTGAGCGGCAAAGGTGCGCCAGCGCAGGCAGTCATCGAAGCGGCAGGCGGGATCGATGCTGGCGCGGCAGCGGGGATTTCAGGCTATAAGCCATTGACGCCCGAGGGCCTGGTTACGAGCCAGCCGGAAGTGTATCTGCTCTTTACGCTGAGTCTGGAATCAGTTGGTGGTGTTGATGGCCTGTTGGCGATCCCTGGCGTGACAGAAACGCCGGCTGGGCAACAGCGACGGGTGTTGCACTACGAAGACCAATACTTGCTGGGCTTTGGCCCACGTACTGGAAAAATGTTGCACGAATTGACGCTGGCATTGCACCCTGAGTTGCGCTAACGGCTTGGGTGATAGTGGGGCACTGATGGCTACAGTGAAGATGCAGGCGCAACAGGTTGAGGCCGTTACTGGTCGCGGCAGCCGCTTATGGTGGCTGGCTCAGCGGCGTATGGCGCTGTTTTTGCCCTTCCTGGTCGTGCTGCTGGTGGCTGTGGCTTTGCTCAGCGTGGGGCGGGGGGCCGTTGCCCTGAGCCCAGCCCAGGTGCTGGCAATTCTGCTGGGGAAGGTGGGCGTTGGGCTTGACATCCCCTATACGACCCAGCAGGCTGCTGTCCTGTGGAATATCCGCTTGCCGCGTGTGGTGCTGTCATTGTTGGTTGGCGGCGGCTTGGCGATTGCTGGCGCAACATTGCAGGGAATCTTTCGTAATCCTCTCAGTGATCCGGGCCTGATCGGGGTTTCGAGTGGCGCGGCGGTCGGTGCAGTCGGCGCAATTCTCTTTGGTCTCACTGCTTATGGGGCCTTCGTCTTGCCCATGGCGGCCTTTGGTGGTGGTTTGGCGGCAACGCTGGTTGTCTACGGATTAGCGCGGCAAGGTGGGCGGGCCGAAGTCGTCACGCTGTTGTTAACGGGGATTGCGGTTAATGCGATCTGTGGGGCGCTGACTGGCTTTCTGATCTTTCTGGCCTCCGATGCCCAACTCCGTTCGATTGTCTTCTGGTCGTTTGGCAGCCTTGGCGGGGCCACCTGGACGACGACATTTGCGGTGGCTCCACTCATTCTCGTTGGAACACTGATGCTTCCACGTTGGGGTGGTGTACTCAATTTGTTGGCTCTGGGTGAGCAAGAGGCGCGGCACCTTGGGGTGGAAACTGAGCGGATGCGGTTGATCTTGATCGTCATTACTGCCCTGATCACAGGGGCTGCCGTGGCCGTTTGTGGCACCATTGCCTTTGTGGGTCTGGTGGTACCACATTTAGTTCGCCTGATTGCTGGCCCAGATCACCGCACTCTGTTACCTGCCAGTGCCCTCGCTGGGGCGATCCTGCTGACGCTGGCTGATCTCGTTGCCCGAACTATCGCCGCCCCGGTTGAAGTGCCGTTGGGGGTGGTCACGGCACTGGCAGGGGGCCCATTCTTCCTCTGGTTGCTCTACCGTACCCGCCAGGCTCATGGGGGTTGGGGCTGAGATGGCAATGCGGCAACCTCAGCGTGAATCAATCCAATGTGGTATTGCAGCGCAGGCGGTGACGGTGCAGGTTGGTACCCAGCGTTTATTAGCGCAACTGTCGCTGGTCGTCCGCCCTGGCGAGGTGCTGGCGTTGGCTGGGCCAAATGGGGCGGGAAAGTCCACGTTGCTCCGGGTACTGGCGGGCGATCTTGCGCCAACCAGTGGGGTAGTGTTGCTTGATGGGCGACCATTGACGACATTTCGCGCGCGGGAATTGGCGCTGCGCCGCGCTGTTTTGCCACAACAAACAGTGTTGCAATTTGCCTTTGCCGCTCGTGAAGTCGTCACCATGGGGCGGCATCCACACCTTGGGCGTAATACCCCCGCTGAAGCAGATGAGGCGATTGTTGCGGCGGCGATGCTGAAGACGGAAACCGCGACGTTGGCTGCCCGGGCCTATCCCTCGCTGTCTGGTGGGGAGCAGAGTCGGGTTTCGCTGGCCCGGGTGCTGGCCCAGGAGGCACCGATCTTGTTGCTTGATGAGCCAACTGCCGCCTTGGATCTACGCCATCAACAAATGGTTTTGGCGACCGCCCGTGAATTGGCGCGTGCTGGGGCGGCAGTACTGGCGATCATGCATGATCTCAATCTGGCGGCAACCTATGCGGATCAGGTTGCCCTGCTGGCCCACGGACAGCTAGTGGCGGTGGGCCGACCGTGGCAGGTGTTGACTGCCGAAATCCTCTCGACTGTTTTTGACTATCCAATTATGGTCATGCCGCACCCCACCTGCGATTGCCCCCTGATCATTCCTGCGGCGTACAATACTTCAGCCTTGTTATCGTCACAGTAAATGTACGCTAGAGGTACTGCGAGAAACCAGGACCTGCTAGCAATTTCTGGCTAGTATGCTGCCCGCTGCAATCTCATCTGTCAGGAATCGCGTACAATTTGGTAGCATCCGTTGTCATTATGCGCATTGCTGGTTTGCGTAAGAGCTTTGAGGTATGAGATAGGGAAACCATGAAGCCTGTTCAACCACTGAAACTGCATCGCCCATTCCGCTATTGCGTTGCACTCTTTCTGGCGATGCTCACGGTCGTTACCAGCTTTCCAGCGTTGCCTGTGGCGCGGGTAGCGGCGGCGATTCCCGCGCGGACTGGTGAACTGGTGCTGCTACCTCGCGCAGGCGCCCAGGCGAATAGTGTCGCCAGCACTCTATCCGCTCGTCACGGCCAAGAAGTGCAGGTAACAGCAGTGGGGGTATCGAGGAAAGTCCTGTTGGTGCGGGTGCCACCTGGTCGCGAGGATGAGTATCGGAAGCAGTTGGCCGCTGACCCGATGATCGCTGCTGTAGCGCGAAATTATCAAGTGCAACTTGAGGCAGAGCCACTGGTGCCAAACGATCCACAATACGCGCAACAGTGGGCCTTGCCCGCAATCCATGCACCCGAAGCCTGGGGGATGGGTGCGCGGGCGACTGGGGCGGTGGTCGCTACCATTGATTCTGGTGCAGATTATGACCATCCTGATCTGGCCCCTGCTTTGCTGCCAGGATGTACCTTCCTGCCTCAACCTTCCCCGGCCCCTGTCCCACCACCAGACCCCTGCAGCCCAAGAGCGGCTGATGATGATAATGGGCATGGTACGCATGTCGCGGGGATTATCGCGGCCCAGGTGAATAATAGCATTGGGGTGGCGGGCCTTACGTGGGGCGCGACGGTCTTGCCCCTGAAAGCGCTCGATATCTTTGGTATTGGCTATTGGTACAACATTGCCGACGCGATCAGCTATGCAACGACCCAACCTGGGGTGCGGGTGATTAATCTCAGTCTTGGCAGTCTACCGGGGTTTCCCCCCTACCCAGAAGAGATCACCCTCCTGCAAACGGTGATTAATAATGCGCGGGCACAGGGAATTGTGGTGGTGGTTGCTGCGGGGAATAGTGGCGCAAACCTTGATGTCACCCCCGTCTATCCTGCGGTACTCAATGGTGTAGTAGCGGTCACCGCCTCAGCTGACGACGGCACAAAACCATCGTGGGCGAATTATGGCTCAGCAATTACCGTCACCGCGCCGGGACAAGATATTCTCTCTACCTGTACTGCTACATTGCCGCGCTGCGTCTCGTACAGTAATTATCGAACGATGAGTGGTACGTCGATGGCGGCTCCCTATGTGTCTGCCCTGGCGGCGCTGCTGAGTGCGCGAAACCCCGCCCTCACTCCTGATCTCATCGCCGCTCGATTGCAGGATACCGCCACTGATCTTGGCGCACCAGGCCGCGATACTACCTTTGGGGCTGGGTTGATTAACGCCCACGCCGCCCTATTTCCGCGTCTGATGTTGAACACAAGTGGCCCAGGATCAGCGCAGGCAAATCCTGGTACGGGCCTCTTGCCCAGAAATAGTACGGCGACCCTGACGGCAACGCCGGACGCTGGCGCGCTCTTTTTGGGCTGGATGATCGATGGGAAGAATCAGGGTTGGGCTAATCCCTGTGCGTTACCGATGACGCGGGATTACAACGTCACCGCTGCCTTTGCACCACGACCGTCATTCAGCGACCTGGCGGGTGGGCCACAAAGTGAAGCGCTTGTGCAGATGGCGGCCCGTGGGATCGTGCGTGGCTATGGGAATGGTCTGGTTGGCCCACAAGATCTGGTGATGCGCGCGCAGGTGGCTGGGTTCTTGGTGCGGGCGATGGGCTGGGAAGGCGAGCAGCATGCAGCGCCGTTCCGCGATCAGGGATCGATCGATCCAGGGCTTTGGGCAGCAGTTGGCACGTTAGCCTACCATCAGGTGGTGCAGGGCTATGGCGATGGTACCTATCAGCCAACAGGCGCACTGTTGCAGATGCAGGCAGTGAGTGTGATCACCAGGGCGATGGTTGCCAAGGGCTATTGGATGCCCGCCACTGCTGACGATGGCTCAGTGTATCGGAATATCCCAGCATCTTCACCGCATCGGCAGGACTTGCTCACCTTTGTCAGCTATGCTGGGGCGGTTCCTGATCGGCCCACTGATCAGCCCTGGTCCGATGCTACTAGCTGGGCCAGCCGGGGGTGGTTTGCGCAATTGCTCTGGCAAGCCCTGAATGCTACGTTTGGGCAGCGCTGCCACCCATAGCGGCGGACTATGCTTCTGGCTTGTGCCGTTGGCGTTGATGTAAGCGCGTCCTCAAGCCACTGAGCGTCTGATTGGCGGCACTTCGCCAGGGCTGTTGCCGCCAGTTCGCCAGTTGCTGCTCTTGTGTCGCCAGTTGTCTCCCCTGTTCGTGCCACGCCTGCTCAACCTGCTGGGCATAGGCTTGCCGTTCATCGGCGGCGATCTGCGTGTTGTGCAACTCAACCTGTAGTTGAGCAAGCTGCGTGACCAACTCAGGAACTAGGGTCAGGGGAGAAAGCGGCCCGGTGGTGCGCCGCGTCGGTGCGGCGCAGAACGTTGCTAGTGGCGTAATGGTGCGGTCCCAGGTGAGCCTCTCGCTGGCGAGTCGCTGGGCCCCCGCACTCATCCTGGCAACCACCATTGGTTGATCAAAGACCTGCTCAATCGCCGCAGTAATTGCGGCGGTATCCTCAGGGTCGACCACGAATCCAGCCCCATACTCGCGCAGGAGCGGTGAAAGCTCGGCATAATCGCCGTAGAGTGGTGGCAGCCCAGCGTGGAGGAAATCGACTGTGCGTGTGTTGAAGGCCAGTTCACGTTCAACGGTGCGCGCAAAAAGATCGAGCGCGAGATCGGCCTCGCGATAAACCTGGCTCAGTTCAGTGTAGGGCAACACAGGCCCAAAGCTGACACGCGGGTGATCGCCAAATCGCGCCTGTAGCTGGGCGAACCAGGTTGCTCCCTGCGAGTGGATGGGGTGCGGTTGGGCCTGAATCCGCAACTGGCCCTGATCGCGACGTTCGAGTACGGCGATGGTTGTTGCAATCGCCTGGGATGGATCCTGCCAGGCATAGATCATCCCCGTATAGAGAAAGAGGGGCTCTGGGTTTGGTGGGGGGTGCGGCGTAAATTGTGGCGCACAACTGATCGGCACCACGGCCAGCCGTTCCTGGCAGTCGGCAGGGCTGAAGCCACTGAGGAGCAGCCAGGGCTGAAAATATGGGCGCTGCCGTTCCCCCGCACAGATGACATAATCTGCCTGGGCAATCGCCTTCGTTTTCAGATGGGCGAGTGCCGCGCCCTTTTGCCAATCTTGCGCCAGAAATTCGAGTAAGAGTGGCCCCGCGAGATCGACAACGAGGGGCACTGGGCAGTGTTGAATCTGCCCGGCCAGCACCCAACTGGAGGCCAGCACGATATCTGGAGCAACCTGAGCGATCGTTTGGTCTACCGCTTCCCAGGCGAAGGTTTGCGATAGGGCGGCGGCATACGCATCAGCAGGAATGGGGATCAGTTGCTCGTTGAGGCTATGCCGTGGAAAGAGGAGCGTGACCGTGTAACCAGCCGCTTCCAGCCCTTGGGCGAGTGTCCAGGCCCGCAAACCGCCACCACTGGTCGGTAAGCCCGGTAGCGGAACCAGTGAGTTTGCGAGGACGAGAATATGTGTCATCAACCCTCGTTC
The DNA here is from genome assembly GCA_039810045.1 of Chloroflexia bacterium. Classification (GTDB taxonomy): domain Bacteria; phylum Chloroflexota; class Chloroflexia; order Thermomicrobiales; family CADCWN01; genus CADCWN01. The sequence continues at coordinate 12,629 of JBDHWF010000087.1, forward strand.
TGTTCAAGTTCAACGGTCAGCGATGCTTACTCAGCGGGATCTTGTGGTTGCTTGCCAAAGCGCTGCTGCCATGCCGTTTGCCAGGGTCGCGCCTGCCAGCGGGCGAGTGCTGCTGCTTGGGTTGCCAGTACTTGGCCCTGCTCCTGCCACGCCGCTTCAAGGTGTTGGGCATAGGCTTCGCGTTCTTCGGCAACCTCTTGCCAGTGGCGTGTCTCGGCCTGGGCGGCGGTCAGCAATGCTGCTTGCTCTGCCTGTGCTGGCAGGAGGTCAGCCAGCGTCAGCGTGTTTGGCGCGGGCTGGCGGCGGCTGGGGACGGCACACCAGCGGGCCAGCGGCGCGATAGTCTGATTCCAGGTGAGCAAATCATCAACGAGGTGACGGGCGGCCTGCCGCCGTTGGCGCAGATCATCGGGATTGTCCAGAGCGGTTGCCACCGCTGTTTGCACCGCCTGGGGATCAGCGGGGTCAACGATATAGCCAGCCCGATAGTGGCTGATTGGTTCAGCGAGTTCGGCATAGTCGCTGTAGAGCGGCGGCAACCCAGCCGCAAGATAATCAACCGTGCGGGTATTAAACGCCAATTCACGTTCAGGATTGCGCGCAAAGAGATCAAAAGCGAGGTCTGCCGACCGATAGAGTGCGAGCAGTTCAGCGTAGGGCCGCAGCCGTACTTCATGAAAACGTAGACGTGGATGACTTTGCCCCGCTGTCCGTACCCAGTCCAGCCAGGGAATCTCGTGGGAATGCTCTGGATGCAGATAGAGGTGCAGGTCCAGGGTGCCAGCCCCACGCTCTTCCAAGGTGGTCAGGGTCGCTTGTAATGGTAGCAGGGGGTCTTGCCAGGGTAAGGCGACGCCAGCAAAGAGGATCACTGGCTCAGGGTTGGCGGGAGGGACGATGGCGGCTGCGCTCTCTGGGGCCGTAGAGATGGGGATTGTCGCCACCGCCGAAGTGAGAGCAGCGGGGTCAAACCCCGCAAGGATCAGCCACGGGTAGAAATACGCCCGTTGGCGTTCGCCAGCGCAGGTCACGAAATCGGCAGCGGCGAGCCCCTGAACTTTCTGCGCCGCCGCGCTGCGGGCCTTCTGCGGGTCCTGGTAGAGAAACTCCAACAGCACTGGCCCCGCAAGGTCAACGGCGAGCGGCACCGAGCAAGGCCCGAGACGAGCAGCGAGGAACCAGCTACAGCAGACCACCACATCGGGATGATATTCCTGCAAGATCGCTTCTGGCTCCGCCCAGCTAAAGGTTTGGGCGAGCGCTGCCTGGTAGCGATCGGGCGCAAGTTGGTCGGCGATCGCGACCAATGGTTCACGAGGGAAGAGCAATGTCACGGCAAAGCCAGCAGCGCGTAGCCCCTGCGCCAGGGTCCAGCCCCGCAGGCCTCCACCTACCGTTGGTAGCCCTGGCAGTGGCACAATCTCCGTGGCCAACACCAGCACTTGCGGCGTATGGGGCGTCATTGTTTTGCGGACTGACGCTGACGAATCAGCGTGCGTAGGCGATTTTTGAGGGGATTAGCGCGTTGGAGGGTGCGATCTAACAGATCGGTATGTGCAGCGAGGTTGCTATGGGCGGCTTCCAGTTCGGCCACCCGCTCCTCCAGGCGTAAAGCATATTCCTCGGCAGCGTAGAACTGGGCCTCGATACTCGTGCTATAGTCGGGCGTGCTGGTGAGCAGATCATCTAATCGTTCGGGCCACTCCTCACCGAAGTGATTCTCTAGCCCCTGCACCAGACCAGCAACGAAGTAATAGTCGAGGGCTGCGCCATAAAAACGTCTGCGCACCCCTGGGTTACGGATGCCAGTTACGCCAGACTCCACTGCCAGTGCGGGGTGCTTGGTAACGGCGTAGGCGGCAGAGCGCCCATTGACTACCTGGCTGCGGAGCATCCCGTCTAGCCGCATCTCATGCAGATGGTAGATCACTGCCTCACGGTTGAAAACCAGTTGTACGCCAGCGTGATGTAGCCGATAGCCAAGCTCAATATCTTCGTAGGCCGCCGTGGGGAACCCTTCATCAAAGGCCCCAACACGCAGCAGATCATCGCGCCAGGCAGAGACATTGGCGGTATAAAAACAACGGAAGGTGGCGTTGTTGGGGTCGGTGATCTGCGCGTAATTGAAGCGATAACCGGGCGAGAGAAAGTCCATGAATGGGGTGACGGTCAGATCAGGGTGCCACTCGATATAGCCAATGGTGGCGACCCCTGGCTTCGTCGTCGCGAGATGCTGTGTCAGCAATTGGGGGTCTGGCACGCAATCGTCATCGGTCAGTACGACGAGTGGTGCTTTCGCGGAAGCGATCCCCAGATTGCGGGCGGCGGCTGGGCCCTTATTTTGCTCCTGGCGGTGATAGTGCAGGGTATAGGGTAAGGTGGGGATCAGCGCTGCGATTTGCGCTGCTGTTTCGTCGGTAGAGGCATCATCGCAGACCAGTACTTCGAACTGATCAGCGTCGAGCGCCTGGGTGCAATACCCAGCTAGCACCTGCTGGAGTTGCGCCCAGCGGTTGTAGGTTGGCATGACGACACTGACCTGTAACCCCATTCTTGCTTCTCTCCGCGACTACTTATCCCACTGCTTGGCAACTATACGAGGGCGGCTGCTGGCTGACAAGGCGCAGTTCGCTACACGAGCCAGTGCCGGAGTTCACGCATGGTGCGCCGACGACGACGGTGAATTGTGGCCCGCTTGGCGCGAAAGCGGGGCCAAAGCTGCCAGAGATCCTTGATCGCGCCGAGGGAACTACGCTCAATCGTCAGTAACCCGCCCAGAATCTTCAACTGATATGGCAGGATGAATGGCAGATCGAGCAAGAGTGCGCGTAGTTCATCGTTTTTCAGCAGGAGTAGCCAGCCATTTTTTACCGAGTGCCGCCGGAGGAACGGTGACATTTGCTCGCGGTCTCGGCCCAGATGAAAACTACGCACGTGGTAGCCGACCGCATTCGCCGCGTAGTAGCTGACCCAGCCGAATAACTGCGCCCGCCAGGCTAGATCGACATCTTCGCGGTAGATCAGGAAATCGTTGTCGAAATACTCAGGCTGACCAGTCGTGTTGAGGGCAATATCTTCAAGCATCGTGCGGCGATAGGCCGCACAGGCCCCATCAACCCCGAAGATTGGGCCAGACTCCAGACAGTGGTCGTGGGCGCTTTGCCGATTGCCGCGCAGATATGGGCGGCGGCTGCGGTAGAGCATCAGGCCAGCACTATCGATCAGCCGGGTGGAATCGATTGGGACGGTGACGATACTCGGTGTAAAGTGAACATCATCGAGCAACAAGAGTTTTCCATTGACCGAACCAATCGCGGGATCTTGCGCAAAGCAGGCGATAACCGTGGAGAGAAACGTAGGTGTCAGCAGCACATCAGGGTTGACCGTGACGATGACCTCCGCTGTACTCGCTGCAATCGCCAGATTATGCGCCTGCGCGTAGTAGAGATTTTGCGGGTGAGCGACTACGCGTACACCTTTGGCCTGCCAGGGCGCCAGACGAGCGAGCGTATCATCGGTGGAGGCATTATCGATCACCGTGATTGTGGCATTGGAGTAATCCTGTTGGAGCAGACAGGACAGGCAGGCATCGATCTGCGTGGCACTATTGTAGGTTAGCACGTGCATCGCGACCTGGATCATGGTTCCTCACCCTGCATTGTTGCTGGCGGTGTGGCGACAAATGCGCCGCGTGGCCCACGATAGCGAATACGCGGACTGCGGTCGGCTGGCAGCCGAAAAGGGAGGCCATCTGGCTGGTCGGGATCGAGATTCGGGTTCCAGAATGGATCGACATAATCGTGCCAACGCCAGCGGTAGTCGGCAGTGTTGGGGAGAGCTGGCAGCGGCGTGCGCCGCGTGAACTGCGCCAAGGGGGTCACAATCGTGGCATAGCCAGCATCTGCCTGCGCACGGAGCGCCAGGTCAATCTGCGCCAAAGCAGGCGGGAGATCGGATTGCCACCCTCCCAGTTCCTGCCAGACCTCTCGCCGCAGCGCACTGCCACCCAGGGCGACCGCGCTGGTCTCGCGGGCCAGATCTTTCAGATTGAGGTAGAAATTTGCTTGTGGCAGCAATGGTAGCCCCGCGAACGCATAGCGTGGTTGTCCATTGCTGCCCAGGATGATCCCTGATTGCAGGATCAGCCCCCGCCTGCTGGTGACAGCGCCAACAACGCCCACCTGCTCATTGCGTAGTTGACCGAGGAGTGCGGCCAGTGTCCCTGCTGCTGGTCGCTCTCCACTTGCCAACCAGACGATGTACTCGCCAGTCAGGTCGGCGATTGTTGGCAGAGTGGGGGGATCACCAGCGCGTAGCGCGGGCGGTTGCTGGCCTGCGGCGACGAGATAGGTCAGATCACAAAACGTGATTCCTGATTCGCGCAGGATCGCGCGCCACGCCAGCCGATCACCAGCGACAACCAGCGACACGCGTGGTTGTGGTACTGGCTGATGGCGGGTGATAAACAGCCCATTGAGATGACTTGGTTCCAACGTTGCGGGGATCTGGCGGCGCTGCAGCGTATCGTGCAAAGCCTGCTTCGCCGCTGCGACCGTGTACGGCTTGGCTGCGCTGGCAGTGGCCGTTGAGCCGGGGACCATCCGCCAGGAATAGAGCATTCGCGGGATGTGGGCGATCCCGCGCGCCTGCTCACTCAAGCGCAGAAAAAGATCGTGATCCTGGCTACCGACCGTTTCGGTCCGAAAACCGCCGATTTGCTCCACCAATTCGCGCCGTGCAGCCGCTAGGTGCGTGACATAATTGCAGGAAAGCAGGAGCGTTGGCGACCACGCCGGCTTGAAGAACGGTGCTAGGTGATCGCCAGCGATCGTTACTTTATCCTCATCGCTGTAGATCAGATCGACGAGCGGTTCTTCAGTGATGGTATCAGCGATTGCCGACAACGCATCCGGAGCCAGCAGATCATCATGGTCGAGCAGAACGATAAACTCGCCAGTTGCCAGCTTCAGCGCGCTATTACTCGCCGCTGCGATATGCCCTGCCGTAGGTCGATAGACGACGCTGATGCGCGTATCAGCCGCTGCATAACGAGCCAGCAACGGGCGAATCTCTGGCAGTGTCGAGGCATCGTCAGCGATGCAGTATTGCCAGTGCTGATACGTTTGCCCCAGCACACTCTCAATCGTCGCCGTTAGCACAGCCGGGTCGGGGTTATGCACTGGCATGATGA
>JBDHWF010000088.1:0-17095 GCA_039810045.1 Chloroflexia bacterium
GTCTGGGCGGCAGGGGAAAAATTAACACTCCCTTTGCGATCCCTTAAGCCTTGCTTAACACACGGGCAGTACAACTTCCTCTGGGGGAGTTACTGGTGCGGAGGTAGTGTATGGGATCATTCGGGCAGTTCCTGATAACGCGAGCATTTCGGGCGGTGCTGACGATCTGGATTGTTGTCAGCGCGGTCTTTATTATCTTGCGCTTTTCTGGTGATCCCGTTGTGCTGCTCCTTTCTGAAAATGCTACGCCTGATCAGATTGAGGCGCTTCGCGTGCGGTTGGGGCTTGATGCGCCAGTCGCCGTGCAATATCTCCGCTATTGGGTGAATCTGCTGCAAGGCGATTTTGGTGATTCGATCCGGCAGCGACAGCCTGCGATGGGGCTCGTTCTGGAGCGGATGCCCGCTACGCTCCAGCTGTCAGCGGTGGCCTTTGGGCTGGCTGCCGTTGTGGGGCTAATGATTGGCATCAGCGCAGCGTTGCTGCGTGGCACTGTCTGGGATCGGCTCGCGATGGCGCTGATCAGTATTTTGCAGTCGGGGCCAGCGTTCTTTGTGGGGATTGTCCTGATCCTGATTTTCAGTGTGCGACTTGGCTGGTTGCCAAGCTCTGGGCGTGGCGATGCCAAAAGCCTGATTTTACCGGCGATTACCCTGAGTGGTTTTACCATGGCGAGTTTGGCTCGCCTGTCGCGCTCGGCCCTGCTCGATGTCCTCCGCCTTGATTATATCCGTACTGCCCGCTCGAAAGGTTTGCGTGAGCGGGTGATCTTGCTGCGCCATGCGTTGCGTAATGCGGCCCTGCCCCTCATTACGGTGATGGGGCTGGAGATTGGCGGGCTGGTGACTGGCGCAGTTATTACTGAGACAGTCTTTGCCTGGCCTGGCGTGGGGCGCTTGGCGATTGGGGCTGTGAGTACCCGTGACTATCCAGTGGTTCAGGCTGCGGTCTTGTTTATCGCCGTCGTCTTTGTGGTTGTCAATTTTCTGGTCGATTGTTCCTATGCGCTGATTGATCCGCGGATTGGTGGGGTGTAGCAGACGCACAACTTCGCCAGAGACGGAGCGCGAAGATGGGAGAAGGCATGGGCGTACAGCCACTAGCGCAGACTGAGCAACCAGGTTTGCCGCGAACCACAGCACTGGCCCGCGTTACGCCAGATCTGGCCGCAAAACGGCAACGGCGGGCGTGGAAAGTGCCACCGCTGATCATGGTTTGTATGGTGTTCCTCCTGGTATTGGTGCTGGCGGCAATCTTCGCGCCAGTGATTGCCCCACAAGATCCGCTACGGCAAACACTGAGTATGCGGAACCGCCCGCCCGCCTGGGTTGCTGGTGGGAACCCCGCCTACCTCTTTGGCACCGATAATCTCGGCTACGACATCTTCAGTCGGTTGCTGTATGGGGCGCGGATTTCGTTGGGCATTGGGGTGCTTGGCGCGGCGATTGGCGCGGTGCTTGGCACGGCCTTAGGGCTGATCGCCGGATTCTTTCGGGGCTGGCCCGAGTGGCTGATCATGCTGGCGGTTGATGCCCAACTCGCCACGCCCTTTTTGGTCATTGCGATTGCCGCCATTGCGGCCTTTGGGAAGGGGTTGCCAATCCTGATTGTCCTGGCGGGAATCAGCGGATGGATGGGGTTTGCCCGCGCCTGCCGTTCCTCCGTGCTATCGCTGCGTGAACGCGATTTTGTTGCCGCAGCGCGGGCGCTCGGCGCGAATAATGGACGAATCCTGGTGCGCCATATCTTGCCCAATCTCTGGTCGATCATTCTGGTGATTGTCACGATTGATTTACGGCGAGTCATCTTATTTGAGGCATCACTGAGTTTTCTGGGGTTGGGGGTACAACCACCACAACCCTCATGGGGCTCAATGATCGATAAAGGTCGTGAATATCTGAGTACTGCCTGGTGGATCAGTATTTTCCCCGGGCTGGCTTTGATGTTGACGATTCTGACGGTCAGTTTAGTTGGGGACTGGCTGCGTGATCTGCTCGATCCGACGCTGCGGAATGGCTAGGTGATCAACGGTGATCAAGAGATGGAAGGGAGAACAGTGTGAAGGTCGAACGACGATTACGACGACGTGAACTCCTGGTTGGGTTGGCGGGGCTGGCAGGGGCTGGTGCGGTGATGAGCCTTCTCTCAGCTTGTGGCACGGTGGAGACGCCAACTGCAGCCCCTGCTGCCAGCAGCGCTCCTGCTGCCGGTGCGACAGCGACCAAGGCGAGCAGTGCGCCAGCGGCGAGTGGCAGTAGTGCTGCGCCGTCTGCCAGTAGCGCGGCAGCAAGCAGTGCTGCCCCATCCGCGAGTAGTGCCGCAACAACCCCGGTGTCCAGTGGGAGCGGTAAGGTCATTGATGAGTTGCGCGTAGCGGTTGCCGCATTGCCCGACAGTATGGATCCGCAGGAATCGATCAGTAATGTGGGTATGCGCATTCACTACTTTACGTTCGATACACTCATTCGGCGTGACTTTTTCGATAACAACAAGCTGGTGCCAGGGCTGGCGACTGAGTGGAAACGCACGAATGATCGCACGCTGGAAATGACGTTGCGGTCAGGGGTGGTCTGGCAGGATGGTACGCCATTTACTGCCACCGATGTGAAATACACCTTTGATCGGATTATCGGGAAAGATCCGAAATTGGAGGTTGCCACCCCCGGCTACTTCCCGCTGGATTCGGTTGAGATGATTGATGATCTGCACGTCCGCTTTGTGAGTACGGCGGTCGATCCCGTTCTGGAGAAGCGGTTCGCAGGGCTAGGGGCGCAGATTATCCCGGCGAAATATCATCACGCGACTGGTACTGATCCGTTCCGCACCAAGCCGCTTGGTACCGGGCCATACAAGATGGTGGAATATATCAAAGACGATAAGATGGTCTTTGAGGCCCACAGCAACTATTTCGGCGGTGCCCCAGCGTCGAAGAAGCTGACTGTGCGCTTAATTCCAGAGACAGCGGCCAGGATGGCGGCGCTGATCAATGGTGAGGTCGATATTGTGACGAATGTCCCACCTGATCAGATCGAGTCGTTGAAGACGAAGAAAGATGTCACAATCAAGCAAGTGCCACTGGCCAATATGCACGTGATGCGCTTCAACATGAAGGTCAAGCCGCTCGATAATAAGTTTGTCCGACAGGCCCTCACGCAGGCAATTGACCGTAAGGCGCTGACTGAGCAACTGTGGAGTGGCAACGCCATTCATCCACGGGGCTTCCAGTTTGACGGCGAAGATCTGTTCAATGCGAATCGCCCGCTCTCACCATATAGCCCTGATAAGGTTAAGACATTACTCTCTCAGGGGGGCTACGCAGGTCAGGAGATTATCTACCTGGTGAATACGCCAAACTACTACACCAATGAGCGCGAAGCTGGTGAAGTTATCGTGGAAATGTGGAAGCAGAACGGGATCAATGCTCGCCTGGAATTGCTGGAAAGTGCGGCGAAGGACAAAGCCTTCAAGGATAATACCCGCCACGCTACTCCCTGGTCGGCAACGTCTGGAACTGCTGACCCCGATGGGTATCTCTGGCGCAACTGGGGCCCAGACAACGCTCAGCAGAAGAGCGGCTGGTGGACGGCAGAAAGTGCGGCGAAGTATAACGCGCTGGGCACCGAGGCTCGCTCGATCCTTGAGCGCCAGAAGCGGTTCGATCTCTACCAGCAGATGCTCGATCAATATGAGGAAGAGGCTCCTGGAACCGTCCTCTATATCCCCAAGGAAAGCTATGGCCTACGGGCGAATATCGACTGGACACCCTACCCTCTCTACTATATGGATCTGCGGAACTATAATTTCAAAGTGAAGTAGCCCCCAGTGCTGCGGCTGATCTGGGTGCCGTTGCACCATCGAGGACGATACAGAGCTCGTTGAGCGCTGTGCGCCCTGTCGCTACAGACGTAGCGACAGGGCGCTGCATTGAAGGGAGCGGTTATGACAGAACTTACAGTGCAGCCAGCGCGCGTGGTCGTGATGGTCTGGGATGGTATGCGCCCAGACTTGATCAGCGCTGAACTGACGCCAAACCTCTATGCGCTGACCCAGCAAGGCAGTGCGTATCGGCGGGCGACTGGCGTCCTGCCTTCGGTTACGCGGCCCACTACCTCTAGTGTCAGTACAGGGGTATCGCCAGCAACGCACGGAATCACTGCCAACCTGCTGGTTGGCCCACCAAACGACCGCGCCCCACTAGACACTGGTGACCACCTCGCGCTTGAACGGCTGCGCGCGGTCAACAATGGGCGAATTTTGCCGGTGCAAACATTGGCCGAGGCGGTGGTCGCTGCGGGGAAACGGATCGTGCTGATGGGCAGTGGCTCGACGGGCCAACTGGCCTTGCTCGATCCAGAGGGCGTCGCTACGCGCATCCATGTTGAGTTTACTGACCCACCAGCAGTGGCCGATACACTCGCTGCCCGGTTTGGCCCTGCGCCAACGAAGGCCATTCCAGTCAATGCCGCGAATGATTGGTTGAATCGAGTTTTTACCGACTATGTGCTGCCAGAGTTGCAGCCAGATATCGTTATTATGTGGCAATGTGAGCCAGATGCCTCGCAACACGCCCAAGGGCTTGGTTCGGCGGCGGCGATCGCCGCAATCCAGGGTAATGATCAGCGCCTGGGTCAGGCCGTTGCGGCGATTGAGGCGTCAGGCGTGCCAACTACCCTGATTGTCGCCTCTGATCATGGGCATACCACGGTCAATGGGATGATTGCCACTGAAGAAGCGTTGACGCTGGGGGGCTTTGGCGAGGCGCTGGCGTCAGGCCAACTGCACGTTGGTGAACAATCAATCGTGATTGAAGCTGGGCCAGATGCGGCGGCGCTCAGCGCGCTCGTCGGGGATTGGCTGGTCGCCCAGCCGTGGATTGCTGCAGTGGTCTCCTGGGGTGATAGTCCGCCCCCAGCGGGCGCGCTCACGCCGCAGGCGCTCTATGGGGAGCAATGCTGCCCGCACTGGCCCCATCGCCCAACGTTTACCTTTTCCTATGCCTGGACTGATGTTGAGAATGAACATGGAGTTCCTGGTACAGCATATACGCGCTACGCCGAGCGGCTGGCCGATCTCACCCAGCTGCAGGGCCCAGTTGTTGGGCTCAATCGGCTAACGTCCACGCACGGCACGCTGAGCCCCCGCGATCAGAACACGGTGCTGGTCCTCAGTGGCGTGGGAATTCGGCAGGGAACACCTGATTTGCCCGCTGGGGTGCTGGATATTGCGCCAACCACGTTGGCCTTGTTAGGGTTGCCGCCGCTCCCTGCTGCGGAAGGTCGTATCCTGTCCGAAGCCCTGTGCGATGGGCCAGATCCAGAAACGGTGGGTGTGACGACCGATGAGATCGCGCAATTGGCACAAGGGCCGCTGTTGCGTCACCGGGTTGGCAAGGCCGTGTATCTCGACTCAGGGGTTGGTTGCTAAGTCTCTTGCTGAGGATGTTGGTAGTGCGCAGTGGCCTAGCCGCTGCGCACTACGTTTTGTGCGAGAAGATCGGCGTTGCTAATGGCATAGGGGTTGCTTTGGGTAGTAGAGTATGATTTTATCGAACGATTCGTGCGTTGTGGGCAATATGCAGCGTTGGAACAGGAGAATTTGATGGGCGAAGAACGGTATAACGGAACATTCCTCTTCGGGGTCATTCTGGGGGCCTGTATTGGGGCCTGTGTCGCCCTTTTCTTCACTCCGTTAGCTGGGTGGGAAACCCGCGGCCAGATCAAGGCGCGCTACAATGCACTGCTTGGTAGCGGTGATGGGAATCGTCGCTAGGGCTGGCTTCAGTTGGCTGTAGGCAAGAGAGGGCGCAATGATCCCGATTGGCGATTATGCTGGTGAACGGCGGCAGTTTCCATTCATCAATATCGCCCTGCTCATTCTGAACATTCTCGCCTTTGTGTACACCGCAATGCAGCCACTTGGGCAACTGGATCAGTTTTTCAGTCGGTGGGGTGCGGTGCCGCAGGAGATTATTACGGGGACTGATCTCCCACCAACGGTTCAGGCTCCGATTTATCTAACGTTACTCACCTCAATCTTTTTGCACGGCGGGCTGTTGCATCTGGGCGGCAATATGCTCTATCTGTGGGTCTTTGGTGATAATGTCGAAAATGCTTTTGGTTCGCTCAAATACCTTATCTTCTATCTGCTCTGCGGCCTGGGCGCAAGTGCCGCGCAGATCGCGATTGCTCCACACTCGATGGTGCCAATTATCGGCGCGAGTGGGGCGATTGCTGGGGTGATGGGGGCATATCTGGTGCTGTTCCCTGGGGCAATGGTACGCACTCTTGTCTTGATTAATGTAGTCTATCTTCCGGCGATATTCGTGATTGGGATCTGGTTTCTCCTGCAATTGTTCTACGGGATAACCTCGCTGGGTGGCCAAACTCAGGAAGGCGATGGCATAGCCTTCTTCGCGCACGTTGGTGGGTTAGTTATCGGCGCATTGCTCGCCCTGCTCTTTCGGCGGCGTGCCTATCGGCAGGCTGCGCCCACGTCGATCCGTGGGTATGGTCGCTGGTAACTCCTGTTGACCTGCTGGTGACTACAAAAACGGGCGATGAGGAGTTTCCTCATCGCCCGTGTCAGGCCGCAGTCGTCTGTTATTTCTTGAAGTATTGTGCGTTGATGGCGAGGTAATCCTGCCACTCCTCTGGGGTATCTTCTTCGTAATAGATCGCGTTGACCGGGCAGACTGATTCGCACGCACCACAGTCGATACATTCATCAGGGTCAATGAAATACATATCCTGATCATCGTCTGAGTGAATACAATCGACTGGGCAGACTTCCACGCACGAGGCGTCTTTTACCCCTTTGCATGGCTCGGTAATAATGTACGTCATCGCATTTTGCTCCACTATCAACATACGGCCTTCGCCGCGCCATCGCTCCTAGTATCAGGGAGCAGGGCGATGGCGTCATTGTGCTAGCGCAAAGAGATCAGGGAAAATCGTGGATTAGGAACCTTTGGCAATAGAGGTTAATCCAGCGCGGTCGAGGATTTCGACGCGTTCGCGCAGGGCGAAAATCAGCCCACGTCGGTGCCAGCTACTCAGTACTCTGCTGGCAGTGCTGAGGGTTGTGCCAGTAAGATCACCAAGGTCTTGGCGGGAAAGGGCGATGGTGGTGGCTGGTGGCGCAGGGGTTGGTAGGGTGGTGAGGCGCAGGAGGGCGCGGGCGAGGCGCATCTCCACATTCGCCGATTCTGCGTCAAGGATTCGTTCTTCCGCTTCGCGCAACCGTGCGCCAAGGTCATTGATCACTGCCTGAGCCAGAGAAGGATATCGATCCAGGTAATCGGTAAAGACCTGGGTGGGCAATTGCAGCACTACGGTAGGGTCTAAGGTGCGCGCACTGGTGGAGTAAAGCCCACCGCCCCAACCGCTTGCTACGCCCAAAAGTTCACCGGGATTAATTAAGCGCAAGACAATCTGGTGGCCATCATTTGTGGTGCGTACGGTTTTCAAGCGACCTGCCGCCACAATGTGTACAGTATCGGCTGGTTGGCCTTCGTGGAAGACAAATGCACTGCGCGGGAACTTACGAGGGTGAAACCGCTGGGCTAGCTCCTGGCGGGCGTGTGGTGGCAGCACGGCAAAGAGCGGCACTGGGGTAAGCAGGGCAACACGCTGCTCGACGCCCCAGGCCTGCTGTGTTGTTACTGCCGCCGTCATCGCTGTCTCCCCAACCCCAGATCGCTGCTCATCTCCTTGATAGGATAGCGCAGGAATGGTTGCGATGCGAAGTTTCGGGGCTACTGTTGGCCTGATGCGCGGGGCCGCATCATCTGAAAGGTCGTGCCAACGGTCGTGTAATCAGCCTGATACCCTGCCCGCTGGATCGGTTGCGCTGCTACCAGATCAAAGATCCCATCGTGAAGATACTGCTGATCGATATGCACTCCGATTACTTCGCCCAATACTAGATAATTTTCTAGTGGCTGCCCAGTACGGTCGTGCAGTTGCACAATTTGGAGGAGCACGCATTCTAGCGCCGCAGGAGCAGCAGCCACCCGCGGCACAGTGACCAGGCGGCATGATGCGGTTTCGAGGCCAGCAAGCGTAAACTCGTCAACTTCTGGGGCCACTGGGGCAGAGGTGCGGTTCATTGCTTCTGCCAGACTGCGCGACGGATAGTTGACGACAAATTCACCAGTGGCAGCGATATTTCGCACACTGTCCTTATACCCTTCACTGGAAAAGGTGACGATTGGTGGGTGGGTGCTTACGGCATTGAAGAAGCTGTAGGGCGCAAGATTGATCCGCCCGACCGGATCACAGCTCGAAATCCAGCCGATTGGTCGCGGGGCAACAATCGCCTTAAACGGATCGTGTGGAAGGCCATGCCCTTGGGCTGGTTCATAAAAATGGAAGGTTGTTGCCTCAGCCATCGCGGACTCCTTTCGGGAGAAATTGTGCCAAAATGACAAGACATAGTGTGCAGCGAGATGAAGCATACTGGAGTGCTAAACACGCCGCACCCTAGAAGGTGTGCTCTACCCTGCTAAAAAAGAAGCTCCCGGACCGCCGCCAAACAGTCCGAGAGCAAAGAGGGAGGATGGAGTGTGACCCGCCGTCAATAGATTAGCATTGTACGTACGCAGTGTCAAGCCCTTTTGGTCGTGAATTTATTTGCCACCTGCAATAGTATCTGGTATTGTCGCAATCCTGGTCCGCGATGCTGCGTGGCACTCCAGACGTTGTAGTTCGTAGTGCGCCTAAGCGGTTAGGTGTGCGAGTTCGTCACGGCTGGAGATGGAGTAATCGGTGAAGTTATCGAGTCGCAGTGCGTATGGCATTCGTGCTCTCATTGAACTTGCCCAACGGCGGGGTCAGGGGCCGATCCAGAGCCGCGAAATCGCTGAACGCCAGCAAATACCTGATGCCTACCTGAATCAACTCTTGCTCGCATTGCGTAAAGCAGGGATTGTGCAGAGTGTGCGCGGCCCAGCCGGGGGGCATTTCCTCGCGCGTGCGCCAGAGCAAATCACGCTGGCTAATGTGATCGGGGCGCTGGAAGGGCTGCCCTCGGTGACCAAAAGTTCTGGTCGGGCGGCAAACCGTAGCAGTGATGCCTGGGCTGCTGAGTGGGTGAGCAGCCAGATTGACGCCGCCGTTGTGCGCACATTGAGCGAGATTACGCTGGAAACCCTCTTGGATCATAAACAATCTCGCGAGAATATCCTCACCTACCAGATCTGACCAACCCCCTGCGCTTTCCTGCTTTTGGTGGTGGGAATAATTGCGCGCTGGTAGTTGTTGACTATATTGATTGACAATGTTATCTTCTGGCAAAGTGGTCGCTTGGATGAGCGAGGCATAACCAACGAAGGAGGGTTCTACACCATGACGGCACTTGATCCGAATAGTTTGGTGCGGCAGCAACGCCCCAAGATCGCTGATGACGCGACACAGTTGATTGGGAATACCCCGCTGGTGCGGTTGAACCGCGTGACCGATGGCGCAGATGCGACTGTGCTGGTGAAGATCGAAGCCTTTACGCCTGGGTTCAGTGTGAAAGATCGGATTGGCGTAGCAATGATTCTGGACGCCGAGGAACGCGGCGAGATCACCCCTGGCAAGACGACGATTATTGAGCCAACCAGCGGGAATACCGGGATTGCCCTGGCCTGGGTTGCCGCTGCCCGTGGCTACAAGATGATCCTGACGATGCCAGAGACGATGAGTATTGAGCGCCGGATGCTGTTGAAATGTTACGGGGCTGAACTGGTGTTGACTCCTGGCTCAGGAGGAATGTCTGGCGCAGTACAGAAGGCGGAAGAATTAGCGGCGCAGACCCCAGATTCCTGGATTCCGCAACAGTTCAAGAATCCTTCAAATCCAGAGATTCACCGCAAAACAACTGCGGTCGAGATCTGGCAGGATACCGATGGTGCCGTCGATATTCTGGTTGGGGGGATCGGTACTGGTGGGACGATCACTGGCGCAGGCGAAGTGTTGAAGGCGCTGAAGCCCTCGGTGCAGGTGATTGGCGTTGAACCTGCTGAGTCACCACTGCTGAATGAAGGGAAATTTGGCCCGCACAAGATCCAGGGAATTGGAGCCAACTTTGTACCCGAAGTCCTGAATCGCGAAATCTGCGATGAGATTTTCCCCGTGCCTGGCGATGAAGCGATCGCAATGAGCCGCCGCGTGATGCGCGAAGAAGGCTTGTTGCAGGGGATCAGTTGCGGGGCGGCGGTCTACGCTGCGGTGCAGATCGCCAAGCGGCCTGAGAATGCCGGAAAGATGATTGTCGCGATTACCCCTGATACTGGGGAGCGTTATCTGAGCACTGCGCTCTTTGCCGACCTGCGCGAAGAATAAGCAGTAAGCGTAGTAGTACAGTCAGGGGCGGCGGGGGAATATTCCCCCGCCGCCCCTGGTGTTGCGCCCCGCCTATAGGTCTTCGCGGCGGAGAAACGCGGTCATACAGTGAATCCCCCCGCCAGCCTTAATCAGTTCGTCTACCTCAACTTCAATCGTTTCGATCTCGGCTTCGTGATAGCGAGCTTTCAGGCGGTCGCCACCAGTGGGCATCAGGATTTTGCCGGGGGCGAGGGCGACAAAGTTCAGCGGTAGGCATTCCTGCGCTTCGACTTCATCTTCAATCTCAATGAAATGGAAGCCCCGTTCGCGCAGCGTTTTCCAGATCAGAAAGGGGGTGCGGCGCGGCCAGATCGCCGCCACATCGCGGTCGGGGAAGTTCAACATCCCGTCCAGGTGCATCGTACCGTAGGGGAGTTGCACCCGGACGACGTCAACGCCAAGCGAGCGCAACGCCCACTCGACCTGATCGGCCCCAGCGCGATTCGTCCGCAAGCCCTCCGCCAGGAAGCAGAGATCGCGACTGACAAATGAAACGTCGGCCCCTTCGAATGTGCCCTCGCCGTGAACCGACATCAGGATCGGCACTCCCAGGCGACCAAGAGCTTCGGCCATAAACCGTTCTTCGCCTGCCCGTACCGTAGAAGCTGGACGGGCGATAATTGCGCCTGCGGGGGTCATCAACATCAGGTCACGGCAAAAGATCGCGTTTGGTTTATCTTCGCGGCTATTTGGCACCAGATGCACAGTGACGCCATTGGCTTCATATGCTTGCACCAGTGCGGCGTGTTGCGCGCGTGCCCGCGCTGGATTGAGCGGTGCGCGCATCTGGGCGGCGTCGTGATCGGCGATCTGGTCGAGTTCTGGCCCGGGGCTTTTCAGCAGCACCGCCCGCAAGGTGCCGCATTCCGAGGCTGAACCCCAATCGCCCCACGATGCGATGAAATCAGCGCGGTCGCTCGGGCGGGGGGACCAGGCTTCACCACCATAGGCCCCAGTGAGGACGCTTTTGCTGGCACTTGCGGTCATGCTGTTGCCCTCCATCCGTTCACGTTAGTGTTGTACAGCCTTATCCGTGCGTAGGACAAAGAAGAAGAAGTCTAGGTCACCAGGGGAATGATCATAGTCAGTGAGAATTGTGGCGATCTCCGAGCGATGCTGTGTGCCGTGATTGACTAACTGAAAGAGTACATGCCAGAGGATTGCCGATACCTGCGCGCCGCGCCGCTCAAAATGCACTGGCTGCTGCAGCTTTTCATCGTCGAGGGTGGCGAAGAACGCCTGCCGCCGTTGGCGTACTTTGCCCCAGCCTGCCTGCAATGCTTCCACCGTAGCGAAGCTATCGGGCTTGAAGCCCTGGGTCGTCGTTTCATTGGTGAGGCGGTCGCCCCAGATAGTCTCGCCCCACAGCATATGGGTCGCGATCTCCTGGATACTGGGCAGGCTCCCTGGTGGTTTTGCGGTGAATTGTTCTGGGGTCAGTTCAGCGGCTTTTGCCAGGATAATGTCGTTGGCCCAATCGCTAAACTCGTAGAGCAAGGTCAGTTCGGCGAGGCGCATAGCGTTCTCCTTTGCTACTGACGCAGGGATTACCGGGTTCCCTGGGAGGTAGTGTACTTGGTGGGTAGGTGAATCGGAAAGGGAAGCATTAGCCAGATAAAGGGCTGGTCATTCTGCCAGGAATGCGCTTATGACTGGGCTGGGCGTTGCCGACTGGTCGCTTCGCGTTTAGCGGTCAGGCGGGCGGTCTTTTCTGCGACGATTTGCGGGTGTCGCCAGAAATAGACGGTAAAGAGGGTGAGGGCGAGTGTC
The DNA here is from genome assembly GCA_039810045.1 of Chloroflexia bacterium. GTDB lineage: Bacteria > Chloroflexota > Chloroflexia > Thermomicrobiales > CADCWN01 > CADCWN01. Next base: position 12,138 of record JBDHWF010000088.1, read on the forward strand.
GCAAAGAGGCAACTGGTGATGAAGACGACCGCGTAGCTATTGGTGAGGACAATCGTTTTTCCCACGAGAAAGCTAGAGATCGCCCAGCTACAGTTCCATGCCGCACTCCGCAAGCTAAAGACTGTTGCTCGCTGACGTGCGGGTAAGATATCCGAGATCAGATTGGAGTCAATCGGCCAGGCCAGCGTCATCGCCACCGCCCGCACAATATAGGCGAGGAAGGCGAGTTGCAAGCCGGGGATGAAGATCAGGAGAAGTAAGAGTGGCACGCCCGCAAACCGCGCCCCCGCAGCAACCGTTAGCACCCCATAGCGACGGGCCAGTGGCGGCGCGAAGACCCCGACAACTGCGCCAAGCGCGCCACTGATGGCAAAGACTGTCCCGATCAGGCCAGGATCGGCGCCCAACTCTTGCAGATAGACGGCATAGAACGGCACGATGGCAGCAGCGCTAATACTGAATAGGCCGCCAACCGCAACGAACGTCGCCATATCATTGCGTACCTGGCGGGTAATCCGCTCACTGGTCAGGAACTTGCCGGATACGACAGCGCTGCCGCGCTGCACGCTGCCGATCATCGCCAGGGGTAAGACCCCCAGCAGGGTGAGCGCAATCCCCACAGCTAGCGTAGTCCGATAGGTGATGACGGTGGTGGCGGTGAAGTCGTTGCCAAACAACCCCAGCAGTTCGGGGAGTCGCCCGCCCACCAGGGAGCCACCCATCATCGACAGCGAGATCACCGAGAAGGTGATCGCGGAAATATCGGCCCGTTCCTCCTGCTCGGTGTGGTCGATGATAAACGGCATATTGGGGACGATCAGGCCAGCCTGTCCAATCCCGACTAACCCTGAGCTAATCAACAACAGGGCTTGATTGGTGAAAAACGCCTGTCCAAGCAAGGCAATGCCAGTAGTGACGAGGCCAAACAAGATACAGCGCCACGCGCCATAGCGGTTGATCAGGGGGCCGAATGCCAGCGCCGCCACGGCGATGCAAACGGTGCTGATGGCACTGACCATCCCGATAAAATCTTCGCGATGGCCAAGTTTGATCAGGTAAAGGTTGTAGATCAGTTGGAAGACCCCTAACCCGATATTGGCGAAAAGTGAGTAGGCGATAAAGAGTTTGATCGCACGTGATGCTCCGCTGATTTTCGCCAACCATCCGCGCATTGCTGCCCTCTTGTCGTTCCTTCAGGCTATCCACCAACATTGCCTGCGGCGTGCAGTGTATCATGCAATCGTTGGCGGTTTTTGCGCGACTCTGGCTTCCCTGGCCTTGTCGCGGTACCACACAGTCGCGCAGCGCCTGATATACTCGCAACAGGTCCCGTGACAATAGCAAACCCTGGCGTGAAGGAGGAAACTGATGGAATACCGAACGCTTGGTAAAACAGGAGCGCGCGTGAGCGCAATTGGCATCGGCGGCGCACACGCTGGAAGGCCAACAGACCCCGCTGAGACCACGCGGATTATTCGAACGGCCATTGATGCTGGCATCACCTTCATGGATAACTGCTGGGATTATAACGGCGGTACCGCCGAAGAACGGATGGGCGACGCCCTCCGTGATGGGTATCGCGAGAAAGTTTTCCTGATGACCAAGATCGATGGGCATACTGCTGAAGCCGCTGCCCAACAGATCGAGCAGTCACTCCGTCGTTTGCAAACCGACTGTATTGACCTGATCCAGGTACACGAAGTGATTCGGATGGATGACCCCGAAAAGGTCTTTGCCCCAGGTGGCACGATGGAGGCCTTGCTGGCAGCGAAGCAGGCGGGCAAACTCCGCTATATTGGCTTTACGGGGCATAAAGATCCCGATATTCACCTGAAGATGCTGAGTATGGACTTTGCCTGGGATACTGTGCAGATGCCGCTGAACTGCGTTGACCGCCACCATCGTAGCTTTGAGGAAAAAGTGCTGCCAGTGCTGGTCGAGCGGAATATCGGCGTGTTGGGGATGAAGCCGCTGGCCGCTGGTGATGCCGTCAAGACAGGCACAGCCACTGCCGAAGAATGCCTCCGCTATGCGATGAGTCTGCCAACCTCGGTGGTGATTACGGGCTGTGACAGCCTGGAGATCACTGAACAGGCCATTCGCGCCTGGCGCGATTTCCAACCGATGACGGCAGAGGAGATGACGGCGCTCCGTGCGCGCACGGCGGCCAAGGCTGGCCAAGGAGTTCTCGAAGGGTATAAGGTCAGTGAGCGGTTTGATGGCACCACCAAAAATCCGCACTGGTTGACAACGGCAACGGTCACGCTCGATGCCGCTGATTAGGGTTGCGGCGACAAGGTGTTAACCGAAACAGGCGGCCTGGTATCAGTACCAGGCCGCCTATTGGTTAGGTACTGCGGGGGTTATTTTTGCACAACACAAAAACGATTGCCGTCGGGGTCGGCAAGCACGACGAAATCTGCGTCAGCGGGATAGTTCCAGTCAGCCCTGGTTGCACCTAAGGCCAGCAGGCGGGCAACTTCGGCGGCCTGGTCATCGGTGAACAGGTCGATATGGTGTCGCTTCGCCTTTTCCGAGGTGATCAGAGAGAGGGAAAGCTGCACTCCATCGCCATCTTTCGGCAGGAGGATCGCCCAATCATCATCCGCTGGACGGGCCAGCTGATAGTTGAGCGCCGCGCTCCAGAAGGTGACGGCGCGCTCGATATCTTTGACCCCCCAGACGATTGAACCGATCCTGATCATCTGCCCTCCGCGCTTATTCCCACTCAATCGTACCAGGGGGCTTGGAGGTAATATCGTAGACTACCCGATTGATCCCGTGTACTTCGTTGACAATCCGATTGCTGATCCGACCCAGTACATCGTAAGGGATCCGCGCCCAATCGGCAGTCATCGCATCTTCGCTGGTGACGGCCCGGATCGCACAGACCTGCCCATAGGTGCGGAGATCACCCATCACCCCAACAGTCCGCACGGGCAGCAGCACTGCAAAGAACTGCCAGATCGACTCGTGCAGCCCAGCCGCCTCAATCTCGTGGCGAACGATGGCATCGGCGCGGCGCAGCAGGGCGAGGTCGTCGGCATTGACGGCACCAAGCAGGCGCACAGCCAGTCCAGGCCCGGGGAAAGGTTGGCGTTCGACAATTTCGGCGGGCAAGCCGAGTTCACGGCCTACTGCCCGCACTTCATCTTTAAACAGGAAGCGCAGGGGTTCGATCAATTTGAACTGCATATCGTCGGGCAGCCCCCCGACGTTGTGATGGGTCTTGATCTTATGGGCGACCCGAGAATCTTTCGGTGTCGCGCTCTCGATTACATCTGGGTACAGCGTGCCTTGTGCGAGAAATTCGAACGGCCCTGCGCCCGCGGCATGGGCCTCAAAGACCCGTACAAACGTTTCGCCAATCGCTTTCCGCTTTTGCTCAGGGTCGGTGACGCCCGCCAGTTCTTCCAGAAATTGGTCGGCGGTGTCGGCGTAGACCAGGGGCATCCCAAAGTTACGGCCAAAGACTTCCTGCACTGTTTCCGCTTCGCCCTCGCGCAAGAGCCCATTATTGACGAAAACGGGGGTCAGGCGATCCCCGATTGCGCGATAAATCAGCGCCGCAGCTACTGAGGAATCGACCCCACCAGAAAGCCCACAGAGGACGCGCCCCGTCTCACCGACCTGCTCGCGGATCTGGGTGATTGCCGACTCAATGAAGTTGTGCGGATTCCAGGAGGCCGAGCAGCCGCAGACTTCGTAGAGAAAGGCCCGCAGCAAGTCTTTGCCGCGTGGGGTGTGCGCGACTTCGGGGTGAAACTGGATCCCGTAGTAATGCGCGGCGGCATTCGCCATTGCTGCGTGTGGCGAGTTGGCACTGACGGCAACGGGACTGAAGCCGTCTGGCAATGTCTCGATCCGATCCCCGTGGCTCATCCAGACATCCAGTTCATTGGGTAACCCGGTGAAAATCCCGCGATCATCGTTTGGTGCAGTGACGGTGATTTGGGCTGGGCCATATTCGCGGTGCTGGGCGGCGGCGACTTTACCACCAAAGGCGTGCGCCAGTAACTGCATGCCGTAGCAAATGCCGAGAATCGGGACACCACTTTCCAGGACCCAGGCGGGGAGTTGCGGTGCCCCTGGCTCGTAGACTGAGTTGGGGCCGCCAGAGAGGATTACCCCGCGTGGATGCAGCGCCAGGGCTTTTTCTGGCGGCGCATCAAACGGTAACATCTCGCAATAGACGGAGGCTTCACGAACGCGCCGCGTAATCAACTGACTATATTGTGAGCCAAAGTCGAGGATCACCACCGTATCAAGGTCGGTGGCTGGTTCGGGGGCAAGAATCGGCTCCGCGTTCTCAGCCTGGTCGAGTGCCACAGTCGTTCACTTCCCTTCTTTTGTTGGTTCAGTTGTCGCTGCTGTGCCAAGAAAAACATACCGTTGATCAAACTCCCAATCGGTAATCGCTTCCAGTTCGACCTCAACCCGCGGGTTGAGTGGATCGATCCGTTTGACGAGGTGAAGATCAACGACCTTCCGATCATCGAGGCCAAGGGCTTCGCAAAGGGCATCTTGCGTGATCTTCAGTCCACCATCAAGGTCACGTTTCAGGGGAGTGGTGAAGTAGAAGTCCAGATAGAGCCCTAAAAAACTTGCCTGGAGTTGTTCGCGCTCGGCTTCACTCAGGGCTGCCCCACCAATCGGCCCCAAAAAGATCCGCCGCACCGTTTGCTTGAAGCGGGCGGCCTCTTTACTTAGCACGCGCCGATTGCCAACGGTAGCGTACTGGTTATTCACACTTGGTGGCAACGGTAAAGTAATCCGCATTTCGGCACCATCGATCATTGCGGTGTACGGACAGTACGTGAGGGGAAGTATAACGGCGTAGGGGAGGCCGGGGCAAGCGTGGGGTTATAGGGAACAGGTGCGATGTCGCTTGTCCCTGACTTGACCACACCTCGCGCTCGTGGCATACAGGCGATACGTTACGGTGTTGATCGGCAATT
>JBDHWF010000089.1:0-16947 GCA_039810045.1 Chloroflexia bacterium
TGGTCGGGGTGACTGGATTTGAACCAGCGACCTCAGCGTCCCAAACGCCGCGCGCTACCACTGCGCTACACCCCGGTCTTGATTTGGCAGCGGCAAGTATAGCGTGCGAACGGTAGCGCGTCAAACTTTAGGCCAATCGCGCGGTCAGGTGTGACCTAACGGGCGATCACGAAAAGCGATTGCTGGGCCCAGTCAAGGGCGAAACCAGGCACTATTCCTAGCTGGAGCGTGAGGAGCACACAGACGACCAGGACTACAGCCAGGGGAATTGGAATGGCCTTTGGTTCTTCCGTGACTTCGCGCTCTGGGCCGCGATACATCAGGATGATCACGCGCAGATAGTAGGCCAGCGCAATTACGCTGGTAATGACGCCAACCACCGCCAGGGGCCAGTAGCCAGCGGCAACGGCGGCGCGGAAGACGGTGAGTTTCGCGATGAAACCTGCCGTTGGCGGAATCCCCGCCAATGACAACAGGAAGATACTGAGTAGGCCAGCGAGCCAGGGATGCCGATGGGCCAAGCCACTGTACCCGTGGGGGATATCGAGTTGCTCCTGATCGGCACGGGTCAGCGCGACAACAACAGCGAATGCTCCAAGGTTCATCACTGTATATGCCAGTAGGTAGAACAAGATCCCCTGCATCGCTTCGTTGACTATCGTACGCTGGGCGCTATTGGTGGCCACGACAGCGATCAGGACATAGCCGGCCTGTCCGATACTCGAATAGGCGAGCATCCGCTTGATATTGTGTTGGGTTACTGCTGCGATATTCCCAACAATCATCGTAACGATGGCAATCGCCCAGAGGATGGGGGCCCAATCTTCGCGCAAGTTGGGAATACCCGTCAGGAGTAGCCGAACCAGGGCGGCAAAGGCAGCGATCTTGGTGCCCACCGACATAAAGGCGGTCACACTGGTTGGAGCACCACTATACACATCGGGCGTCCAGCTATGGAACGGAGCCAGCGCCAGTTTGTACCCGTAGCCCACCAGAACCAGGGCAAAGCCAACCAGCAGGAGCGGGCTGGTACGAATCTGTTCATCCCCAAGCGCGATCGCCAGTGAGGTGAAGTTGGTCGTGCCACTGGCGCCGTAGATCAGCGAGGTGCCATAGACCAGGAAACCGAAGGAGAATGAGCCGATCAGGAAATATTTCAACGCGGCTTCTTCTGAAAGGCGATTGCCGCGCATGAAGCCCGCCAGGATATAGAGGCCAATTGAGAGGATTTCCAGGCTGATAAAAAACAGAATCAGATCGTTTGCCAGAACGAGGAGAATCATTCCTGCGGCAGTCAGCAGAATCAGTGGGAAATACTCGCCCAGGTTAATCTCCATCAGTTCAAGGTATTCAATTGCCAGCAGCACCGAAAGGGCTGTTGCTGCCAGAATCAGGATCATGGCGAAGATGGCAAAGTTATCAATGCGAATCATGTCGGAGAAGGCGTAACGACCATTATTCCACAGCGGTACGCAGGAGGCGATCCCAACCAGGGTAGTAGCAAAAGCAAAGTAGCCGAGCCACGAGCGTCGCTGCGGGGGGATAAAGAGTTCAAGGAGTAACGTAATCAAGGCGCCTGCCGCAACGATGCAGAGCGGCAGGATTGCCCCTGTATCAATCGCTGGTGTGATAATGTCTACCACAGGTTGTCTCCCCAATTGCGGTTATCGGCGCAGTTGCGCCACTTGCTCAGCAGGTTATCGTATTGGCTCAGGTACACTCGCCGTTGCCCCAGTCGTTAAGGCGTTTGCAGTTGGCGCTGGAATAGTGATCGCTTGCACTGTCTGGTTGACTGCTGCCTCAGTACGCCTGAGGAACGGGCTGGGATAGACCCCGATCCAGATGATCAGGATCAGCAGCGGGGCGAGCGCCAGAATTTCGCGAACCGAGAGATCGCCACTGATCAGCCCTGACCTGATGGCTGGGCTTCGTTCAACCCCAAACATCGTGCGCCGGAATAGCCGCAATATATAGAGCGCGGCGATCAAGACGCCAACCGTGGCGATTGCCGCCAGGATGCGCTGTGTGCGAAAACTGCCGAGCAGAATCAGGAACTCACCAACAAAGCCATTCAGTCCAGGCAGCCCAAGCGAGGAAAAGGCTGCGAGGACAAAGAGGCCCGTCAGGACGGGCCAGCGGCGGGCCAGTCCGCCCAGTTCTGTCAGGTTGCTGGTGCCAGTGCGGGCGATAATCATGCCGACAATCAGGAAGAGCGCGCCGCTACTGACGCCGTGATTTACCATTTGCAGCAGGCTTCCCTGCACACTGCGGCGGTCGAATGCGAAGATGCCCAGGCCAATGAAGCCAAGGTGGGCGAAGCTGGAATAGGCGAGTAGGCGCACCATGTCTCGCTGCACGGTCGCAATCAAGCCGCCATAGATAATCCCAATCGTCGCCAGTGTTGCCAGAATTGGCAGCCATTCGGCGGCCGCGTTGGGAAAGAGCGGGATGGCAAACCGTAGGAAAGAATAGGCACCAACTTTCACCAGCATTGTCGCCAGCACCAGTACGGTTACCGGGGATTGGCTGTAGGCATCGGGGAGCCAGGAATGCAAGGGAAAGAGGGGTAACTTAATGGCGAAAGCGAGGGCAAACGCGAGAAACAGCCACCGTTCCTCGGTAAAGCTGAGTTGAGTGCCCAGAAGTTCGGGCAGGTCGAACGTTGGTGAAGCACTGGCAAAGCGGGTGAGATGGGCGTTGGCGAGATAGAGAATTGCGACCAACATCAGCAAGCTGCCAATACTGGTATAAAGGAAAAACTTGAGGGCAGCATAGCCACGGCGCGGGCCGCCATAGGTGCTGATCAGTAGATACATCGGCACCAGCATCGCTTCCCAGAAGATGAAGTACAGGATCAGGTCGAGCGACACTAACGCCCCGGTGATCGTTCCTTCAAGCAGGAGGATCAGGCCAACAAAAAGCCCTGGTCGCTCGCCCAACCTGTTCCACGATGCCAGCAGTGCGGGCGGAGTCAGAATTGCGGTTAGGGCGATCAGCAAGATATTCAGGCCATCAGCGCCGAGGTGATAGGACATACCAAATTGGGGCACCCAGGCATATTGCTCCTCAAGCACCATGCCTCTAGCCCCTGGGGTAGTCCCAACGAGGAGCAGCAGGGCCAATACCATCGTGAGCAGTGCGGCAACTAACCCGATCCAGCGTACGGCGTTGGGGCTATTGCGTTGTCCTGGCAACACAATGCAGAGTACCCCTGCGATCACGGGCAGGAAGATGAGAATCGATAAGATTGGCGGATCGCTCATTCATTGCCTCTGGCGCGGTGCGCCGATAGATTCATCCTCAGGCCGCTTGGTGGGCTGCGATCACAGCCCACCAAATAGGACATACGCAATAATCAAGACGGTACCAGCCAGAATCATTAGCGCATAGTGCCGCACATACCCCGATTGCACATCACGCAACGTCATGCTCGCCTCGCGCACCAACAGCCCAATACCGTTGACCAGAAGGTCGATTAGCCGATCAACGCCCCGGTTAAGGGTGCGACTCAGCCAGCGTGTCGTGCGAACGAAGAGGAGATCATAGAGTTGATCAATGTAGAGTCGGTTGTAGAGGAAGCGGTGGATACCAGCGAACTGCTGGGCGAGGTTGGCTGCCAGCGCTGGCCGTGCTACATAGAGGAAATAGGCAACGCCAATCCCGATTGCGCCAAGTGCGGCAGCGATGATGGCGATGGTCCAGTACGTCGCCCCACCAGCGGCTGGCCCCGTGGCAGCGAGGTGCGTAGGGTAGGTGAAAACCGGCTCCAGGTAGGTCTCAAAGGCGTGGTTCAGATCAGGGATCTGTATCAGCCCGCCAATCGTCGCCAAAACCCCCAGTATGGCGAGTGGAATAACCATTGTTGCGCCAGGGGGGTGGAGACCGCCATGATGGCTGCCATCGTTTGTGCTGACGGTCTCGGCGCGAGAAGCCCCATAGAAAGCAAGGAAGAAACTGCGGAAAACGTAGAACGCAGTGAGTCCGCCAGTGAGCAGGGTGAGCAGGCCGAGGACGATATTACTGCGGGAACTGGTGAAGGCTGAATAAATGATTTCGTCTTTACTGAAGAAGCCGGAGAATGGCGGGATTCCCGCAATTGCCAATCCGCCAACACCATAGGCGAGCCAGGCACTACGAAGTTTCCCGCGTAAGCCGCCCATCTGGCGCAGGTCTTCGTTGCCACCCACTGCGTGAATCACCACGCCAGCAGCGAGAAAGAGGAGTGCTTTGAAGAAGGCATGGGTGAGCAGGTGGAAGATTGCTGCGCTATAGGCACCAATTCCGGCAGCGAGGAACATATAGCCAAGCTGGCTGATCGTAGAAAAGGCCAGGACACGCTTGATATTCGTCTGCACCAGACCAATCAGCGCCCCCAATACCATCGTGATCGCCCCCAGCCAGGTAATGGTGGTGAGGGTGGTTGGAGCCAGTTCGTAAAGCGGCCAGGAGCGGGCTAACAGATAGACCCCTGCCGTGACCATCGTGGCCGCGTGAATCAGGGCTGAAACAGGGGTAGGGCCAGCCATGGCGTCGGGTAACCAGGTGTGGAGTGGCACCTGGCCTGATTTTGCCAATGCGCCAACTAACAGGAGTAGGGTGATCGCCGTGATCGTGCCAGTGCCTGCGCTGTTGGCCTTGGTAAAGACCCCCGCAAACTCGACACTCCCGTAGGTTACCCACATCAGGAAGATCCCGAGCATCATGCCGACATCACCGATAGTATTCATGATGAACGCTTTTACGGCGGCATCAGCGGCTTCTTCGCGGTAGTAATAGTGTGAGATCAGGGCGAATGAGGCGAAGCCAACGCCACCCCAGCCAACAAGCAGGAGCATATAGTTGTTGGCGAGCACTAGCACCAGCATGGCAACGATGAAGAGATTGAGATAGGCAAAGAACCGTTGTTGCCCTTCGGCTTCATCGGCCATGTAGCCAATGGCGAACAGATGAATGACGAAGCCGACCCCAGTAACAATCAGCAGCATCAATACTGAGAGTGGGTCGAGCCAGGCGCCGAATGTTGCCCGAAAGTTTTCAGCAACAACCCAATTGTAGAGGATGAGGGTGCGCTGTCGATCAGCTGCCGCCAGGCCCAGGAAATTGACGAAGACGGCACAGGCGGCGAGGAATGCGCCAAAGCAGGCGATAGTGGCGAGAATACCATGTCCACGGCGTGGCAACCAGCGCCCAAACACCGCATTGATCGCGAAGCCTGCAAGCGGCAGAAGGAGACAGTACCAGACCAGTTCCATCGCCTGCCCTTAGCCTTTCAGCACATTCAGATCGTCAACATCAACCGACTGACGAGTACGGTAGATCGAGAGGATAATCGCCAGCCCAACGACGACTTCTGCAGCGGCAATCGCAATAACGAAAAAAGCGATGACCTGCCCCGCCATCAGGTTCTGTGCACGCGCGAATGAGGCAAACGAGAGATTCGCTGCGTTCAGCATTAGCTCGATTGACATAAATACGATCAGCGGGTTCTTACGGATTAAGACACCAACTGTGCCAACCGTGAATAGGAGCGCACTCAGGATAAAGTAATAACTTAGCGGTGCCATTGCCCCTCCAGCAGTGCGGTTTGGCTCAGTCGATTATGCAACCCATCAACACGTACATTCATCGCAGTTGCCGCTTGGCGAGGACGACTGCGCCAATTACTGCTAACAAGAGGACGAGTGAGACAATCTCGAACGGTAGGAGGTAGGTCGTGAAAAGTTCAATCCCCACTGCCTGTACATTGCCCACTGGTGCTGTTGGTTGTCCAGAAATCTTCGACTGCACTTGTTCTAAGAATGGGGCAGCGGGGGGGAATGTGCCCAGTCGTTCGCGGAGCGAACTTTGGCTCAGGAGTAAGGCGATCTCGGCCAGGAGGGCCAGGCCAAGGGCGAAGGCGATTGGTCGCTGCCCGGTGAGGCGATCAGATGATTCTTCCCGGCCTGGATTGAGCAAGGTGATCACAAACAGGAACAACACCATGATTGCGCCTGCGTAAACGACAATCTGCACCGCCGCCAGAAATTCGGCATTTAGGGTCAGGTACAGCACAGATAGGCAGAAGAAATTGACTACCAGAAAGAGCGCACTATGAATACTGTTGCGGGCAGTAATCATTGCGATACTCGCCGCAACCGACACTATTGCCAGTAGCAGAAAGAGGACCATCTGCCTCGTTCCTTCCCTCGGATACTCACACGGCCACCCCCATTGGCCGCGATTAGCCTAGCACATTCGCGTGGTTTGTGCAGCCTATCACAAACCAGAGATCGTTGATTCTACGATACTGCCTGTTTTGCGGGTTGCGACTGGTCTGCTGCGCGGCTTGTTGTTGCCCCGTGTTTTGCTGGTACGAGCAGCATTTCCTTCGTGTAAATCAAGGACTCGCGCGTATAGTCGGAAAATGCGAACTCGTGGCCGAGGACGATTGCTTCAGTAGGGCAGGCTTCCTGGCAATACCCACAATAGATGCAGCGGAGCATATTGATTTCGTAGCGGCGGGCATACCGTTCGCCCGGTGAGCGACGATGCTCGTCGGTATTTTCGGCAGCCTCAACGTAGATTGCCTGGGCAGGACAAAAGATCGCACAAAGCGAACAGCCGATACAGCGTTCCAGGCCATTCTCGTAGCGTAGCAGCATATGCTTGCCCCGAAAGCGGCTCTGCACTGGTTGCTTCACTTCTGGGTATTGCACCGTGACTGGCTTCTTAAAGGCCGAGCCTAGTGTGGTAGCAAACCCTTTAGCATAACCGCGTAGGCCATCGAGAAAACTGACCATTGATCCCTCCGGGCAGAACTATCGTTCGTTAGTGCGCGTCGTGTGCCGAGCGACCCCCCTGGCTATTGCAGCAATGTGATCCCAATCGCGGTGAGGACAACGTTCAGCAGCGCGATTGGCAGGAGCCATTGCCAGCCCAACCGCATCAGTTGATCGTAGCGTAAGCGGGGCAACGTCGCCCGAAGGACTACGTAAAGGGTGAGAATCACCAGAATCTTTATCAGTAGCCACCAGGGTCCACTGAGCAGGCCGAATGGCCCATGCCAGCCACCCAAAAAGAGTGTGGCGGCTATGGCACTCACCGTTACCATATTGATATATTCGGCCATGAAGAAAAGCGCGAAACGCAGACCTGTATATTCAGTGTGGTAGCCGCCAACAAGTTCTTGTTCTGCTTCAACAAGGTCAAACGGGGCGCGGTTTGTCTCGGCAATCGCGCTGATCAGGAAGATGATAAAGGCGAGTGGTTGGACCAGGATATACCAGAGCCCTCTCGCCTGCCCTTCAACGATGCTGGTCAGGCTGAGTGAGCCAGAGATCATCAGAACCCCGACCAGGGAGAGGCTCAGGGCAAGTTCGTAGGAAATCAGTTGGGCGGCAGCCCGCAGGCCGCCAAGTAGTGAGTATTTATTATTTGACGCATAGCCTGCGAGGACGATTCCATAGACGCCGAGTGAACTCATCGCCAGGACAAACAGTAACCCCACATTGAAATCGGCCAGATGGAAGGGAATTGGTCGCCCGAAGATATTGTACGTTGGCCCAACGGGGATCACTGCAAAGGCCGACAAGGCCGTGATCACGGAGATTGCCGGAGCGAGCAGGTAGAGGGGCTTGTCAACGCCGCGTGGTGTAATCGCTTGCTTGAATGCTAGCTTGACCCCATCAGCCACTGGTTGCAAGAGTCCAGCAGGCCCGGTGCGGTTTGGGCCACTCCGTACCTGGATTCGGCCAAGAACCCGCCGCTCGTAGAGGGTCATGTAGGCAAAGGCCGTGAGGAGGGCCACAATGATGATCAGGCTTTTGACGACTGCCTCGATTACATCACCAGTCGTCATCGTGTACTCCCGCTTTCCATGTCGTCTGCGTGGAAGCTAAAGCGCCCCCCACCGTTCCCATCACCAACCGTTGGCAGCGACCATTGCTGACCGCCATTGCTGATTGTCGCATAGTTTAGTTGACCATAGGCAGGCACTGCTCCTGCCAATTCCTGCCAGACTGTGAGCGGCGAGGGTTGGGCGAAGTCGGCTGGGGCCAGCCGTTTGCCGATATCACGGATCACGCGCCAGTCTGGTCGCGCTTCGCCCGGTGGATGAATGGCTGGGCGCAAGCGTTGCACCCGCCGTTCGAGATTGGTCAGGGTGCCATCTTTTTCGGCAAAGGAAACGGCGGGGAAGACCACATCGGCCTGTTCTGCCGTTGCCGTCAGCGTGAGATCCTGTACGACCAGGAACTCAAGATCGTTCAGGAGCGCGGTTTGCCCGGTGCTGTGCAGGTCTACCCCAACCAGGTAGAGGGCAGAAGGCACTTGTCCACCAAGGAGTGCGCCGCCATTAGCAGGGGCAACCCCCAGGTCAATGGCCCCCTGCTCATTGGCTTCGGTGACTAACCCACCAAAAACGCCAGCGTCGTTGGTCGCCCCGATCAGTAAGCCAAGGTTGTTGAGGATGGCCTGATCGCCCGGTTGTGGTTGCGCTGCCTGCTTCCGCCCAAAGAGCAGTGCGGTTGGCCCATTACCGACCAGGGCGCGGCCAACTGCTTCAATCTGGGCGCGGTCGAGACCAGTCTCGTTGGCGGCACGATCAAGGGTGAATGGCGCCAATCGTTCCGTTGCTGCACGCAGCCCAGCAGTGCGCTGTTCGATATACTCGCGGTCATAGAGTTGTTCGCCAGCGATCAGGTTGATCCAGCTTGCGGCCAGGGTTGGCAGGGCGTTATCTGGCACGCGCAATACGTGTGCCGCAACCTGATCTAGGTCGTTCGGGGTGGGGGTGGCGATAATAATCCTGGCCCCATTTTTCGCGGCCTTCCGCAGGCGTAAATTCACTACAGGCTGATCGTGCAGTGGATCGACCCCAAGAATGATGATCGTCTTCATCTTTTCCAGGGCAGCAATCGACCCATGCAGCGCATCGACGCCGAACGGCCCAACGGCGGGTGCGGAGCGTGGGGCATAATCGGTCGCGCCGCCCTTGAGTGCCGTGCGGAAGAGTTTGCCAAAGAGATAGAGTTCTTCGTTTGTGGCCCGGGCGCTGATGACTCCACCAACACTGCTTAGCTCGCTGAAACGCCGGGCAACCAGATCGAGCGCCTCGTCCCAGGTTGCGGTGCTGAGTTTTCCATCACGACGAATCAGCGGTGTGGTCAGCCGTGCTTTGTCGTTAATGTAGTCATAGGTGAACCGACCATGATCACAGAGCCAACCGTCGTCAACTGGTGGGTTAGCGTGGGAGGTCAGGCGCAGCACAGTATTGTTGCGATATTCCACATTCAGATTGCAACCAACACTGCATTGATCGCAGATGCTCGGCACTTTTGTGAGATCCCACGGGCGGGCGCGAAAGCGAAAGGGAATCGAAGTCAGCGCCCCCACGGGGCAGAGTTCAATCGTATTACCAGAGAAGGGGGAGTTGAAATCTCGCCCTTCGGTCACGGCAATTTCGCTATGTGAACCACGGTCGATCACCGTCAGGGCTTCGTCACCGGGAATCTCCCGCTGGAAGCGCACACAGCGATAGCACATGATACAGCGTTCACGATCAAGCGCGATCAGCGGCGAGAGCGGGATCGGCTTGGGAAAGGTGCGTTTTGGTTCAATGAACTTGCTGATCCCCGGCCCATAGTTGAACGTGGTGTCTTGCAAGGGGCATTCGCCACCCTTATCACAAACTGGGCAGTCGAGTGGGTGATTGGCGAGCAACATTCCTAGCACGTCGCTTTGTGCGGCGCGTGGTTTTTCAGTATTGGTGCGAACGATCATGCCATCAGCGACTGGTGTGGTGCAGGCAGTTTGTAACCGTGGCATCTTCTCGATTTCGACCAGACACATCCGGCAGGCCCCAACGGGGGCGAGCCGTGGCTCGTAGCAGAACACGGGGATGTCGATCCCGGCGCTTTTCGCTGCTTCGACCAGCAACGTGCCTTTCGGTACCGTCACCTCACGTTCATTGATCGTCAGTGTGACAGTATCGGGCGGCGCAGGTGGTTTTGTTACTTCCTGGACCATCGTTGCTCCTCGTTCGCCGTAATCAGCAGTTGATTGTTCCTCGTTCGCCTGGCTTAGTCTGCGGCCACCGCCGAATACCCGGGAATCAGGGCTTCATATTCGTGACGGAAATATTTCAGGCTGCTCTGCACGGGACTCACGGCGAAGTCCCCAAGCGCACACAGCACTTTCCCCGCAATCCCATCGCAGACATTGAGTAGCAGTTGTAAGTCTTCTGGGACGCCCTCGCCATCGCAAATCCGCTGCAAGATCGTGGCGAGCCAGGTTGTCCCCTCGCGGCAGGGGGTACATTTGCCGCACGATTCATGACTGAAAAACTCCAGTAGTCGCAGTGTGGCGTGCGGAATCGACACCGTTTCATCGAGCACAATCACCGAGGCGGAACCAAGGAGGGTGCCGAGTTTGCGTGGGTTGTCATAATCCATCGGGGTGTCCAGCGCGTCAGCGGGAATCCAGGGCGCGGCGGCCCCACTTGGTAGCACCGTTTTAATCGCCCGGTCACCAGGAACCCCAAGCCCATATTCGTAGATCAGATCGCGCAGCGTCACCCCCAGGTTGATCTCGTAGTTACCGGGGCGGCGGACACAGCCGCTGAGCGAATAGACCTTTGTGCCAGGGCTGGTCGGGGTGCCGAATTGTTTGTACCAGTCGGCCCCATGCCGAATAATCGCAGGGATGTTGGCGATAGTCTCGACATTATTGATGACAGTTGGTTTGCCATAGAGACCAGCGACAGCGGGGAAGGGTGGGCGCGACCGGGGCATCGGGCGATTGCCCTCAATTGATTCGAGCAGCGCTGTTTCCTCGCCACAGATATAGGCCCCAGCACCCTGGAAAACGAAGACTTCCAGATTGAACTCACTGCCCAGGATTTTGTCGCCCAGCAGATTTGCGGCTCTGGCACTGTTGATGGCACGGTTGAGTTGATTCGCCGCATACACATATTCGCCGCGAATGTAGATGAAGGCGCGGGAAGCCCCGACTGCGTAACAGCAGAGGGCGATCCCTTCGATCAGGAGGTGGGGATGGGTCTCCATCAGTTCGCGGTTACTGAAGGTGCCTGGTTCACTCTCGTCGGCGTTGACGGTCAGGTATTTCTGCCCTGGCCCCTTGGGGATAAACGACCACTTACGACCAGCGGGAAATCCCGCGCCTCCGCGCCCCAGCACGGTAGCGTCCATCACGATCTGTGTAACTTCTTCCGGCGTATATTCGGCCAGGGCTTTCGCCAGTCCCTCATACGAGCCGTGGGCGCGGGCGATCTCAAGATCGACCATGTTCGGCGTATGCCGAAAGGCGGTCAGGTTGGGCCCAATTGGCATCAGGTTGGCGAATGACGGCGTTTCGTACATCTCCATCTTTATTCCTGTGATCGTGATAGCGGTAATGACTGAATCGAATTGCTAAAGGTGAGCGGCCCTTCGTTTGGTGGTGGACCGTCTGCGGGGTCGGCCATTAACCCGCGCACGCGGCCATCGGCAGCTCGCCGTCGCAAAATCTCCAACGTTTCGGGGATTGTCTCCGCCGCTAACGGCCCAACATAATCGTCATTGACCCGCATCATTGGGGCGTGCGGACAGTCACCAAAGCATTCGCCGATCCGCAAGGTGAAGAACCCATCGGCACTGTTCCCCAGTTCATCGGGTTGGATTGCTTCGCGCAAGGCCGCAGTCACCTGATCAGCGCCGCGCAGATAGCATGGGAGGCTGCGGCAGACCTCCAACACATAATGACCAACTGGTTCAGTGTGGAGCATCGTGTAGAAGGTCGCAAGCATATAGGCTGGATTCGGATCTAAGCCCAGCATTGTAGCGACTTCATTGATGGTCTCTTGCGGCAGCCAACCCCGTTCGCTCTGGGCGGCTTTGAGTGCGGGCAAGAGCGCAGAACGGGCCTCTGGGAGGGCCGCTCGAATCCGCTCTATTTCGGCAACTGTTGCTGGATCAAGTGCCATATCTGCTCCGTTCTGCCGTCTTTTGTCGCTCTCGCCAGGTGTGGCTCAGCGGTCAACTTCTCCAAGGACGGGATCAATGCTCCCGATAATTGCGACGAGATCCGCAACCATGCCCCCAACTGACATTGGCGCGAGTGATTGCAGATTGACGAACGATGGAGCGCGAACATGGCAGCGATACGGCTTCCCGGTGCCATCGCTGATCATGTAGAAGCCGATCTCACCTTTCGGCGACTCAATGCAGGTGTAGACTTCGCCCACTGGCGGCTTGAACCCTTCGCTGACGAGTTTGAAGTGATGAATCAGCGCTTCCATACTTGTTGCCAGTTCGGCGCGTGGGGGCAAGGCGACTTTGCGATTGTCGGTCATTACCGGGCCGACAGGTAACCGATCCAATGCCTGCCGTGCAATCTTCGTGCTTTCGCGCATCTCAGCGATACGCACGCGGTAGCGGTCATAGACATCGCCGCCTGTCAGCGTTGGCACGACGAAATCATACGTTTCATACCCACAGTATGGGGCGAGCTTCCGCAGATCCCAGGGGATGCCGCAGGCGCGGAGGCTGGGGCCGGTCAGGTCGAGCGCCTGTGCGTCCTCTGGTGAAAGAACGCCAATCCCAATGGTGCGCTCTTTGAAGATCTCATTTTCAGTTAGCAATGATTCGTATTCATCGATATGCGCTGGGAATGTGCGAATAAACTGGTCAGCCAGAGCAGTCCAACCATCGGGTAAATCAGCCATCAGGCCGCCAGGGCGAATGTAGCTCGTCATCAACCGCGCCCCGCTCATCATCTCAAAGAGATCGAGCAGCACTTCGCGTTCGCGGAAGCAATAGAAAAAGACGCTCATCGCCCCGAGGTCGAGCGCTTGTGTGCCAAGCCAGACCAGATGATTGTTAATTCTGGTCAGTTCGGCCAGCAGGACACGGATCACAGTGGCGCGCGGTGGCGCTTCAATGTCCAGTAGCTTTTCAATCGCCAGGGCGTAGCCCAGGTTATTGGAAAGGGGCGCAAGGTAGTCCATGCGGTCAGTAAGGACTACCCCTTGCATATAGGTTTTGGCTTCAAATGTTTTCTCAAATCCCGTATGCAGGTAGCCGATCACCGGCTCACAGCGCGTGACGGTTTCCCCTTCGAGATCAAGGACGAGGCGCAAGACCCCATGAGTGCTGGGGTGTTGCGGCCCCATGTTGATCGTCATCGTGTCGCCCGTAAGGACAACCTGAGTGCCATTTGCTGCCGTATTGCCTCGTGGTGGTGCTATTGCCATCGCGCTACTCCGTTCGCCGTGATCGTTAGAAATTGTTGACTGGTCGCTCTGGTCGGTAGCGGTCTTCTCGTTCGGCGGTTGATTGCGGGCGTTCGGCCTCAATGACTTCGTGGTTGAAGGAAAACTCCACTTCTTCTGCCCCGATTGGATAATCTTTGCGGAGTGGGTGTCCATCCCAATCATCGGGCATGACGATCCGTTTTAGATCGGGGTGCCCGACGAACGTAATCCCGAGCAGGTCAAAAACCTCGCGCTCTAGCCAGTTTGCACTGGGAAACAGATCAGTGACCGAATCGATCAGTGGATCAGCTTCAGGGACTGGTACTCGCAAGCGGAGCCGCGTGAGGTTACTTCGACTCATCAGATGATAGACCACGGCAAACCGTGGCTCGTTACCCAGCGGCAGATAATCAACGGCAGTGAGATCAGAGAGCCGATCAAAGCGGGTTTGCTCGTCCTGGCGCAGGGTGGTGATGATCTCCCGGATGCGCTCTCGTTCCACAACGAAGGTCATTTCGTCGCGGAAGGGGATCGTTTCCAGGACAACTTCACCCAACGCGGCCAAGGCCGTTTCTGCCGCTGCATAGACTGCTGCAGCCTGTTCTGAGATGGCGTACAGCTCAGTCTTGACTGGTGTTGAGTCCGCTGACGCTGTCGGATCCGTCGACGCGGTCATGATCCCCCAACTTCTCTTTGGCGATCTTCGCCTGTAACTTCATTATCCCATCGAGTAATGCTTCTGGCCGTGGTGGACAACCGGGAATATAGACATCAACTGGAACGACTTTATCGACGCCGTTGACGATCGCGTAGTTGTTGAAGACCCCACCACAGGAAGCGCAGTCACCCATCGCGATGACCCACTTTGGCGCAGGCATCTGATCGTAGAGCTGCCGAATTACAGGTGCCATCTTCTGCGAGACACGTCCCGAGACGATGATCAGATCAGCCTGACGCGGGGTGGCCCGAAAGACTTCGGAGCCAAAGCGCGAAATGTCGATCCGTGAGCCGGTGGTCGCCATCATTTCAATGGCACAACAGGCCAACCCGAAGGTCATCGGCCAGAGCGAGTTTGCTCGGCCCCAATCGGCGAGTTTGCCAAGCAAAACGCCAGGAACGCCTGATTTGGCGAGTGCTGCTTCTACTCCCAATTGAGTGCCCCCTTCTTGTACAGGTAGATGTAGCCAATGAACAGTAAGCCGATAAAGATGAGCATCTCGACTAATCCATAGAGCCCTAAACGCCGGAAGATGACGGCCCAGGGGTAGAAGAAGATGGCTTCAATATCAAAAACCAGAAAGAGCATTGCCAGGAGCGCGAAGCGCACGGGGAACCGTTGCCGCGCTGAAGTGGTTGGAATGATCCCACTTTCATAGGTATCCTCTGCGCCACGGCTGAGACCACGCGGCCCCATAATCGCTGCCAGCCCGAGGGCGAGCGCGGCAAAAAGTGAAGAGAGGACGATCAGTATCAGGACTGGTCCGTAATTCGATAACACCGATCCTCTCTCCCTCTCCCTCTTCGGGTTGCCCAGCGGCGTGCGCGATCACGCTCTGGTGATTGTGAAATTATCGACAATTCAGCCAAGGCCGTCAACCAGGATGATCTGTTGACCGATCTTTGGGTAGTGGTGGTCGCTTCGGAAAGCGCCTGACAATCAGCTTGAGAAGTATCCCGAGGATCACAATACTGAGAAGCGCGGCACCAACGGCAAAAGCAAAGCCTTGCAATTGAAAGACGACCTCAAAGATCACAATAACGCAAATGACATAGCCCCACCAGGCCAGAATCCGGGCGCGTTCAGACATTACGTAACCCTACTTCTTCCCAATTCCTATGCACACAGCAGGCTAGGCGCTCCTTGGGTAGTCTAGCTGATCGTCGGCACAACTGCGTTATAGTCCAGCCAGGTAGGGTGTCGTATTGCGACATATCCCCTAAAGCTCTAGGGTGTAATTGTTGCCTTTCGTCTAAATACCCTCACTCATGCTACACTCGCCTGTACCTCAGATGAGGCTGCCGACAACTGCTGAAACAGCGGGAGGAATACGGAACACATGGTAAAGCCTGCTGTTGAAGAGCGTCCCCCCAGCCAGCACCTGGCGCTCGACGAGCGATCGGCGCAGCCAACTGAACTGCCACACCATCTGCCCCAACACTCGGCAGCGGCGATTCGTCGTTTAGTAATTAATCTGGCCTGGCCTTCAATTGTGGAAAACATGCTCCAAAGCATATTTGGGGTTGTGTTGCTCTATTTCGTGACGCGCCTTGGCCCAGCTGCAGTTGCCGGTTACGGTGCGGCGAATGGCTTGATGATGGTGGCGATGTCATCATTCTTCTCCCTCAGTATGGGTACCACCGTCCTGGTTGCACACGCCACTGGTGCCCAGCGGCCTGGCGCTGCATTGTTGGCGACGAAGCAATCACTGCTACTCGGCGTCGTTGTTGGGCTGGCGATGACGATCATCGGGGTGACGTTGGCTCCCCAACTGGTCACGGCAATGGGCGCTCGGGCAGATGTCGTGGCGCAAGGAGCCGCTTTTCTGCGCCCATTCTCTGCTGGGGGAATTTTTCTGGTCGTTACCCTGATCGCTGGTGGGGCTTTACGCGGGCTTGGTGATGCGCGCACCCCGATGATTATCACGATGGCAACCTTGGCAGCGGGGTTGATCCTGGCGTATCCAATGACCTTTGGATTATTTGGGCTCCCTGCGCTTGGCCTTGCTGGGGCAGGGTGGGCCAGTACGATCTCGCGGGCGCTGGGCTGCCTCGTGCTGCTCTTTCTGATCGGACGCCCAGGTGGTCCACTGCCGCTGACTGGGCGCAGTGGCTGGAAGCCCGACCTTCAACCGCTGCGGCAATTGGTCTCGATTGGCCTGCCCTCGATGATGGAATCGCTCTTTCGGTCAGGTGGGATGCTGCTCTTTACCGTGATTGTCTTTCAGTTGGGCACGACTGTTGCTGCCGCGCAACAGATTGTGCAGCAAGCGGCGTTCCTCTCGATGATGCCAGGCTTCGGCTTTGCGATGGCTGCCACCGCGCTCGTTGGGCAAAGCCTGGGCGCACGTGATCCAGCACGGGCTGATCAGGCGAGCTGGTTTGCGACCCGCGCTTGTATCAGCTGGATGGGCGTGATGGGCCTGGTCTTCTTCTTCTTTGGGGAAGGGTTGATGGGGCTGTTCTCCAGTGATCCAGAGATTACCGTGCTGGGAGCAGGGGCATTGAAGGTGGTGGCGCTGGCCCAACCAGGGCAGGCCATTGGGATTGTCCTGGCTGGGAGCCTACGCGGGGCTGGGGATACCCGCTATCCGATGGTGACTACGGGTCTGGCAATGTGGTTCGTGCGCTTGCCAGTAGCTTGGTTACTGGGGATTATTCTTGGGTTCGGGCTGGCGGGGATTTATTTGGGTTGGGTCGTTGATTCAATTGTGCTGGGGTTCCTGTCCTGGTGGCGGTATCGTGTTGGGGATTGGAAAAAAGCCAGATTGGCGACAGCAGAACCAGTGGGCTAGCACCCTAGCCTCCATGACGCAGACGCAGTTTTGTAGCAGGTTTGAGGAGCGGCAGTCGCGATGATATTGGTGCAGGTTTTGCCACTCGCCCTCTTTCTGCTGGCAGCAGAAATGACGATTGGTTGCTTTGCCGTGATGGTGATGACCGATCTGGAAGGGGAGATCGGCGGGCCGTTTTTTGGCCGCTATGGGCTCACCTTTTTTGCT
>JBDHWF010000090.1:0-16816 GCA_039810045.1 Chloroflexia bacterium
AGGCCATGACCAAGAGCCAAGCTGCGCTGCTCTTGTAGCGTACTATACCAAAGGACACCCGCCACCTAATACACCCCAAAATACCAAACGCCGACAACCTTTTCAGGTTATCGGCGCTAGGATGGCATTCCAACGGTAGGAAACGTCTTGACCAAACAGGTCGCCACGCAGACAGCCAGACAATGATCCCTGGATCAGCCAGGCACTACAAGCGAGATAAACACGCCTGACGCGCTTGCTCAACCACCCAGGGGAAAACCAACTGCTGACTACTTCGCTGGCGCTCCTCTTCAACACCAGCATCCAGACCAGTGGAGTGTACTACAGGATAACAACGATGCAGTGATACGTCAAGAGCGCACGGGGGAAACTTTTTTCAGGGCAATAGCGTCAACCTATGCGTAGCCCATTCAGTACAGGTCTGTGCAACTGGTACACTTTCTCTGCCAGATACGCCGCAGTCGCCGCTTTTGAGACACACTGCCAGAGAGGCAAAGGAGAAACGAATCATGCGTCGGCTGATCGGCTGGCTACTTATTGCCGTCACTTGCCTGCTGCTCCCACCAGTCACCCCAACAAACACGCCACCACCTGTTGCTGCGGCAGTACCGGGGGTTGTTGGGGAATACTTGATCCTCACTGCGCCCGATCAACCACTCAGCAGTGTGCGCGCTGCAATCAGCGTAGCAGGCGGTCAGATCGTCCGCGAAAATACGGCGATTGGCCTTGCCACCGTGCGCGTTGATAGCCACAGCAGCACCTTTCTCCGCCTGATCCGCCAGCATCCCGCCATCACTGCTGCCACCCCCAATATCCCCTTTGGGCAGATCCAGGGCGGGCCACTCGCTGCGAAGCCAGCACGAGAAGTTGAGCCAGGGGAGCGTCCGGATGGTGGGAGTAATGGTGGTCCCCTGCTGTCCAGTGACCCCCTGAGTTCTTTGCAGTGGGATATGCAAGTGATCGAAGCAACCGCAACGACGGCCCACGCGACACAGGCGGGCGATCCTCGTGTGTTGGTTGGCGTGATCGATAGTGGCATCGATGGGAATCATCCTGACCTTGCCGCCAATTTTGATCGCACCCGCAGTCGCAATTTCGTCACCGATATTCCTGACCTCGATGGTTCCTGCACCTACGCCAGTTGTATCGATCCGCCCGATGAGGATGGCAATGGACACGGCACCCATGTCGCAGGAACGATCGCCGCCGCCAGTAATGGGCTGGGCATTGTTGGCGTAGCCCCTCGCGTATCGCTGGTGAACTTACGCGCTGGTCAGGATTCTGGATTATTCCTCCTGCAACCAACTGTTGACGCCCTCACCTACGCTGGTGATATTGGGATCAACGTCGTCAATATGAGTTACTACATTGACCCCTGGCTCTACAACTGCCTGAACAACCCTGCGGACAATCCCGAAGCGCAACAAGCCCAACGCACTACGCTTGAAGCAACGCAGCGCGCCCTTGATTACGCTCAGGCCCGTGGGGTTGTCCTCGTTTCCGCTGCGGGGAACGGCCACAGTGACCTTGACAATGTGACTGTCGATACTGTCAGCCCCAACTTCCCGCCAGGGGCGGCCTACCAGCGACAGCTTGACCAAAGTTGCCGCAGTATGCCAAGCGATGGCACTGGCGTGATCAGTGTGACGGCAACTGGGCCAAGTGGGCGCAAGGCCTACTACTCGGACTATGGCCTGCACCATGCCGATATTGCTGCCCCAGGTGGGGATAGCCTTGACTACGCTGGTACCCCACAGTATCAGCCAGTGAAGAATCGCATCCTGTCCACTTATCCGCAAGCCTTACTGGTCGCCAGCGGCGAAATTGACGCGCAGGGGCAACTCACGCCACGCGCAGGACAAGCGGTAGTGCGTGATTGTCGTGGCGAAACCTGTGCCTATTATCGCTATTACGAAGGAACTTCAATGGCGGCCCCACACGTCACGGGCGTAGTGGCGCTGATCGTCAGCCAGTATGGGACAGCTGGACTGAACCGCCCAGGCACCCTGCGGCTCAGCCCGGCTCGCGTTGAGCAAATTCTCCAAACGACTGCAACCCCTCAACCCTGTCCTGCCCAAAACCCTTTCCCTTATCCAGGGCCAACCGCCAATGCCCAGCCGCGCTATACCGCGCGCTGTGAAGGGACAGAACGCCAGAATGGTTTTTATGGCGTCGGGATCGTCAATGCCAACCGCGCAGTGGGCCGCTAGAAACGACATATAAGGCCAACACAAATGCCATTGATTTGTCATCAGCCTGCAATACTCACCAGCTATCCTGAGTGCAGAAACAGCGATTACTGCGGGAGGGATCATGCAGCACCAGGAAATCCTACAGCCACAGACCAACAGAGCGATGCCCGGGATACTCGCCTTCCTGGCTACCTGTGCCTTAGGCGGCGCGCACCTGATCGTCAATACCGCCAGCTTCCTCACTGAATCACCAAAGAATTATGGGCTCTATGGAGGATATGTGTTGGGCGTTAGTGCCGTATGCCTGGTCTTTGCGCTGGCGGCCCTCGCCCTCTATCAATCCTGGGGACAGCGGCTACCGCAACGCGGCTTGCAGATCGTCACCTGGATCGGCTGTGCCGTCATTAGCTTACTGGCGATCTACACCCTGACGCTGGCGATCACCACCCAAGATCTGCGCTATCTCACCTTCGCTGGCCCTGGTCCCTGGTCCCTGCTAGCTGGCCCGCTCCTTGGTTTCGCGGCGTGGCGCTCAGGCGCTGAACAATAATTCAACCGCAATCCCCCACGCTTACTGCGTGGGGGATTGCGGTTTCTCGTACCTGCGATTAAGCACAAGCAGTTAGTCAGGCTTCGGCAGCAGGCCACGAGCAATGGCATAGACAGCGGCCTGCGTACGGTCGCGAGCACCGAGTTTTTGGAAGAGTAGAGAGAGATTATTCTTCACGGTGCTTTCAGCGAGATCAAGCTCGTTGGCGATCTCTTTATTGCTTTTCCCATCAACCAACATGCGCAACAGGGTCATTTCACGATCATTGAGCCGCTCAACCTTTGGCGTCCCTGGATTATTGACCAAGCGGTGAAACTCACGTAGCAGGCTCGGCACCAGGGTGGGATCGATCATTGACGCCCCCTGGCTCGTTACCCGCACCGCCCGTACTACATCCTGTGAACCAGCATTTTTGAGTAAATAGCCACGGGCCCCAGCCCGCACCGCCTGAAATGCATAATCATCTTCACGATACATGGTCAAAATAACAACGCTCGTGCGCGGAAATTCGCTCAGAATAGTCCTTGTCGCCGTAATCCCATCTACGTCTGGCATATTAATGTCCATCAGCACAACATCTGGGCGCAGTTGCCGAACCATCTCCTGCGCTTCCTGCCCATCGGAGGCATCCCCAACGACTTCAATATCTTCTTCAAGTTCTAATAATTGGCGCAACCCTTGCCGAAATAACGCATGGTCGTCCGCCAGCAATACCCGAATCTTCTGCCCAGGAGTCGGCCCAGCGCCAGCACTATTCGCTAGTGGTGAATCATTCATAAATGGAAGCGTCATCCCGGTCATTCCTGACATCGCCATCTACCTCTCGCCCTGCAATCTACCCTGGTAGATCACTCCTCTACCAGTTGCTCGCTCCGCAACGCCATCCCTACTGGTCAATTATTTCTGATACCTCTTCAAGATCTGTTGGCTGCATTGGAATCGTTGTCTCGACGCGAGTGCCGCTACCAGGCACAGAGGTAATCACTACCTCGCCGCCAAGCTCCTGCGCCAGTTCGTGCATCTGCACCAGCCCAAAATGCTCGCCTGGGTCTGCAGCTTTCGCGGTAACATGAAAGCCCTGGCCATCATCAATGACGACTACCCGTAATGTCTGCGCATCTTTGGTCACTTCAACGCGCATAGCATGCGCATCAGCGTGTTTACGAATATTTTGCAGGGCCTCACGAACAATACTGAGGATGGTTGTTTCCACCTGGGCCTCAGGCCAGGTGCTTGCCACTTGCTGCACGCTGCTCAGATGATGCCCCTGGGCAGAGGCAACCTCACCCAGCGCGGAAGTTGGCTCACGCAGATCCCCAATTGCCCGCCGCAAATCAGCCGTTGCTGTTTTCAGCACCTGTTGAATCAGCTCCGCCTGTTCATGCGCGGCGGTGGGATTCCGTTCGATCAGACGATCAAGGTACTCTACTTTCAAATTCAGGTACGCCAGACTTTGGGCGACACCATCATGGATTTCTCGGGCGATCCGACGACGATCCTGCAACACCGCCTCTGCCGCCTGCTCTGGCGAATGCGCGGTCGCTAACTGATGGCGCAAGGTAAAAAGGTGAAGCGTTAGACCAAGAGTAGTAGCCAGAGCAACTACCTCACGCTCAGCGTTATCATCAAGGGTGTTTATGCTATCTTGCAAAGCAACCACCCCATGTAACAGATCACCAGCCACTAATGGGATCACCAGGCAGTGCGCATCGTCAGGCAAGGCTGCTGGTAACGTCGAGCGCAGCAGCCCATCATCCTGAATTTCCGCCTGCAACCATTTCTGAATTTGGTCAGTAATGGTGCGTTCGTCAACCGTTGGTTGTTCGCGATTTGGCAGATCCAACTGATAGACTAACGCTACCTGCCCCGCATCGGCTCGTTCGAAAAAGAGACAGCGGGCGGGGTGAACTACGGCACTGAGCGCGATTCCACCGCGCCGATATGCTTCGGCTGGCTCACAGGCACGAGCAATCTGGTCACAGGTTGGCGCATTACTAAAATATCTGGCAACACTGGTATCTATTGGTGGGCTTGCCATCACCGTTCCTGTTCTATCGCCCCAGAACCAGTACGCTGGTTCTGACATTGTTCAAGCGCTATTCCCAGGCCAAATGGACGCTGGCGCTGTACGGATCTCCCAAAGTGCTTCTCTACTTCATCCATGACGTTTCGGTCTTTGCGCGCATCTCAACAATCTGGCTCCAATATCGCTTACGTCTATCAACTCTGCGTGTTTGACAACGGATAATTGTAGGCAATTCCTGCGCCAAGCCACGAGAGGCCATAACTCCTCACACAATGCTACACTGCGATCACCACGCCTGATTGCGCTACTACTCTCGTTACGCATCCTGAGCAGGCATCATCACAACGCTGCAGACATCTGCTCATATTGTACTGTCCGACAATATCGTGCTGAAGCTATTTTGCCAGTACTTATGTCCTGATTACTACAATAGTCTGACAAAGTCAGTACTTTAGTACCAACCTGGGATATTGTCAAGCGGACGGAGCGGCAGCAGGAACCAGCAACAGCCTATACTGCTTCCAAACAGCAAGGAAGTGATCAGGAACGTTGGAGGGTCATCATGATTTTTCGTGGTTTAGGCAAACGCCGACATTCCCCAGAGATTGAAGCACGGATCCCACCAGGTCAAACCCTCACCGAGAAGTGGCCGATCCTGACGCATGGTCGCACGCCACGGGTTGATCTCCAGACCTGGGATTTTCAGATCACGGGATTAGTTGAGCAACCACGCCGCTTTACCTATGCAGAGTTTATGGCCTTACCCCGTACGAAAATCACGGCAGATATTCACTGCGTCACGACCTGGAGCTTATTGGGGAGCGAGTGGGAAGGGGTGAGTATGCGCGACCTCCTTCGCCATGTAACAATTAAGCCAGAAGCCCGTTATGTTATGCAACACTGTGATGGCGGATATACCACCAACCTGCCATTGGCACTGTTGCTGAGTGACGAGGTCTTACTTTGTTATCGGCGCAATGGTGAAGAGATCAGCCCTGAACATGGTTGGCCGTTACGT
This sequence comes from Chloroflexia bacterium, assembly GCA_039810045.1. Classification (GTDB taxonomy): domain Bacteria; phylum Chloroflexota; class Chloroflexia; order Thermomicrobiales; family CADCWN01; genus CADCWN01. Next base: position 5,787 of record JBDHWF010000090.1, read on the forward strand.
TTGGTCGTACCACAACGTTATTTTTGGAAGAGCGCGAAGTGGGTACGGCGGCTCGACTTTATGGCTCACGACCAACTCGGCTTCTGGGAAAAACTGGGCTATCACAACAATGCAGACCCCTGGCAAGAGGAACGATTTGCCTAAGCCAACCCCTGATGCAGGACGCCGATAAATGCTACACTTACGATCGTCGCATGATGCTGAACATCATTCGTCTTAATCAATTGTCGGGAGCCAATAATGCATCTGCAATTCTCAACGGCGAGTCTCCCAAATCTTCCTTTGCGGAGTAGCTTTGCTACAGCCCAGGCACTGCAGCTGAGTGGGTTAGAACTGGCCCTGACACCATTGTTGCTCCGCCGTGGCCCAGAGCCAATTTTGCGTCTTGCCGCCCGTTACAAACTGGTGATTCGTAGCGTCGATCTCAGCCCTCTAGGGGAATTGGCGATAGAAACCGCGCTGATCCCACGTTTGGTGGGTTTTATCACCGCGCTACCTGGCTGTCAGGTGGTGGCCCTCCCGATCCCCAACGATTGGAGCTTGCTACCAGGTGGGTTGAATGGCCTGCTCAATGTCCTCACTACCTATAGTCGAGCATTAGGCACCCAAATCACCCTGACCTTGATCAATGCTCCTGGGCGATCAACCGAGTCACCAGGACCCCTGGATCGTTTCCCGCAATTGCGCCGGATTATTGAAGAATGGGAACTTGGCTACACCTTTGATACGAGCCATGCCGCTAGTGCTGGCTGGGTGATCACCGAACCGTTGCCCTCAATGGGAGGCCGACTACGCAATGTGCATCTCAGTGATTTTCGTCCTGAGTTGCCGCAGCAACACCCCATGACGCCCACACCGTTGTTACCAACGAATGTACAACCCTGGCAGCTTGGGCGGCGACCGGGCGAAGGGGTCTTACCCCTTCGGGCGTTCCTACGCACCTTACGCCGCCGCGAATATCGGGGTCTGGTAACGGTGCGGTTGCAGGAAACTGGGATTTCATCCTGGTGGCCCCCACGGACAAAGAACCAGTTGGTCAACGCCACAATCTTCTGTCGCACTGCGCTCGATAGCTATCAACCACGACAATCACGGCTCTTCTTCCACGCATTGCCCAACCCCACAACTTCTGCCGAAGCCGAGAATGAAGAACACCATGCAACTGAGCAGTGAACAGCTCGCCCCAAAATCACCGCCACGCTCCTGGATCACCAAACTGGCAACCTTGCCGCCCGCCGCGTGGCTTTTTTGCAGTGTTCTGATCTTCTCAGTAGCAATGCTACTCATTGCTCCCTGGCCTGTTGACCTGAAATATCGCGCTATCCTGCATGGCCTTTGCGCCCAGCGACCAAGCCACTCCTACAGTTTTAATGGGGTGAATCTGCCGTTCGATGCCCGAATGACGGGGATTTACGGGGGCGTCTTGACCACACTGACGATAGTACTCGCTCGTGGGCGCTGGCGGGCGATCAGCGCGCCCACTCCAGGAATCATCGCGATGCTTGGCGGTTTTGTCCTGCTGATGGGTGCTGACGGGATCAACTCAACCCTAGAAGACCTGGGATTGCCATTTGCCTATGCCCCACAGAACTGGTTGCGCCTGGGCACAGGGTTACTGATGGGCATTGCCCTGGCCATTCTGTTGCTCTACTTGCTCAATGCAACCTTGTGGTCGTTTGTCAAACCAGTGCGCCTGATTCGTGGCTGGCGTGAGCTTACTTTGCTGGTTGCCGCCGCCAGCGGATTTGGCGTATTGGTTGCCTCAGGGTGGCACTGGCTCTACCTGCCACTGGCAACGGCATTAGTCTGTGGGACAGTGAGCGTCGTACTTATGCTCAGTCTGAGTCTGCTCACATTGATCACCGGACGCGAGAATCGCGCCCAACAGGCAACCGACATTGCTGGCTTTGCCACTATCGCCTTACTACTGGGCTATGCAGTGATGGCCCTGATCGCGATTGGACGCTGGTATCTCGAAGCCAACCTGGGGGTAGTGCTCCCCGGCTAAACCGCCCACTCAGGGCCAACTGGTACCCGGCCAACCAAGCGTGGCTTCCTCGTCATCGCGCATATCGCGGTCGAGTTCGTCTAACTCCTCACCCAGCGACATGAGTTCCGCCTGTAACTGCGCTTGCCGATCGATCAGTTGCCGCCGCTGTCGCGCCCGTAGCACCCGAAGATCAGTGCTGGGTAACTCAAAGCGGTGGTCAGGGTATTCTTCCAACTCGCGTTCCCCGCCCCCGGCCACCTGCCGATAGAGCCAGATCGCTTGTGGTTCATCGACCTGCACCAGGCGGTGCTGCCCATCAGGGAAGCGCAACCAGAGGCGGAGTTGGGCTGCCGGCGTATTGACATAGACCGAGGCGCTATAGCTCAGCTCTAGTTCGGCATCAATAACCGTTGCTCCCTTAAGCAGATCGGCGGCAGGCCAATATTCGCTCGGTGGCTCTTCTTCATCATCAAATTCGTCATCAAGCTCGTCGCGGATATCGTCCCGTTCCTCAGCTTTCTGCTGATCGTCGCGATCAGGGTCACGTCCAGCGGCCATCGGCTTCCCTCCTGCAATCAGCTAGCACCGTGCTATTGGCGATCAATGGGCGGTAGCTTTAACCCGCCGCGTCGTACTGGGGACAGACTGTTCCTTGCCAGAGCGACCATTTTCGCGTCGCTCAGCTTTCCACCCAGCAACACGCTCTAACATCACGCGCGCGTTGGCCCGTGAAGCGTCGGTCAGGGGCACACCATCCAGCATAGCCGCCAGTTCGTCAACCCGTTCCTCAGCCGTGATCTGCTCAACATTACTGATCGTGCGGTCATCGGTCTGCTGCTTACTGATCTTGAAATGGCTATCGGCAAAGGCAGCGATCTGCGGCAGGTGAGAGATGCATAATACCTGATGCTGGCTTGTTCCCGTTGTCAACCCCCACAGCTTCTCACCAACGACCTGCCCGCTACGGCCACCAACCCCCACATCAACCTCATCAAAGACCAGTGTTGGCGTGGTATCAACCTCAGATAAAATCGACTTCAGGGCGAGCATCAACCGCGCTGTCTCGCCGCCCGAAGCCACCCGCGCCAGCGGCTTCAACGGTTCACCAGCGTTCGCCGCCAGCAAAAACTCCACCCGATCCACTCCATGATCATCAAAGGCGAGGTGGCGTTCACCGACAGGGACACCGTCTGGGTCAACAGTTGCCGTGATCTGCGTGGCAAACCGGGCGCGGCCCATATTGAGTTCGCGAATGGCGGCTTCTACAGCATTGGAGAGACGCTCGCCAGCTTCCTGACGTTTGGCAGTCAGCACTGCTGCCCCCCGCCCGATAGCCTCCAGCAGCGCAGCCTCCTGTTCACGCAATGCCTCGGCCTGCTCCCCACTGCGCTCAATCTGATTCAACTCATCAGCGGCGTTGGCCCCAAAAGCGATCACTTCATCCAGCGTTGCGCCATATTTACGCTTCAGATCATTCAGCAGCGTCAGTCGTTCCTCAATCTCTTCCAGTCGCTTAGGGTCGCCCTCAATTCGTTCGCGATAATCGCGTACGGTTGCCGCGGCATCCTCGAGCAAGTAGACCTGCTCTTCGACCGAGCCACGCAACTCCTCCAGGGTGGGATCAAGGGTCACCAGTTCGCTGAGCAGCGTGTTAACCTGCCGCAGGAGATCGAGCGCGCCCCTGGTTGGCTTCGCTTCATCGCCCCCACCGCTGAGCCGCCGATAGGCCCGCTCAGCCAGATCGACCAGCCGACCAGCCGAAACCAGGATACGCCGCTCGGCCAATAACTGCTCCTCCTCGTCAGCTTTGACTTTTGCCGCGTCAATCTCGTCAACCTGGAAACGGAGGAGATCGATCCGCCGCGCCAGTTCACGATCATCACGGTCAAGCCGCTGGAGGCGACCGCGAATCTCACGCAACTCGCCAACCAGCGCCGACAGCGCTTCGCGAGCCACCGTAAGGCCCGCATATCGATCGAGCAGATCGATATGATTCGCGGGACGTAAGAGGGTGAGATGATCGCTCTGGCCGTGAATATCCACCAGTTGCTCGCCAAGCTGCGCCAGCGTGCCAACCGTCACCGTGCGTCCATTAACCCGCGCCGTACTGCGCCCGTTCGCGGTGATCTCGCGGCTAAGGATCAGCGGTTCATCAGCGCCATCGGGATCACGCAGGCCAAACTCGTCGAGAATCGCCCGCAACGTCGCCGAACCACCAGCTGGTAGCTCAAACACGCCCTCAACTCGCGCACTTGGCGCACCAGCCCGCACAAACTCCACCCCGGTTCGTTCCCCAAGAATTGCACCCAGGGCATCGATGATGATCGACTTTCCGGCCCCAGTTTCACCAGTGAGCGCATTGAATCCCGGCCCAAAAGTAAGCCGCAATCGTTCGATAATCGCAAAGTCGCGAATACTCAGTTCTACTAGCATTGTCCTCGTCCGTAGCCGTCTACCCGCGACCCACCGATCGTCGCAAAGCAGTGTTCGTACGATGGAGGTAGTATAAAGGAAGAAGGGCAGATCAGTCGCTATCGGCAGATAACTACGGTGATAGCAGCACACGAGCAAACGGCATCAAGATACCAGAGGTCAACACCGTATCTCACCTGGTTGCACAGTTGCAGGGGCAATGCTATAGTAATCTCCGCTATTGTGCGGGCGATTAGCTCAGTTGGTTAGAGCGCCACGTTGACATCGTGGAGGTCACTGGTTCGAATCCAGTATCGCCCACCAAGCCCCCGATTGGGGGCTTTTTTATTGCGAGAATGCCAAATAGCGCGCAAGACTACTAGCCCAACTCAAACGGGTTTTGATCCTCAGTAATAGCGCATCAGCACTATTTCATAATGGCCCTAAGCCCTACTACGACAGTAACTTGAGTAATTCCTATGGATCATCCCTTCATTAACGATCCTTCCTTCATCTTCCACACTCCTGCCAGGTTCCACGCCCATAATGAACGTAAATCTCGCCTCACTGAAAATAGTTGCATTGCAAAACAAGTTGTTGTACAATCAGTTTCAGAGACCGTAGTGGGTACCACAACTGGCCCGATAAGGAGCGGAAATGCCGAACCTGAACCCCACAGAACTCTTAGCATGGCGGGGCTTCCTCTACACTCACGACACGATCTGGAAGGCGCTCGATAGCGAACTCGCAGCGGATCAGCTCAATCTCCCCGCCTACGAATTGCTGTTGACGGTGCAAGAAGCGGGCCCAGCGGGGATCCGCATGGCTGAACTGGCCCAGGCGCTCCGCTTTTCGGGCGGTGGCCTTACCCGCCTGGTGGATCGGTTGCAGGCGCAGGGATTTACCGAGCGCCGCCGCTGCACCACTGACGGTCGGGGCTTTGAGGTTCTGCTGACTGAGCGCGGGAAACGGCTCCTGCGCCGGATCCAGGCGAAGCATATTCGCGCCGTCCGGCACTATTTTCTTGATCGGCTAACGACTGAAGAAGTCGCGGCGCTGGCGGCGATCTGGGTGAAATTTCAATAGGAGTGCGAATGACTGCTACCCTCCCCTAACTACCAACCACCTGCTACGAATAGATTGCACACTTGCACCAAATCAAGGAGTATTCCAATGACCAACGAACTGCAACTGACTGGGATTCATCACCTGACGGCTGTTTCCGCCAATATCCGCGAGAATAAGCGGTTCTTCACCGCAGACCTCGGTATGCGCCTGGTGAAGCGGTCGGTCAACCAGGATGATACCAGTGCCTACCACCTCTTCTATGCCGATAATATCGGCACTCCTGGCACCGACATGACGTTCTTTGATTGGCCGGTAGCGGGCGAAGTACGCGGTGGCCGTACGATTACGCGCACCGCCCTGCGCGTGAACGATGCTGCCAACCTTGACTACTGGCTGGCCCGCTTCAAAGAACTCGGAGTAGACCATCAGCCGATCGCTGAGCGCGATGGGCGGCTTTATCTCGATTTTGAGGACAACGAAGGCCAGCGGCTAACCCTGGTAACTGACGATGGCGCGGGCGATCCCGCAGTGCCGTGGGTCGCCAGCCCCGTGCCAGCCGAGCACCAGATTCGCGGCCTGGGGCCAATCACGATGACGGTGCCAAACCTACGCCCAACTGACGTTGCGTTGCAACGGGTGCTGAACTTCCGCCCCGTCCGCGAATACCCCGATCCAACCAGCCCTGAACATACTGTTCATGTCTACGAAATGGGGAACGGTGGACCGCATGCCGAGTTACACGTCGCTGTGCGCCCCGATCTTTCAACGGCGCACCCTGGCGCGGGCGGCGTACATCATGTCGCCTTCCGCACGCCAAACGAGGCGGAGTATCACGGCTGGACTGAGCGGCTCGCTGAGTTTGGGATTCGCAGTAGTGGCGAGATTGACCGCTACTACTTCCGCAGTCTCTACTTCCGCGAACCAGGCGGCATTCTGTTCGAGATTGCGACCGATGGCCCTGGCTTCGGCACCGATGAAGATATCGCCACGCTTGGCGAGAAAACGGTGTTGCCGCCATTTCTTGAGCCGCAGCGAGAGGCGATCCTCGCTGGGCTGAAACCACTTGACTGAGGACAGATCGATGATCAGCGGGATCCATCACCTGACGGGGATTTCGAGTAATGCCCAGGCAAATTACAACTTTTATGCCAACCTGCTTGGTTTACGGCTGGTCAAACGGACCATCAACCACAATGACCCGCTGACCCTCCACCTGTTCTACGGCGACGCCATTGCCGCCCCTGGCACCCTGCTCACCTTTTTTGTCTGGCAAGGAGCTGAGCGCGGGCGACCCGGGGCGGGGCAGGCGACAGAGCTTGGCTTGCAAGTGCCGCTGGCGCAAATTGGTGCGTGGATCGAGCGCTTCATCCAGCATAGTATTCCGTTCGAGGGGCCAAAGAAGGTGGGTGACCAGACCCATCTCACCATCCTTGATCCTGACGGACAGCAGATCGTCCTGGTTGGCCGATCTGCTCTCCCAACGGGTCAGCCCTGGGCAGGCTCAACCGTGCCCAGGGCCATGCAGATACGCGGGATTCATCACACCACATTCCTGACCGATCAGCCCGCCGCAACTGGCGCACTGTTGACGCAACATCTGGGCTTTCAGGGCCAAGGGCAGATCAGTGGGCGCGAAACGTATCAGGCACCAACGCCAGCCGGCCATACCGTTTATCTACAAGACGCACGTGGCTTTTGGCCTGCTGCCAGCGGGGCCGGCACGCTGCACCACGTCGCGTTCCGCACGCCCAATCTGGCCCAGACAGAAGCAGCCCTGCACACAGCCGGAGCAGACGAACTGACGGCAATGCGAGAGCATGGCTACTTTCAGAGTATCTATCTGCGTGAATCGGGTGGCAGTGTGATCGAAGTCGCCAGCGAAGGCCCAGGCTTTACCCTCGATGAAGACATAGCGACTTTAGGCAGCAGTCTGGTGCTGCCGCCAGCGCTTGAATCACGACGCCCCGAGATCACCGCGGCGCTGCCCGCCATCCAGCTATTGGGAGAGGAACCGTTCATGACCCCTGATTTACAGTGGATTCACCGCATTATACCGGGCAAGAGCAAGCAAACACTGTTGCTACTCCACGGCACCGGCGGCGACGAAAATCAACTCCTTGATCTGGGCCGTCAACTCGCCCCAGAAGCAACCTTACTCAGTGTGCGCGGTCGCTCACTGGAAGAAGGCGCACCGCGCTTCTTTCGGCGCTTCAGCGCTACTGCATACGACCAGCCCCATCTGCGCGCTGAGGCTGCCGCGCTGGCACAATTTGTCCGTGAGGCTACCACTGCCTATCAGCTTGACCCAACCCAGGTGATCGCTCTTGGCTACAGTAACGGGGCCAATATCGCGCTAGCCAGCCTGATTCACGATCCCGCGCCCTATGCTGGCGCAGTGCTGATCCGCCCAGTGATGGCAGTTGAGCAACCACCAACCACCGATCTCCACCATCGGCCAGTGCTGGTATTGCATGGGCAATCTGATCCTTTTCTGCCTTTTGGTGAGCCGATCACCCCTTATCTACAAGCACAAAACGCCGCTGTCCAGGAGGAACGCCTTCCCGCTGGACACGAACTGACTGACCGCGATCTTGTGCTGATCAAGGCCTGGTTAGCAGAACAGGCAGGGCCGATCGGCTCTGCCTAAGCACATTTCATGAGTGGCACATACACCAAAATCGGCAGATTACGGAAAATATCGCGCACATACCCCTTGCAAAACAAGGGATAGTTCGGTACTATTGGCAACGTTAGCACTCGAAGAGCGAGAGTGCTAACGCAGCCATTACTCGGCTGAAGAGGAGAGTCGCTCGACTAAGGATAGCAGATCGCACCTGGAGGAGGTCAAGCACGATGGCGAAGTCCGCTACCACACCCAAGCTCCGCCCAATGGGTGACCGCGTGGTCATCAAACCAGCGGCCCGCGAAGAAACGACCAAGATGGGGATCGTTCTTCCTGACACCAGCAAAGAAAAGCCACAGCGTGGCGAAGTCATTGCCGCTGGGCCAGGCCGCGTCGCCGACGATGGCAAGCGGATCGAACTCGAAGTAAAGGTTGGTGACACCGTTCTCTTCGCGAAGTATGCAGGCACCGAATTCAAGCTAGAAGACGACGAATTGCTGATTCTCAGCGAGAAGGACATTCTGGCCGTTATCAGCGAGTAAGAGCAGCGGTGCAGGGCAAATCCCACACGCCTCAATCGACTGAATGATTCGCTCGACTAAATATTTGGAGGAAGTGAACTGTGGCCAAGATTCTCGAGTTCAATGAAGACGCTCGGAAATCCCTGAAAATCGGGATTGATACCCTGGCGAACGCGGTCAAGACGACCCTCGGTCCCAAGGGCCGCAACGTTGCCCTCGACAAGAAGTTCGGTGCCCCCACTGTCACCCATGACGGTGTGACGGTCGCCAAGGAAATCGAACTGGCTGACCCATTCGAAAATATGGGCGCGCAGTTGCTGAAGGAAGCCGCCACCAAGACCAACGATGTCGCTGGTGACGGCACCACCACCGCCACCGTGCTGGCGCAGGCGATCGTCAACGAAGGGCTGAAGAACGTCGCCGCTGGCGCGAACCCCATGCTGCTGAAGCAGGGGATCGACCTGGCGACCGACAAGATTGTAGATCAGATCAAGTCGATGGCGACTGACGTACAGGGCCGCGACGAGATCGCCCAGGTCGCCTCAATCTCCGCTGGCGACAAGGAAATCGGCAACCTGATCGCCGATGTGATGGAGAAGGTTGGGAAAGACGGCGTAATCACCGTCGAGCAGTCCCGCTCAGTCAACTTCGAAACCGAGTACACCGAGGGGATGCAGATCGACCGTGGCTATATCTCCCCCTACTTCGTCACCAACACCGAGCGGATGGTTTCCGAACTGGAAGATCCATTCATCCTGATCACCGACAAGAAGATTTCTTCAGTGCAGGATATTCTTCCACTGCTGGAGAAGGCGCTGGCGATCACCAAGAACCTCGTCATCATCGCTGAAGATGTCGATGGCGAAGCCCTAGCGACCCTGGCCCTCAACAAGCTGCGTGGCACCCTGAACGTCCTCGCTGTCAAGGCCCCAGGCTTCGGCGACCGCCGCAAGGAAATGCTCCGCGACATCGCCATTCTGACTGGTGGTCAGGTGATCACCGAGGAAATCGGCAAGCGGCTCGACACCGCCACCGTCCAGGACCTGGGGCGCGCCCGCCGCGTCTCGGCCACCAAGGATGACACCACCATCGTCGATGGCCGTGGTGAGGAAGCCGCCATCAAGGGTCGGATCTCCGAGATTCGCGCCCAAGTCGAAACAACGACCAGCGACTTCGACCGCGAGAAACTGCAAGAGCGGCTGGCCAAGCTGGCTGGCGGCGTCGCCGTCATCAAGGTTGGGGCAGCCACCGAGACCGAGCAGAAAGAGAAGCAGCACCGCGTTGAGGATGCCCTTTCCGCCACCCGCGCTGCGGTTGAGGAAGGGATTGTTCCGGGTGGTGGTGTGGCCCTGATCAACGCGATCAAGGGGATCGACAATGTCAAGGCTGAAGGCGACATCAAGACTGGTGTTGAGATCATGCGCCGCGCGCTTGAAGAGCCCCTGCGCGGGATCGCCGCCAACGCTGGGCAAGATGGCGCAGTCGTCATCGCCAACGTCCGCCGGATGCAGGAAGATGGCAACAAGACCGCTGGCTACGACGTGATCGGCAACGAGTACGGCGATATGCTGGCGAAGGGGATCATCGACCCGGCGAAGGTCACCCGCTCGGCAGTTGAGAATGCTGCCTCCATCGCGGGGATGATTCTCACCACCGACGCCCTGATCTCCGACAAGCCGGAACCAGCCCCAGTTGGTGGCGGGATGCCCGGTGGGATGCCCGGCGGGATGGACTACTAAACCGTCAGGCAAACACTCTAGCAACCACAGATAGCCTGAAGGCCAGCAATTGCTGGCCTTCAGGCTATCTGTGGGATTGATTGCCACTATGTCCAATTTTTGAGAAAGGCGAGCGTCTGCCTGAGTTGCGCTGTTCCTGGCGCGATTTGCGCTTGCTCCTCTGGCACTTGCTCTTGTACCCGCACAGAGTACGCCAGATACCCCATTAGTAAGCCCACCTTATACAGATGCAGCTTCTCGATAAAATCGCCTGCTGGTAAGCCTGCTGCCCCGTACCCTGCCCGCAAGTAGTTTACGCTGCGTAACGGCACCTCGAAATTCAGGTAGGCCAGATCATGAATAGGTAGCGCCCCCTGAAATTCACCGAAGTCAATCAAACCAGTGACGCGAAGATCAGCATCAACAAAAATATGTTCAGGGCGTAAATCCCCGTGGCACAGTACCGGGCGACCGCCTGCGAACGCAGCGCGGCATTGCGCCATCTTCGCCAACATCAACGCAATTTCTGCTTTCGTAAATCCACACTGCATCAGCCAGGGGCTATCAGCACCTCTACCTGTTATCGCCGACTGCATGACTGCCTCCCAGGTTGGGAAAGCCCAGCTACCGTCACTCTCTCGTCGATAAAATCCTTCAACCTCAATAGTGTGCAGGCGGCGCAGCAGATTGCCAACCTG
>JBDHWF010000091.1:0-16544 GCA_039810045.1 Chloroflexia bacterium
CAGTTGCCGCTGACCGCAGCTGCTGGACAAACGATCACGATCCGTTTCAGCGCGAACGAAGCCGGCAGCACTGTTTATCTGCGTTACCCAGTACTAGCTGTAACGTTGCCGCGCTAGGGCGTTGCCTTTGCTTATTGGCGAATAGGGCAAGCTCATTCGCGTTTTGGAACGAAATGCAGTATTGTGTCGTCTACATTGCGGAAAGGTCTGACCAGTTTGCTGTTCAGGCAGGTGATCCCTTGCGGACAGGGATCGGATGTAGGGTACAAGGAGTAGTTCATGAGTGATCGGATTACCCGGAGGCAAATGTTGGGCGGTACTGCCGCTGGAATGGCAGCGCTGATTCTCGCTGCTTGTGGTGGCGAAACGCCAACTACAGCACCGTCAACCAGTAGCGCACCCGCAGCGAGCGCCGCTGCTTCAGCAAGTGGCGCGCCTTCAGCAAGTGCCGCTGCTTCGCCAGCAGCGTCGGCGGCTGGTGGGGCTACTCCTGCGGCCAGTGGTGCAGCATCGGCGACGGCAGCCCGGGCAAGCGCGACGGCTGGGGCGGCGAGTGGTAGCCCGGTAGCAACTGGTTCTGGCCCGCTGATGCCGAAAACTGGGGCTACGATTTTCCAGGGGAAACGGCTTTCCTATTTCCAAAAGGTGCAGTACTACAAGGCGGTGCAGGATCAGATCGGCAACACGATTCGCGACTATGCGAAGGCGACTGGTGGCGATCTTGACCTCTCAGTCGCCAGCACCGATGGCGCGCAGAATATCGCCAAGATTCAGGCTGGGGTGCAGTCTGGCAGCCCATTCGATCTTGCTGATGATATTGGCGCGGGGATTGGGCAGCTAGTTACGTTGAACCTGTTGGAAGATGTCACCGACGTGGTGAATCAATTGATCGGTGCCTATGGTACCCCAATGCCAATCCTGCCACGGGGGTTGACGAAGGATGGGAAGTATTATGCTGTCCCCTTCTTCTCCAGTTCTGATGCCTGGTTCTTCCGCAAAGATAAGATGGCTGAGAAGGGAATCAAGCCAGAGTCGCTTGATACCTATGACAAGTTCCGCGATGCAGCATTGGAAATATCGGATCCCAGCAAGAACTTCTTCGGTTGGGGGCAGTCGCCATACGCAGTTGGCGATGGCCCAACGCTGATCTTCCACGTTGTCCACTCCTGGGGTGGTAGCCTTCAGGATAAGACCGGCACCAAGGTCGTCTTCAATTCCCCTGAAACGGTTGCTGGGGTTACCTGGCTGTCCGACATCTACACCAATCCGAAGTACAAGAATATGTTGCCAACTGGCTACGAGTCGTGGGACGGTGCGGGCAACAATACCGCCTTCCTGAACGGCACGATTGGGATGACGGCCAACGCCTTTACGATGTATGCGAAAGCGAAGGACGACAAGAACCCCGTCTTCCCCAATATCTTCGTGGCGAGCCGCCCGAAGGGCCCAGCAACGCCGAACATCCCACTGACTGGTGGGCAACTGGGCTATCTGTCGATCTTCCGTGGTGCCAAGAATGCTGACATGTCCAAGGAAACGGTGAAGAGCATACTTCTGCCTGAGAATTGGAATAAGATTGCAACTCAGGCTGGTGGGTTGATTCTGCCCGCATTCGAGTCGCAGTGGAAGAACGATTTCTGGAAGAGCGACCCGAACTTTGCCCAGTTGGAGACTCAGGTTCGCGATCCAAACGGTTATAATCAGAGCTACTATCCTGGCCCCGTCAACCCCGCGCTTGATGCGGTCATCGCCGCCAAGGTGCTGGAGACGATGATGGCGGGGATTATCCAGAAGGGCCAGAAGCCTGCGGATGCCGTCAAGGAAGCGCATGATAGTATGGTCAAGATCTTTGACCAGTTCGGGATCAAACAATAAGCAATAAGTGATTGTCAGCACCCCGCCAGCAAGCGCGGGGTGCTGACAATGCCAATTTCATGGAAGGGGATGCAATGGCCAGGAGTATGCAGCAACCTGCTCGCGCCACCCAGAGTATTACACCAACATTTGGGCAACGGCTGCGGCGTGTGCTTGGCCCCGATTGGCAGGTAGCATACCCTTTCGTGCTCCCAATGATCATTCTGATGGCGGGGTTGATCCTCTATCCCTTCTTCGAGGCTGTTCGCCTGAGTTTTACTACGCGCACAATCACTGGGGTGACGAATTTCGTTGGGCTACAAAACTATCAAGACCTCCTGCAAGACCGCACTTTTCGGGATGCGGTGCGCGTTTCTTTCGTCTATACCGTCTACTCGATCATCTTCAAGATCGTCGCAGGGATGCTCTCAGCACTGTTACTGCACAATCTGACGAAAGGTCGGTCGATATTGACTGGCCTTATTTTGCTCCCGTGGATTATTCCTACGGTGGTCACGGCCCTGGCATGGCGGCTGATCTACGACCCGATCTTTGGTGGGCTGAATAAGATTCTGGTAATGACCGGGATCGGTTCACTGATGGTCAATCTGCACCTGGTTGATCGGATGCCTGCGTCCTGGCTTGGCAGCACCGAACTCGCGCTTCCTTCGATCATTCTGGTGAATGTCTGGAAAGGGATTCCCTTCTTTACGATCAACCTGCTGGCTGGGTTGAAGTCGATTGATAAGGAACTCTATGAGGCTGCGTCGGTTGACGGGGCGACCGCCTGGGAACGATTCATTAATGTGACGTTGCCTGGGCTACGCAATGTGTTGCTGGTGACGACGCTGCTTTCGACGATCTGGACCTTCAACACGTTCGATATTATCTACCTGCTGACTGGTGGTGGCCCTGGTGGTACCACTCGCCCATTCGTGATCTTCGCCTATGAGAAGGCTATTCAGGGCTTGCAGTTCGGCGCTGGTGCGGCGGTGGCCCTGTTGATGGTGCCGATTGTTGCGGTGCTGATCTTCTTCCTCGCCCGCTATATGCGGCGGTCGGACGGCCAAACCCGCGAGACGGCCCTGGATCGGTTTGGGGCTGCCTATGGTAAGTATCTCCTCTGGGCGGGACTGCTGATCATGGGTATCGCGCTCTACATGGTCGATTCAGGGCTGTTCATTAAGTCGATGATCTTGCTGGCGATTATCATCTTGTTGGGGCTGGCCTTTGGACAACTTGGCTCTAAGGCGGGTCTGGGGAGTCAGCGCAAGAGCGGGGTCGCGCATATTCTGGGGCGGATTCCCGCCTGGATTGCGTTGGCGTTCCTGCTCTTTTTTGTCCTGGCCCCGTTCTACTGGATCCTGATTACCGCCTTCAAGACGGAGTTGCAGCAAACAACACAACAGGGCAATGTTTTCTGGCCACAGCCCTGGACGACCGCGCAGTTCTCCAAGTTGGTCACTGATCATCCATTCTGGACCTGGTTCCGTAATACAGTCTTTACCGCGGCGATGACAACGATTCTGGCTGTTGGCTTATCATCGCTGGCTGGCTATGCGCTGGCCCGGCTGAAGTTTCTGGGGGCTCAGACGCTCTCGGTTGTGGTCCTGCTGACCTACCTGATCCCTGGTGCGCTCTTGTTCATCCCGCTCTATCAAATCTTGAGCCAGATCAAGCTGATCAATACCCTCGGGGCGTTGTTGGTTACCTATCCCACCTTTGCCCTGCCCTACGCTTCGTGGATGCTGATGGGATATTTCCGGGGGATTCCTGAAGAGCTAGAGCAGGCGGCAATGCTTGATGGAGCCACGCGCTTCCAGGCGTTCTGGAAGGTTACGTTGCCATTAGCCAAGCCCGCCCTGTTGGCGGTGGCGTTGTTCACCTTCACCAATGCGTGGAATGAGTTCCTGTTCGCCTTCGTTTTCCTCTCCCGTGAAACGCTGAAGACCCTGCCCGTTGGGTTGCAGGGGATGGTGCTGGGCGATGTCATCCCGTGGGGGCAGTTGATGGCTGCATCGATCATTATGGCGGTGCCAGTGGTCGTCATCTACGGTTATGCCCAACGCTTCCTGGTGGAAGGGCTGACTGCCGGGAGTGTCAAGGGTTAGCTGCTCAGATACGCTAGCCAGTTGTTCTTTTCATTGAACCGAATGTGATCTCCTGATCTGCCTGCTGAGCATTGCTCAGCAGGCAGATCATATTATTTGCAATCCGCCGGAGCTCCCAACGGCCCAGGCGCCCCGATTTCACTTTCAAATGCTGCGCGTAGTTTGAGGGCGATGCTCGTTTGGCCTGGGGGAGTTTTCGCCATGAAGGGGTTGTTCTCGATGATCAGGATCGTGTAGCAGTAGCCATTACGGTCGCGATACCACCAGCCTTCCCAGCCGTAGGTGGCTAAGATCGCTTTGTAGTTGCTCAGAACTGTGGCGTGCGAATCGCTGGTGCGAAAGCTACCAAAGCCTTCACTAAACAGGATCATCTCCCATTTCGATGGGTAGGATACTGCACCAATCGTGTGTGAATATGGCGGGAGTGTGGGGGCGGGATGCGCTAATGCGGTGATACTGAGGAGATTGCAGCAGAGCGCCAGGAAGCCAATGACAACGAGCAGACAACCGCGTGATTGTCGCCGCGGGGCCTGATCACGGGGAATGCGTGGTCGCTGGTGGTGCTGCACCCCCATTGCCTCATTCCTCGTCCTGCTCTTCTGGTTCCACCAGCGGTTCCAACGGTTTAATCGTATAGTTAATCGGGGTGAAGGTGCCGTTCGTGATTTCGTGAAAGAACTGCTCTGCCAGTGCCTGCGCTTCTTCCAAGGCCCAAACTGGTGCTGCCCGGTGGATTAGGCGCCCTGGCGCAAAGACGGCAGCCATATAGAGGCCATCAGCGACTTCGCCCACGCGCATCAGATCAATGATGGCGACGGTCCAGAGGTTATCGTCAGGATCCAGACATTCGATCAAGTCAACGTAGACCGTTTCGTTGTAGCGGCCCTCCAGGGCACTGAAACTCATTGTTTCCTCCAGGCTGCGTTGGCGCTGGTGCATTCCTGGTAGTATGGCGGTGTTTGGGTTGGAAGGCAATGGTATTGATAGTATGCGGGAGGTGGCAGATGGCGGCGATGGCGGAGATCAGTGTCGTGCCGATTGGCACAGCCGGACCAAGTGTCAGCGAACTGGTAGCAGAGGCGTTGCGCGCCCTCGCGGAGCATCCCACAGTGCAGTATGAACTGACGGCAATGGGGACAACGCTGACTGGGGAATTATCCGCCGTGTTGGCTGCCTGTGGCGCGATGCACAGTGCGGTGTTAGCAGCGGGCGCACCACGTTGCTACACGATTATTAAGATTGACCAGCGCACTGATAAAGCCGCGACCGTAGCAGAGAAGGTCGCCGCAGTGGAGCGACACTTACCGTAGCGTAGCGAGAAGCTACTGCCCGAGCGCGAAGAACGGTATGCTAGACTTGGCGGAGGCAGAACGCGGTAGCTATTGCATGGGGCATTGATGGCGGAAATTATCGGCGCGGTCATTCTGGTGCTGGCGATCATCCTGGCTGCTGTGCTGGCAGTGATGGTTACACGCTGGGCCTTGCATATGAATGATGAATGAGCGCAGACTGCTGCAGCTTCAGGCTGTTGCTTCTGGTTCCTCACCACCGCGATCAGCGAACTTGTAGCCCACTCCCCAAATTGTTTCAATCGTTGACTGCGCCCCTTGAATCCGTTCGCGCAGGGCGCTGACGTGGACATCGACCGTGCGAGTGTCGATCTCGTGTTCGTAACCCCAGACACGGTTGAGCAATTGCTCGCGGGTGAAAACGGTGCCAGGGCGCTCGACAAACGCCGTGAGCAGTTCAAACTCTTTCGCCCGCAGCTGTAACAGCGCATCACCCACCCGGGCTTCGTGCCGTTCGAGATCAACAGTAATGTCGCCAGCCTGTAGTGTAGAGGCCGGAGCCGCGTTACGCGCAGTGCGGCGCAGGACCGCCCGCACTCGTGCCACCAGTTCGCGGGGATTGAATGGCTTGGTCAGGTAGTCGTCAGCACCCAGTTCAAGGCCGAGAATCTTGTCAATCATGTCGTCGCGGGCGGTCAGCATAATGATCGGCAGGTTTTCGGTGAGCGGAGCGCGCCGCAAGGTACGACAAATCTCCCACCCATCAACTTCTGGCAACATCAGGTCAAGTACGACCAGGTCGGGCTTGGTTGCGTTGACTCGCACCAGTGCCGTGCGCCCATCGGCAGCCGTCTCAACCGTAAACCCTTCTTTAGTCAGGTACATACTGACCAACTGGCGAATTGGTTCCTCATCATCAACAACGAGAATGGTGGTCATTGGCCTCCTTGGGGCGACGATAGCGGCGTGGCTAGCTGGCTAGCTGGCATTGGTTGATCGAGTGGTATCGTGAAACTGATGGTCGTGCCTGCCCCGATCACGCTTTCGGCGGTGACTGTGCCATGATGCCGCTCGACCAGTTCTTTTGTAATCGCCAGCCCCAGGCCAGAGCCTCCTTGCCCCGCAACCCGCGACTTATCGGCCTGGTAGAAGCGCTCGAAGATGCGGGGCAGATCGCTGGCGGCGATGCCCTTGCCAGTATCCCGAACGCTGATGCGGGCAACGGGCTTGCCGCCGCTAGTTATTCGTTCAGCCAGGAGGTCGATACGACCTTCTGGTGGGGTATAGCGGAGGGCATTTTCTACGAGATTACCGAGAATCTGCTCGATTTGATCACGATCCCCCCTGATCGTGAGATCGTCGTTATTGGGTCGTACAACCCGTAGGAAGACGCCCTGCTTTGTTGCCTGTTCAGTAAACCGCCTGACAGTGGCCTGGAGTATTTCGCGGACGTTGAGCGGCATTGGGTGAAGTGGAAATTCTCCAGCTTCTAATCGTGAAAGCTGTAGCACATCGCCGACCAGGTGGTTCATCCGTTCGGTTTCGGTGTGGATAACTTGCGCGGCGTAGGGGTACGCCTCTGGCGGGCAGGTGCCATCGAGCATTGCGCCAGCAAAGCCTTGAATTGAAGTCAGCGGTGTTTTCAGATCATGCGAGATATTCGCCAGGATGTCGTGTTCACGGCGGCGGGCGCTGGCAATATCGCTGGCGAGTGAGTTGAAACTTCGCCCTAATTCGGCCACCTCATCAGTGCCGCGCACTGGGACACGCTGGCTGTAGTCACCTCCCGCTAAGGCGCGCGTAGCTTTCGCGAGGGCGCGTAGCGGAGTCGTGATCGAACTGGCGAGCAACAACGCCACCCCGATTGAGCAAAGAAAGACCACTGCTGCAGCGGGAAGCAACGTCCTGACCAGGGTAGCTAGGGGGCGGGCGACGGTGCCCACTGGCTCGGCTACAACGAGAATCCGAAAGTTGCCGCTTGGCATGCCGCGTTCACCGCGTAAAGGAAGCAGGGTAAGTTCAAGCGGTTGCTCTGACTGTAGCGCGAGGCGTATGGTGGTGGCGCGTGGGAGGGTCAGTTGGGCATTCTTCGTGGTGGGCGTGGCGGTTGGTGTTGCCTGGGCTGCTTGTTGCGTCCGCGTCCACTGCTGCCAGCGTTCATAGATCTCGCGTGGCACCGCGACCGTCGAGTTTTCTGGTAGTAATCCGGCGGTATCTTGCCGCACCGTTGCCGCGAAGGTTTTGATATTTGCGCCATTCTGGTTGTTCCTGTTCTGGGCATTCGTCAGATCGCGCAGGGAGCCTTCAAGGATCAGGAGGCGTGTTTGGGTTTGCTCTGCAGTGCGGTCAAGTTGCATCGTGGCATCGAAGCGCGTTGGGTCATTGTTATCGTGGAGTAGTGGCGCGGTCGTTTCCGCGATAATCTCAATCCGCTGTTTGGTAAAGCGATTCTGATACGTGCGGAGTAGGAGCGCGCCGACCAGGGTCGTTAGCCCCAGGCAAATCACGATGATCAGCGCATAGGAGAGGATCAGTTTCATCCGAATCTGCATGACTTCGCCCTCTTGCCGCACCTACCCTGATGCTCTCAACAGAGTGTAACAGGGAATAATCGCTGGGCGGACGGAGAAATGTAAGAAGATTGTAAATCTTTGCCACTACCGTGTGGAGAATGCGAAGCAACCCCAGTGAGGCTTGGGGTTGCTCCGCGTTCTTTGTGATTGGAAATGCTGCGGTTAGCCGCGAATACGTTCGAGCATCAGCGCCATGATCGTCGCCGCAATCGCCAGTCCTTCTTGGTGCTCTGGCAAGGCCCCACGCTGCTCCAGCCGAAATTTTCCTTCCAGGAAGGCGGGCTGCTTTTTCAGATAGAGCGTTTGCTGACCATAGAGATCAATCAAGTAGGCCGGGTTGAAGAAGTAGCCGGAGAAGATCCCCAGCACTGGTATTTCGCCAAAAAGTCCGTCGATCACTTTGACCCAGGCATTTTCCTCCTGAATCATACCGATCTGATTGCCTTGGACATCATTGATAAAATAGCTTGCCTTCCACAGCGTCCGTAAACCCTGACGATAGACCGAGCCGACCGCCTGACCATCGGGGGTTGTAATATTGTAGTTGGCGTTGAAATCGAGAATCCGATTTGCTTGCAGGCGATAGAGTGGCCTCGTTTGTTGCTCATCTGCGAAGATCATCACATCTTCGCGGAGCTTCAAGGCTTTCTGCTTCACATACGCGATCAATTGCCCGTTGGCATCCGTCACGCGTACTTGCGGATTAAAGGCAATGATCTTGAACGACAATTCGAGTGGATAATTTAACATGCGCTCCCCTTCTACTGCCTGATACTAGTAAGGTCACCTGCTACGGTATGATAGGTGATCTTCCTCATCTGTGTGCTACGCTGGGGCGGCGCGAGTTGTTTCAAGTAGCGCCGCGTAACCTGCGAGAAAGGAACGAGTTTGGCAGAGCGATTCAAGTGCGCCGTGGCTGTCCATCTCTTCTTGCTGCGCGCCGATACGATCTTGTTGTTGCGGCGAGCGAATACTGGTTACGCTGATGGGCAGTACAGTGTGGTTGCTGGCCATCTGGATGGTAATGAATCAGTCTACGCGGCGATTCAGCGCGAAGCGACTGAGGAAGCCGGCATTCATATCGCCCTACCCGACTTGACAGTTGTCGGGGTGATGCATCGCAATGCGGAGACGGCGACTGATCGAGAAGGGATCGATTTCTTCCTCACGGCGCGGCAGTGGTCTGGCACCGTTCGCAATACTGAGCCAGCGAAATGCGATGATCTCTCCTGGTTCGCTCTTGATCACCTGCCACCTAATACCGTGCCATATGTGCGGCAGGCGATCAGCAACTTTCAGGCAGGTATCTTTTTCGATACGCTGGGCTGGTAAGCCACCGCTTAGTCCTCCTCCATCCCCTCGCGTACTGCGACTTCTAGGGCACGTCGCGCCTCGTCAAATTGATCGTTCGCTGAGCGCACGGCATCTTGCGCGCGTTCAAGCTCGGCCTTGGTCGCCTTGCGGGTGCGCCCGATCAGGCGGGCCTGGTCTTCATAGGTGAATTTCAGGTGCTTATAGGCGTGATCAAGTTCCCGTAACGCTGCCCGCATTGTCCGTTGTTCTCCCTTTCATTGGTCACTCATCGATCAGGCCCCTCTGCTGCATTCTTAGGCGGATGATACTGTACCACGCCGCCCAATACCGCTACTTGCAGAATGCGGCAAGATTGCATAGGGTGCAGTCGTTACGGCTGACGTGACGTACCGCGACAATGAAGAAGGAGTGAGCGATGGCGACCCACCACTTTCAACCAACGCACTATCATGTAACGATTGGTACCCACGAACCAGTCTTGCGGATCGATCCTGGTGATACAGTGATCACGACGACCATTGATGCTGGGGGCCAGGATGAGCGCGGTGAGCGGGTGTCTGAGCGTGGCAACCCGCAGACCGGGCCGTTCTATATCAATGGCGCAGAGCCTGGCGATACCCTGGTGGTGCATTTTGATCGGATCACGCCGAACCGTAACCGCGGGTATACCGCAGGGGTCGTGGCTGCTAACGTCGTTGATCCGCACTATCTCCGTGAATTACCAGCGGGCGAAACTGTCTTCTGGCAGGTTGATCAGCAGGCGGGGACCGTGAGGCCCGAAGGCGCTACGGGACCACTGGCGAACTTTGTCCTGCCAATTACCCCAATGCTGGGTTGCTTTGGGGTTGCCCCAGCGCGCTATCAGGCGATTTCGACGGCCACCTCTGCTGAGCATGGCGGCAATATGGATTACAAAGGGTTTGCGCCTGGCTCGACGGTATATTTGCCTGTGGCTGTTGCTGGCGCGTTGTTCCACCTTGGCGATTGTCACGCGATTCAAGGGGCGGGTGAAATTGTTGGAACCGGGGTGGAGATTTCCAGCGAAACGCAGTTCACGGTGGAGCTACGCAAAGGGTGGACGATTGGCTGGCCGCGTGGTGAGGATGCTGACTGGATCTTTACCTGTGGTAATGCGCGACCGCTCGATCAGGCGTTGCAGCACGCTACCACAGAGATGATGCGCTGGTTGATCAGTGACTATCAGCTGGATGCCGCTGGGGCGAGCATGATCCTGGGGCAATGCGTGGAATATGAAGTTGGCAACGTTTTTGACCCGGCCTATACCATGGTCTGCAAGGTCAGTAAGCAGATCCTGGCGCAACTGGGGTAGCTGCACTGCCTGGCTAGAACAGGCCCCCGATCACTGAGGTGATCGGGGGCCTGTCGTGTGTTTGCCAAGAGCTACTCGTGGCGGCCAAGGAGGGCGAGGGCGGTCAGGGCGTAGAGTTTGGTGGCTTCTAGCACTTCATCAATCCCCACCCACTCGTTGGGAGTGTGGGCGGTGGCGGGGTCGCCAGGACCCATGATCAAGGTCGGCCAGCCTTTTTTGGCAAAGTGTTTGCCATCGGTGCCGGCAAAGAAGCCAGTCAGTACCACTTCTTTCCCAATCTGCCGCGTCGCAGCCTGTAATGCTTGACTGATCGGGGACGCTGGATCAGCTTCAATTGCGAGGCGACCACCGGGCGAGAACGTTTCGACGCGTAGCCCTGGCACATCGGCAATCGCCCGCTCGGCGATTTCGCGGATTTCTGCCACGGTGCCTTCTGGGGTTTCACCAGGTAGAATCCGGCGGTCAACGTGGATCGTGCAGCGGTCGGGGATTACGTTCGTCTTCACGCCCCCTTCAATCATACTGATCGTGGCAGTCGATTGGTTGAGGAACGGATGGGTGCGGGCGGCCAGTTTCGGCCAGAGTTCTTCGCGTAGCGCAGTGATGACGCGGGCCATTCCTTCAATCGCGTTCACCCCTTTCCAGGGCGTTGCGGCGTGGCCGGTTGCGCCATAGACCGTTACCTTGACCGGCGCACCGCCGCGCTCGCCAACGCAGATCTGCCCGAACGTTTGCTCGCCAACGATCACATAGTCGGCCTCAACGTGACCCTGCTCCACGATATACCCAGCCCCAGCTGCGCCACCAACTTCCTCATCGGCTACTTCGGTGACGATTAGTGCGCCATCGAATGGCACTCTAGACCGCGCCAGGGCGATCGCGGCCATTACCTGAGCGGTAACACTCGCTTTATCATCGCCTGCCCCGCGCCCATAGACGCGCCCATCGTGGATTTCGCCGCCAAAGGGCGGATATTGCCAGGCTGCTTCTTCGCCAATCGGCACGACATCGACGTGGGCGTTGAACGCCAGCCGTGGCCCTGCCCCCTGTCCGTTCAGGGTGGCAACAATATTCAGCTTCTCTGGTGTAGGGCCAACAACAACGGTGGTGAAACCTTCGGCGGCGAGTTTTTCCTCGACTAAACGAATGGCCTCGCGCACATCTCCCGGTGGGTTGACTGATGGTACCTGAACCAGTGCTTGCAAAAAGGCCACTATTTCATCGCTGTTGATCTCGGCTAGCACCCGCTCGACACTGGCGGGATCGAGCGTGATGGCGCGGTCAGCAAATGGTGTTGGATTTCCCTCAGTCATCTGAATCCTTTCCCCTTCTCTATTTACTCTGTACAAACTCGGCGCAGTATAGCACCGTTCTGCGGCTGGTTTGCTCGACAGCACTGACGCGATGAGTGTGGTAGCCTTGCGCCGCACCCTCGGTTACGCAAGCGGGTAGGGTGGGCAATGAAACCTGAGTGGAAGGGAGTGCAAGGAGATGCCAACGGCTGCTGATCATCAGGTGCTGCGTGGATTGCGTGGTTTGATCATGGATATGGATGGCGTCCTGTATCGCGGCAATGAGCCGGTGCCTGGGTTGGTCGAGTTCTTCAACTACCTTGATCAGGCGGGGATTCGCTATCTCCTCCTGACCAATAACTCCACCACCTTGCCAGTTGGCTACGTCAAGAAACTGGCTGCAATGGGTGTGACTGTCGCCGAGGAAGCAATTCTCACCTCTGGGCTGGTGATGAAACACCACCTTCAAGCCCATTACCCTCCTGGTACCCGAATCTATGGCGTGTGTATGGAGCCGCTGCAAGATTTGTTGCTCGATGGCACTGGCTATCTCTGGGACGAAGATACGCCGCAGGTGGTCATTTCGAGCGGCGATTTCGCGGTGACGTATGACAAGTTACGGCGGGCCTGTCTGGCAATTCGTCATGGGGCCGATTGGCTGGCGACGAACACCGATAAAACACTGCCAACTGAGGCGGGGTTGATTCCTGGGGCGGGGGCATTGGTGGCCTGCCTGGAAGTGGCGACTGAGCAGCAGCCAATTGCGCTTGGGAAGCCGGAAGTACCGATGATGGAGCAGGCGTTAGATCTCCTGGGTCTGCCAGCCAATGAGGTGGCGATGCTTGGTGATCGGCTGGATACGGATATTTTGGGCGGAATCAATGCGAAGATGCGCACGATCATGGTGCTGACTGGTGTTTCGACGCGCGAAGAGGCCGAAGGACCGATTAAGCCCGACGTTATTTACGCCGATTTGCCCGCCTTGCTCGCGGCGTTTCAGGCCAATGCCGGGTAACTGCGGAGAGCGCGTGGCGATCAGCCGTGATTCTTGGCTGTAGCAGGCGAAATTTCCTTGACAGGGTAGTACCCCACTGCTATACTTCTCCCTTGTGCGTGGGCCGGATTACCGGCCCGCGTTGTGTCGGGGGGTAATCCCTCGCCGGTGGGGAACGACGGAAAGCAAAAGAGAGGCCGGTCCGGGCAGCCCTGCCGCCGGAAGGGAGTTCAAATTTATGCCGACGATTAACCAGTTGGTCCGCAAAGGTCGCACGAGCGCCAAGAAGAAGGTCAAGGCGCCTGCGTTGCGCTTTACGTATAACGCCCTAACCGGGCGGACAAGCCGCTCTACTGGGGCGCCGCAGAAGCGTGGAGTGTGTACACAGGTCAAGACGATGACCCCGAAGAAGCCGAACTCGGCGATTCGGAAGGTGGCTCGTGTTCGATTGAGCAACCTGCAAGAGGTGACCGCGTATATCCCTGGTGAGGGACACAACCTTCAGGAACACGCCGTTGTGCTGATCCGTGGTGGTCGTGTCAAAGACTTGCCTGGTGTGCGGTATCATATCATTCGCGGTGCGCTCGATACCCGTGGTGTCGAGAACCGTAAGCAGGGACGATCGAAGTACGGTACTAAGGCTCCGAAGGCGAAGTAGTCGTTGTTCTAACGCGGCCTCGGTCGCGTCACGCTACTCGTTCAGGAACCGATCGGATCAATGGTGAAGAGCGGCCCGACATTCGGTCGACCGCTCTTCAGTGTGAATGACACCTGACGATTTTGAGGTGTTCGTACATCCAAAATCGCTGTGTAAATAGCGTTAGCGATTCGCGCTCGTTGGTGGAGTTGGACGGTGCTGATTGCGTCGCAGTTGGGCGATATCAGGAAGCATCGGGCGTAAACGGTAGGACGGGAGAAGATCAATGCCGAGGCGAGGGAAAATCGTCAAGCGAGAGATATTGCCCGATGCGCGGTACCAGAGTGTGCTGGTCACGCGGATGGTCAACAAGCTGATGCAACGCGGCAAGAAGGGGCTCGCTGAACAGATTCTGTACGGGGCCCTGGATGTAGTCAATCAGCGCAGCGGGCGCGATGCGCTTGATGTTCTTGAGCAGGCGATGCGGAATGCCACTCCCGCGATTGAGGTGAAGCCAAAGCGCGTTGGTGGTGCGACCTACCAGGTGCCAGTACCGATTGAAGGTGATCGACGGTTTGCGCTGGCGATTCGCTGGATGCTGGCTGCGGCGAAGAAGCGTAGTGGCAAGTCGATGGCGGAGAAACTCGCCGGAGAGATGCTCGACGCCGCCAACAACACGGGTGCAACGGTCAAGCAGCGCGAAGATACGCACCGCATGGCTGATGCCAATAAGGCGTTCGCGCATTATGGGCGTTTCTAAAGCCCGATAAGGCGATGTGCCATAGCTTCGTCTTTATAACGACACTGTAGTCGTTCGTAGTTCATGATCTGTGAGCCACCGGGGGTGGCAGAGGGGGCAAATACCACTCATGGCAGTCGATCTGAAACAACAAACGGTACCTGCGTGGCAAGCAACACTGCAGAAGACCCGCAATATCGGCATCATTGCCCATATTGATGCCGGCAAGACGACCACGACTGAACGAATCCTGTTCTATACAGGGCGCGTGCGGAAGATGGGCGAGGTCCATGACGGCGCGGCAACGATGGACCACATGGCGCAGGAGCGCGAGCGGGGAATTACGATCACCGCTTCGGCGACGACTGCCGAGTGGAAGGGCCATCGGATCAATATTATCGACTCCCCAGGTCACGTTGACTTCACTGCTGAAGTTGAGCGTAGCTTGCGCGTGCTTGATGGTGGCGTGGTGGTCTTCGACGCGGTCGCTGGTGTCGAGCCACAGTCTGAAACGGTTTGGCGGCAAGCTGATAAATACAGTGTGCCCCGGATCTGCTTCGTCAATAAGATGGATCGTACTGGCGCGAACTTCTGGCGCACAGTTGATATGACCAAGGACCGCCTGGGGGCGAAGGTCGCCGTGATTCAACTGCCGATTGGTGCTGAGGCGGAGTTCAAAGGGCTGATCGATCTGATTGAGAATAAAGCCTATCTCTACCATGACGACCTTGGGCAGAATATCGAAATCACGGAGATTCCCGCGGCGCTGGCTGATGAGGCTGAAGCGCGCCGTATGGAGCTTGTTGAGGCGATTGCCGAGAGCGACGAAGAGATGACGATGCGCTACCTTGAAGGTGAGACGTTCACCGCCGAGGAACTGCGAACGGCGCTTCGCGCTGCGACCGTCAAGAGTGAACTGGTGCCGATCCTCTGTGGTACGGCTTTGCGGAATAAGGGTGTGCAGTTGCTCCTTGATGCAGTAACTGCCTATCTTCCTTCGCCGCTCGATGTGCCACCGATGGTTGGCATCGATCCGAACACTGGCGAAGAAGTGATCCGCGAAGTTGACCCGAATGGCCCGTTCTCGGCGCTGGCGTTCAAGATTGTCAGCGATCCACACGTGGGGAAACTGGCGTATATTCGGGTCTACTCCGGCAAACTGACGACTGGCTCGTATGCGTTCAACTCAAGCAAAGACCAGCGTGAGCGGGTTGGGCGACTCTTGCAGATGCACGCCGCCCACCGCGAGGAAATTAGCGAGGTATCGGCTGGCGATATTGCGGCGATCATCGGGCCACGCTACACGATGACTGGTGATACGCTCTGTGATCAGGCGAATCCTGTAATCCTGGAGTCAATCTCGTTCCCAGAGCCAGTGATCGATCAGTCGATTGAGCCGAAGTCGCGTGGTGATCAAGATAAGCTCACCAATGGCCTACTACGGTTAGCCGAAGAAGATCCCACCTTCCGTATGCGGACGGATGAGGAGAGCGGCCAGACGATCATTTCAGGGATGGGTGAGTTGCACCTGGATGTCATCACCGACCGCCTGATGCGCGAGTTTGGGGTGCAGGCGAATATCGGGAAGCCGCAGGTAGCATATCGGGAAACGATTACGCGACCATCCCATATCGACCACACCTTCAAGCGGCAGACTGGTGGTAAAGGTCAGTTTGCTCATGTGGTGCTGGATGTTACCCCGCAAGAGCAGGGTAAGGGGTATGAGTTCGAGAGCAAGATTGTTGGTGGGGTGATTCCGCGTGAATATATCCCCGCTGTTGATAAAGGGATTCAGGGGGCTTTGGCCTCAGGCAGCTATGCTGGGTATCCCGTGGTTGATGTCAAAGTTACGCTCGTCGACGGTTCATACCACGATGTTGACTCGTCCGAAATGGCCTTCTCGACGGCAGGATCGATGGCGTTCAAGGAAGCGTTGCGGAAAGGTGCGCCACAGATTCTTGAGCCAATGATGAAGGTGGAAGTGACAACGCCTGAAGAGTTCATGGGTGATGTCATGGGTGACCTTAATTCGCGACGTGGTCAGATTGGCGGGATGGAGCCACGCGGTAACGCGCAGGTGATCAGCGCCAATGTGCCACTGGCAAATATGTTCGGCTATGTCAGTACCTTACGTTCCATGACCCAGGGACGAGCGGCGTACTCGATGGAGTTTCATCATTACGCACCAGTACCCGCAGCCCTGGCCGAGGAATTGATTGAGAAGAGCCGACGCTAACGCAGGAAACGCAGGTGGGTGGGTAGCACCCACCTGCGTTTCCTGGTCTCTTGTGGATGATACGTTGTACGGCGATTGGATGAAGGAAGGATTACACAATGGCGAAGCAGCGGTTTGAGCGGACGAAGCCGCATATCAATGTGGGGACGATTGGGCACGTGGACCATGGGAAGAC
>JBDHWF010000092.1:0-16128 GCA_039810045.1 Chloroflexia bacterium
CCGAGGTGATCGTCACTTCATCGGCAGTAGCTGATAACCCCAGGCCCAGGAGATGGCGCGCAATCGCCGCCCGCAGCGGCCCATATCCTTCAGTTGGCTCATATCCCAGCGCGTTCACCCCGTCTTCGCGGATCGTTGCGTTGAGCGCACGCTGTAACGCATCGACGGGAAAGAGGTCGATCGCTGGCGCACCGAGGACAAACGAGATCTGCTCAGGGTGTCGACCAGGCCGCAAGGCCTCACGCAACACCTGTCGCGCCGTAATCGTATCGCTGGTAATGATTGGCTCCTGGTGACCAGAAATCCAGAGTGGTTGATTCGTCGTTGCCGGGGCAGCGGGATGCGCTCGGGCCGCCGCGACAAATGTGCCCTGTCCTACCCTGGCCTCAGCCAACCCTTCAGCGATCAATTCGGCATAGGCTTCCTC
Source organism: Chloroflexia bacterium (assembly GCA_039810045.1). Taxonomy (GTDB): domain Bacteria; phylum Chloroflexota; class Chloroflexia; order Thermomicrobiales; family CADCWN01; genus CADCWN01. Next base: position 428 of record JBDHWF010000092.1, read on the forward strand.
AACCGTATGCCGCCCCACCTGTAACTCACTGGCGAGCGTGCGAATTGCGGGCAAACGATCACCAGGGCGAAGATCACCCGCAGTCACCCGTTCCCGCAGCATCCCGGCAATCCGGCGATATTGCGGCAAGGCAGCCAAATGATGCCCGCTTGTTATAGCTTCCTTCACCAGACCTTGCTCCTGTCAGGAATGGAGGATCAGCCAGTAAGCAGGTTGGTATCCTAGCTCACCAAACGCTTACAGCCCAGGGCGGTTCAGGTGGAGATGATCCTGAAGAACAAAGAGCGTCAGGCCAAGGAAGGCCGCCAGACCGAAGTAGACAAACGCCACTAACAACCGTTGCTGCACTGTCGCCTCATAGTACGCACGGTCGGCATGGCGGTTGCGCCAGCGGTTGAAGACTTCCATCCCGCCAACAATCAGAATAAAGCCCAATATCAAGCTATGGACGCGGAGAAAGAGCAGGAGCAGCAACGCCAGACCAATCAGCCACCCCCACAAGGAGATAGCGGCCATCGCCCGCCCACCATCGAGCGGGCTGACTGGCAGGAGGTTGAACAGATTGAGAATAAACCCGGAATAGGCCAGCGCCAGGAAGATCGGGGTGCCCGTGACCTGCCAGAGAACTAGGCAGCCCATAGCCCCGATCGTGCCGAGAATTGGGCCACCAAGGGCCATCTGGGCCTCGGCGAAAACATTCCTGGGCATCTCACGCATCCCAATGACTGCGCCCATAAATGGCACAAAGAGAATGGGCGTGGTCTTGATCCCCTGCCAGCGCATCACCGCAGCATGGCCCAGCTCGTGAATAAAAAGGAGCGCAATGAAGCCCACGGCAAACTGCCACCCAAAGAAGAGCGCGTAGGCCCACAGGCTGAGAAACATTGAGCCAAAGGTGGTAAATGCCTTGAACTTGAAGATGACGGCTAACCATTTCAGCTTCGTCAGGCCAAGGAGCAAGAGCGGCCAGATTCGCGATAGCCAGCGCATAATTGGTGATTGCTGTTTTTCGGTCGTACCTGGATCAGTGCCAGGCGCCTGCCCCGCTGGAACTGCATACCACCCAGGGGTCGTAGTTTGCTCCGGCGGCCAACCAAATGGCGCATCAGCTGCCCTGCCAGCATCAGCAGGGTCATGGGTAGCGGCAACAGGCCGCTGGGGCGCGTTTTCACCCGCACTAGGCTCAGCGGGACGCGGGAGGCCCAGCGGGAAGGGGGGAGTGGAGTTCGCAGGATTATCCATCAGTGAGTACTTTCTACGGTTGATTCCAGTAGTTCATGCAGCTGATTCCCAGCCAGAGGTATACATAAACTGTATCATGCCAGCAGATCCTCTGCTATCTTTGTACGCACGAGATCACTGACTGGTCACCAGTGTGGATGAACTGAGCGAGAGAATGCAACAGCCACTACCCGAAAGCATACCGCTATCGTCGCCCTGGCGCGACCTGCTCCGCGAACTTGCCATACGCCCAAGCAAAGGAAAAGGCCAGAACTTCCTGACCGACCAGAACGTTGTCGCCCGGATCGCCGACGCCGCCGAACTTAGCCCAGGGGCAGTAGTGATAGAAGTTGGCCCTGGCCTGGGGATTCTGACCACTGAGCTACTGGCTCGCGTTGGGCCAATGGGGAAGGTCATCGCGGTAGAACTTGACCGTCGCCTTGCTGCCTATATTCGCGAGTTATTTGCCGCGAATCCCGCCCTGACATTGTTTGAAGGGGATATTTTACGTCAACCACCGACCGCATTGCTCAGCGATTACCTGGGGCATACCGCGTATAGTGTTGTCGCTAACTTGCCCTACAACATTACCTCTGCGGTTCTGCGCCACTTCCTCGATAGTCCCCTTCGTCCGACAGCGCTCACGGTGATGGTGCAGCGTGAGGTGGCGGAGCGCATTGTCGCCAGACCACCAGCGATGAGTGTGCTGGCGGTCGCCGTGCAGTTTTATGGGCGACCAACCATTGCCTTCCGTATCCCACCAGGGGCATTCATCCCACGCCCCAAAGTCGAATCTGCCGTCCTCCATATCGAGGTAACACCGACACCCTTATTATCTGCTGCGGAGACCCCTGCGTTTTTCGCCATTGTCAATGCAGGCTTTGGTCAGCGGCGAAAACAACTGGCGAATAGCCTGATGGCTGGCTTAGTGCTGCCTAAAGCGGTAGTGGAGCAGGGATTGGCAATGGCGGGAATCGCCCCCACCCGCCGCGCCGAAACGCTCACCGTGGCGGAATGGGTGGCACTGCACACCGCCCTGCGCCCATTACGGTCAGTATGAGCGCCGAATCACAGCGGTATCTCGCCCCGGCAAAGCTCAATCTCGGCCTGGAAATAGTCAGGCGCCGCGCCGATGGTTATCACGAATTGGTCACGATCTTTCAAACAATCAGCCTCTATGATGCGCTAACCATCGACCCCGCGCCAGCAGGCACCCTGAGATTACACGCCGACCCCGTGCTCGGCGGCGAGGAAAACCTCGTCGTTCGAGCGGCGCAGCAGTTGGCCGCCCAGCGCGCCACGCCAGTTGGTGCAACCCTGACTCTGAGCAAAGGGATTCCCGTTGCGGCGGGCCTGGGCGGTGGCAGCAGCGACGCCGCCACGACCCTTCGCGCCTTAAACGAGCAATGGCAAATTGGGCTGAGCGCAACCGATCTTGCCGCGATTGCCACAACCCTCGGTGCCGATGTGCCATTTTTTCTACAGGGCGGTACCGCCCTGGCGACGGGTATCGGGGAGGAATTGACCGCACTGCCGCCACTGGATCCGCAGTGGTTCGTATTGCTCACCCCCGCCATCGTCCTGCCACCCAACAAAACCCGCCAACTCTATGCCGCTTTACAACTAACTGATTTCAGCGATGGCCGCCGCACCTACGCCCAGGCCACACGATTACAGCAACAGCAGGGGCTTGACCCAACACTGCTGTACAACAGCTTCACTGCACCACTGGAGCGACTCTTTCCAGATCTCCGCGCTTGGCAGGAGCGACTTCTGGCCGCTGGTGCGCCGTTTGTCATCCCCAGCGGCAGTGGCCCAACGCTGTATACCTGCGTTTCCACTGAAGCGGCTGGTCGCGCCATCATTGCGAACCTGGGAGAAACGACCGCCACGGTTCATCTAGCCCAGGCGGTTACCGGGTCGATCAATTTGCCCGATGAACCAATTACCGCCAGAAAGTAATGTTCGGGCTAAATGGCTCTCGCTAATCAGGTTGGCACCGTCTATACTGTACCCACGTAAATTGGTAACGGTGAAACGTTGGGTTGTACCTGCCTCGCAGTAGGGCTAGCCCTTTCTGTGCCCGATTGTTATGGATAAAGGATAATTCGAGCGGTGGTCACTGCGCCCCGTAAGTTCGCTAACGCCGTATCAGCCACCCACGTTGTGCGGTGGGTTACTGAGGTTTCAGCAGTGCGGCGACTCCAAATCGCCACGCTTGGCAGCGGCATAATCTACCTGGCCTATTTCATCTTTGTGGCCTTTCTTCCCGAACACGTAACTAAGCAGCGGTTCAACCTGTTTATGGCCCTGGGGCGAGGATATTCTTCCTTGCTCATTTTTCTGATCGCCGTTGGTACGCTCTTCGCATTGGCCATCATCGCCTGGCGAGCCGCGCAGAGTGCGGCCTGTAGACAATTGTATGGCTGGGCCTTGATTCCGCCGGTGCTATTCGGCTTGGTTCTATCACTGACGATGCCAGCCACCTCTCGCGACCTCTTTTACTACATTTCCAGCGGGCGTACGCTGGCGATCTATGGCGCTAACCCCTACCTGGTGCCGCCTTCCGCCTTCCGCGATGATCCCTTATTTCAGTTCACCAACTGGCCCGACTATACCTCCCCTTATGGCCCAATCTGGTTGCTGCTCAGCGGGGGGCTAGCCTGGTTAGGGGGCACCAATCTCCTCTGGAGCGTCTATCTCTTTAAGCTCCTGGCCTTCATCAGTTATCTCCTTTGTGCCGTATTCATCTGGCAGATCTTACGCAAGCAGGGATATGCGCCCCTGGTTGGGACAGTCCTCTGGCTCTGGTGTCCATTGATTCTGCTTGAATTTGCGGGGTCAGGACACAATGACGTGGTGATGCTCTGCGGGTTATTACTCGCCCTCTGGTGTTATCTGCGCGGCCAGGTTCGCCTCAGCCTGGTCATCCTGACGGTAGCGATTCTTGTAAAATCCGTCGCGTTGATTGCCCTACCGTTTATTCTCTGGCATTACCTGATGACGATTAAGGGGTGGCCCGCCCGGATTCGCGCAGCAGCCCGGGTTCTCTGGCTACCAGCGGTAGTGCTTGTCGCCATCGTTGCACCATTCTGGGCAGGAGAGGCAACATTTGGCCCAGCCCATGAGGCCAATCACTATTACGCCAGCATTGCCCACCTTGTACGCACCATTTCAGAATGGTGGATCTCGCCCTACTATTCCGGGATGCTGGCCCGTGGCCTGATTCTTCTGAGTTTGGGTGTGGGGTATCTGCTGATCCTTTGGAAAATCCCCGGCGATGGGCATCGGCTGTTGACTGGCCTGGTGCAGGCATATTTCCTCCTGCTGATTGTCTGGCCATTCTTTGTGCCGTGGTATTGCGCCTGGACGGTGGCCTTGGTCGCCGCGCTTGGTTCGACGCGCTATGGTTGGCGCGCACTCCTGTTCTGCCTGGGGGCCATCCTCTCGTATGCCCTCCAGTTCTATCTGCCACTCAGAATGGCCGTATCAATCGAGTTTCGTAGTGCCCTTTCAGCGGCGATTATCTTCCTGCCGCTGCTCTGCACCTACATTCCCTGGCACCGCTTACGGCGCTCAGGGCCATCCGCCCCAACCGCGCTACCGCCACTGGCACGTTAGTTTCGGCTACAGCGTATGCAATAAGGCGGTCAGCAACGCCCCACGTGGGGCCACTGAGTCCACCAGAATATGTTCGCCGATGGCGTGGGCGCCGTCGCCAACCAGCCCCAACCCATCCAGGGTGGGGATCCCTAATGCGGCGGCAAATTGCCCATCACTCCCGCCGCCAGTAGCCGTCTCAGTCAACTCGTAGCCAAACGTGGCCCCCAATGCCTTTGCCTGCTCAAATAAGGCCCCAATAGCCGCCGTGCGCTCCATTGGCGGGCGATTCAATCCGCCCTGTACCGCGAGCGTTGCCCCTGGTAGCACCGGCTGTAGGCCCAGGATCGCCGGAATAACCCGCTCGGCCTCGGCTAAGGTCGCCACCCGCAGATCAATCTCCGCCGTTGCTTCGGCTGCCACAACATTCGCCCGCGTACCGCCATTCACTACCCCAACATTGACTGTCGTCCCAACGGCATAATCATTTAATGCCACCAGCGCGAGCGTCTGATGGGCCAGTTCAGTAATCGCGCTAATCCCTTTGGTTGGGTCCACCCCCGCGTGGGCAGCCCGCCCAGTGATCGTCAAGGTAAACCGCCCTACGCCTTTCCGGGCCGTTTTCAGGCTACCACGCGGAGCCATCGGCGCTTCCAGGCAGAGAACATAAGTACTCTTGCGGGCCTCTGCTTCGATCACTGCCCGGGAGGTGGGGCTACCGATCTCTTCCTCGCTGGTCAGTAGGAGGACAATCCGGCGACGCGGTTGCAGCCCCAGCGCAGCCAGGGCCTTCAGCGCATAGAGGACGAGCAGGGTGCCGCCTTTCATATCGTAAATCCCTGGCCCAAAGATCTGATTGCCCTCAGTGCGCAATGGTTGTCGTTCCAGTTCGCCGATATCCCAGACGGTATCCAGATGGCACAAAATCGTGATCTGGCCTGTTTCAGTGGCCCCGCCAGGGGGATCAAACGTCAGTCGATGGTGATCACCATAGCGTTCCTGGGGCAATGTTTCGACCGTCATCCCTGCATCAGTAAAGGCAGCGCAGAGAAATTGCCCGTAGCGATCAACTGCGGCCTTATCGTGGGTCGGTGATTCATGCCGGACCATCTCAGATAACAAGGCAAGCATTTCGTCTTGATGCTGCTGAAAATATGGCAGATAGTTGGGTGCCATCAGCATTACTCCTTACCATCCAGGGTGAGGGTGCGCACTGTCGCGCGGGCGATCCGTTCTTCGTTGGCGGCATAACCCAGGCCAGGGCCAGTTGGCACTGGAATCGCCCCGTTGGTGGCGATAATCGCGGGATCAACAATATCTTCAGCGTAATACTTATCGGAGCCAGAGACATCACCGGGTAAGCTGAACCCAGGCAAACTACTGATCGCCAGATTCGCCGCCCGCCCAATGCCGTACTCGTGCATCCCACCGCACCAGACTGGGACGCCACGGGCGTAGCAAAGGTCATGCACCTTCTTTGCCTCAGCCAGCCCGCCCAACCGACTGACCTTAATATTGATAATGCGCCCGCTCTGCAAATCAAGGGCCTTGCGGGCATCTTCAGCGGTATGAATACATTCATCAAGGCAGATCGGCGTTTGCAAACCCGCCTGCAGTGTTGCGTGATCGATAATATCGTCATGTGCGAGCGGTTGCTCAATCATCATCAGCCCAAACTGATCAAGCTCCTGCAAGATTGGCAGGTCACTCAGGCGATAGGCTGAGTTTGCATCAGCCATCAGTAAGGTATCGGGGTAGCGTTCACGCACGGCTTTGATCACGGCGACATCGCGACCAGGGCCAATCTTCAGCTTAATCCGCCGATAGCCTTCATCCAGATACTGATCGATCAGGGCAAACAATTTGCCAGTATCTTCTTCGATTCCCAGGCTCACCCCAGAGAGGATCTCTGCCTGGGTGCCACCGAGATATTGATGCAGAGGTTGCCCAGCCGCCTGAGCCAGCAGATCGAAGCAGGCCATCTCCAACCCTGCTTTGGCAAAGTTGTTTCGCTTCACTTTGCGAATCGGGGCAAGCATCTCCTCAATCGTTGACCATTCGCGGCCCACTACCGCAGGCACCAGAAAATCTTTGAGGATATGCCAGCAAGTCTCGGTTGTTTCCTCGCAATAGTACGGATCGATCGGGCTGGCGCATTCCCCCCAACCAACGAGGCCATCGGCGTAAGCTTTCACCAGGATATGCTGTAGATAGTGTCGTTGGCTTGAACTGGTAGCAAACGACCGCACGAGTGGTAACTGCACCACCAGCAGATCTACACGTTCGATCTTCATTGCCTCTCACATTCGCTAATCACACCCAATAGGCGCAGTCTAGCATAGTCCCAACAACCCGCTACTTATGATCCCACTCGCGCTAAAAATGCGGCATCAACTCGCTCGGCCAGGAGAAACCGCGCCTCGCCATCCTGCCCCACTCCGGTAATGACATACTGCCCAGGGGCGGAGCCGAGATAATGTGCAAACAGCCGATCGGTGGTTTCCCGCCACTGAATTGCCAGGGGGAGGTCTTCGCGCTGCACCATTGTCCAGTTAGCGGGCACCTCAATCGCGATCGTGGGAGCGGTGAGATCGAGCCGGAGCATTGCCGCGCCAATGTTGGCGCGGGGAATCGTACTATCGCCACTCAGGTCAACGATAGTGGCCCCACGATCAGCCGTCACCGCCTCATGCACACGCTTTGTCTGCACCAACCAGGTGATCCCGAAGCGGGAAGCACGAACCTGGTTAAGATCGTTACGGAACGAATAATGTTCAGGGTAAAAGTCGAAGGCGAGTGCTTTGAGCCGATCAAAGTTGAGGACAGCATTGCTGAATTGCAGGGGGTCAACCGTCCAATTGACAATCCCTACCCCTTGCTCACAGGCGTCTTGCATCTGCGCCCGTTTCAACAGAAAGCCAACGCCACGACGGCGCACACCAGGTAATACGCCCAGCAGTTGCGATTCCAATCGCAGTGAACCGTGGTAATGAGTCTCCCATTCGGGTGGGAGTACTGAGCCAGCAAACCGATGGAAGCCAAAGAGAAACCCAACCAGTTCGCCTTCCTGACGAGCCACCAGCGTTGTCCCCGCGCCAAAGCCAACCGAATGAAGGTCAGAAGGGTAAAGGGCATCTTCTTCGGCACCCCAGATCGTTTCTTGCAGCCGTCGAATCTTCTGGGCTTCCTCCGCTCCTGGCGCGCCAATATCCAGGCCCCCTGACAGCGGATAGTTGGTCTGCGTGAACCGATGGGGTAGGTGCGGATCATAGAAGACAATGCGCGCCCCACCCAACAACGCGCCAATCTCAGGTAATAGTGGGCGCACCCAATTTCCAAGTTCGCCTTGCTGGATCGGGTGAAAACGCAAGGTATAAATCCGCCCGCCGTTGGCTTGTAGGCCACGCGGAAAAAGCGAACCAACGGCGATTAATTGCCCAGCCTGGGTAAAGAGGGCGAGTTGCCCCCCGATCTTCGGGAAGGTGGCTGCAAGAAAATGTTGGGGGAATAAGGTAGGGTTGCGTGGTGCGCCAAACACCTCACGCAACCGCTCAATCTCCGCTTCCCAAGCCGTTTCGCTCCGATCTACCAGTGATACAACGATCGGTGCAGTCACCCACGCCTCCCCTTCCACCAACCGATTGCAGTTCACAACAGCTTACTATAAAGCATGCAACGAAGAAACTCTTAGCGCCACGCAACTCGATACTATTCGCAACAACGATCGCGGCAAAGCGTTAAGGATTAATGCGAACGGCCTGACTTGGGCCACCACAACGATGGAACGATGATGACGACACAATCACCAAGGCCGACAGTTTCCCTGGTCATCAATGGTGATGACTTCGGCTACTCAACGACGATTAACGAAGCAATCATTCGCTGCCATACCAGCGGCATCCTGACCAGTACTACGCTGCTCGTCAACCAGCCAGCAACCCGCGCCGCCCTTGCATTAGCACGGCAATATCCCACGTTGGGGGTGGGATGGCACCTCAACCTGACGACAGGGTATCCTGTCTTACCCCCTGCCGCCGTGCCAACATTGGTTGATCGGCGCGGTCACTTCCGACCAATGATGAGCCAATTCTGGAATCTCCTGACTGGCACAGTGCGCCAGCACGAACTCATCAGCGAACTGCGCGCCCAACTCGCCATTTTGCTTGATGCTGGGATTCAACCAACCCACGTTGATGGGCATCTGCATATGCACGCCCTGCCGACTGTATTACCAATTGTCCTTGATCTGCTGGCCGAACAGCGGATTCAGGCGTTGCGCTCACCCATAGTGAGTGCCTGGCTCACATCCCAACCAGGGCAGCGGTTTGAGAATCCGTGGAGTTCGCCGCAATTAAAGTTCCCTCACTCGCTGATCAACGCCGGGACACCATTACTGCGCGTGCTGGCACGCCTGGCTCCACCCTTTGAACGTCCACAACTGGGTCAGCTTGCCCGCGCCAAAGTACAGGTCGCCACACGGCTCTTTGATGCTGCACACTTCATCAATCGCGCTACGCCGGGCCCAGACCTCGCTAGAGCAATTGTCAGCAGTGGCGCAACCCTGGTAGAAGTTATGGCACACCCCGCGTGGAACCGTGATGCCCGCCGTGGTGACGCTGAAATCGCGTTGCTCACTGACCCACACGTCCGGGCTGCCCTTGACGAACAAGGAATCCAACGAGTCTACTACGGTCAATAGGAAGGCAGGGTCAGCCATAGGCGCGGCTTTGCTCGCCAGGGAGAGGATAAAGTCTGTGCAGCAGGAAACGACGACTGTTCCAGAGGAAGACCCAGACGAGCAAAGGTCACCACAATCGCCGAGCCGGACGGAGCGGGTAATCGCTGAGGCCGAGCAACGGAAGCGCACAGCGCAGCCGCCCGATGCGCGCACTTACGCGCTGGCGCGGATCCTCGGCAAAGTCGTTTTTGGGATCTGTACTGCCGCCCAGGTTACTGGCCTGGAATATGTGCCACCCCACGGCCCACTACTGATCGTGGCCAACCATCTCTCATACCTGGAACCACCATTAATTGCTACAGCGATTCCTCGCCGCATCACCTTTCTTGCCGGACACGAACTGTATGAGATCGGTTGGCTCGCCTGGGTACTTCGCACGATGGGCGCGTTACCTGTGCGCCGTGGTGGGGCTCGCGACCTCGATGCGATCCGCGCCGCCGTTGAGTTATTGAAACGTGGAGAAGCAGTGGGAATCTTTCCAGAGGGGCAGATTACTGAACAGCCAGTCCTGAAACGCGCCAAGCCGGGGCTCTCCCTGCTGGCGTATCGCGCCAACGCCCCGATCTTACCAATTGCGATTAGCGGCACTGAGCATTTGAGTAGTGTTACCCCATTCCTCACAGCACGGTTTCGGGAACCACGGGTGCAGGTGCAGATCGGCCAACCATTCCTACCCGACTTTGGCCCCGGCAAGCCCGATCATCAGGCCGTGGCCGATGCGGTAATGAGGCGGATCGCCGCGCTCTTACCAGCACAGTATCGTGGGGAATACCATAGCTGACGCAGTTACGCCGCCTTTCACTAATGTGGGAGTGCTCAATGAACAGGAGGATCGATTGGCCGCAGCAACGAACGCACCACTGGCAATTATCTGTGCGCTGGAGGAAGAGCTCTGCCATCTGCGGGCGAGCCTGCCCGAACCAGAAATTATCTGGCACGCTGGCCGCCAATATGAACTTACCCAGCTTGACCAGCAGCCGCTCGTGCTCGCCCTCTGTGGGATCGGTATGATGAGCGCCGCCGCCCTCACCGAGGCAACGATTGGGCGCTGGCAACCAACCGCAGTGCTGAACTACGGTTGCACTGGCGCGCATCGCGCCGACCTACTCCCTGGCGATCTGGTGATCGCGGCCCGGGTGATCGCCTACGATAATGTGAACGTGAACCCTGATGGCACCGAACACTATATGCAGATGCGCTACTTCCGGCAGGGGAAGCAAGAGCGGGCCGACTATTTCCTCGCGGATCCTGCGTTACTCACCGCAGCCCAGGCAGCAGCGGCGCGACTGGAAGGTCGCCACACACCGTGGCCGCCAATGTCAGGATGGCCCGATCAGGTGCCACACCGCGAGCCACAGGTGCGGGTGGGCACTATCGCCTCTGCTGACCGCTGGAACCGCACCCACGAACGGATCAGCGGGCTCGTGGCGGCACATGACTCCGCCTGTGAAGATATGGAGGCAGCGGCAATCGCCCTGATCTGTGCCAGCCACGATACCCCATTCCTCTCGATCAAAGATATTTCCAATAATGAGTTGCTGAAGGTGACTGATTCAGTGTCATTCGAGGCCCTAGGGCCAGAACTTGGTCGCCGCGCCGCCATGCTGATGCTGGAAACGTTGCGAGAAATCAGCGAAGTACGGCAAGTACAGGCGTAGCTACTGACTGGCACCGCTGGCCGCACGCGCCTTACGCACGCCAGCGATACAGGACCAGAGCGCAATCGCTACCAGAATCACCAAGCCAACCATGATCCCGTTCGTCAGCGGTCGCCAGCCGATCCACTGCTCAATAATGGCCTGCGCCTCGGTGGTAATCAGTTGATTACGCAACGCAAACCAGGCGATTGGCGCAACGAAGGCCACTTCCAGGAGGCAGTTGAAAATCGCCAGGGGCATTGTCCAGCGTTGTCGGGCGAGTTTGACAACTTCCAAGAGAATCGAGCCACCAAGCGCAGCGACCAGCAACCAGCGCCAGGGCCAGGCCGCAGCAGTAATCAGCAGGGTACTGGTGCCATCGGCGGTAAGCGTGGGATTGATTGCTGCAATCAGCAAGGCGATCCCCGCACCATAGCCAATTAACACACCGATCGATTCACTGACACTGGGGAGCGGATCTTCAATCGATGGCAAGTTATCGGGCGTCCAGGGCTGATCCAACTCAGCGGCCCGCGCTCCATGTCGCTCAGCCAGCGCAAAGCCAAAGGTTGTCCAGAAAACGACGTGGATGATCGCCCAAAAGATCGTCAGCGCGCTCGCGCTGATCGCCTGACCAAGCGACCGCTCGGCAAGGAGTTGCCCAATTAATGCGCCACCCCCAGCGAGCGGTGGAATAATCACTAACAGCAGTTTCGTTAGCTCGACCCATTTGGGGTACAACTCTGGGCCAATCAGGGCCAGAGGTCGCCCACGGTAGCTAGCCGCCAGGAGGTCGGGATCACCAAGTTCGATCAGCGCGGTCCGTTCGGCCTCGCTTCGCGAAACGGTCGGCCCTTTCGCCTCAATCGTATCCTCAATCGTCGCCCGTAATTCCCGGGCAACATCAGCCCTGGTTGCTTCAGGTAGCTGGTTCGTCACCGCTGCTACATAGCGGTCGCTCAGCGCATTCATCGGTACGTTCCTTTCACAGGAGTTCATTCAGAGCCGTATTGAGTGCGGCCCACTCGGCCTGCAACCGGGCAAGCAATTTCTGGCCGGTGCTGGTGCTGACATAAAATTTGCGCGGGCGCGCTTCCTCAGTGTTCCACTCACTCGTCAGCAGGCCCTGCTTCTCCAAGCGCCGCAATAAGGGATAGAGGGTATTGCCGTCAATCGCAAAGCCCTGCGCGTGCATTGTTTCCAGTAGCGCATAACCGTAGCGTGGCGTTATCAGCAGCGCGAGCGTCGCAATGACGATGGTGCCCCGGCGCAATTCTTGAATGTGACCAAGCAGTACTTCATCTTCCATGTATCACACTATACTGTATCTTACACAGTATTGTCAATAGCACAATAATATCATTCTTCTACGAATGAGAAGAATGCTGTACGCGAGCAATCGGCGCGAACTGGGTCTGTGGGGGAAGGCTTACCAGCTAGTGGGTACGCCGACTTGTTGTCGCCAGTAAGCAGTCCAACGATGCGCCAACGTCAGGTCTGCTGATTGCAGCAACGTTCCTGGTTGGCCCACTTTTGGGGTGAGATCATTGATCAGGGCGGTGCCAGCCCAGGCGTAAAACGGGGCCATCCCCGTCATTGGCCCAGCACTGGCCCGATAGCCGCGTCGCCAGCCAATTTCCAGCAACCGCGTCGCCAGACGCATTGCCGTGCCCGTCACCCCGCGCCCCAGTGGGGCAAGGCGAAGGATGGCGACCGTGCGGGCGAGGTCAGCCCGTCGATCGCCGATGTGAACATTCGCCCAGTCGATGATCCCAGTCACCTGTCGTGCCGCGACCATCACGTTCAGTGGGTGATAATCAAAGTGCAGGACGCTTGGCGTAACTGCTGGTAATGTCTGCAAATAGTCGGCCAACCCGCCACTGCCACCAGCGGCCCAGTCGATCCACGAGCGATTCAGGCCAACCAGGGCAGGCGGTGGGGTTGCCGCGTGCAGACGGGCGTGCGTCGCCCCAAAGAGGCGGGCGAGCGTCCAAAACGCGCCAGGATCGGCCTTGAATGCATCAAGCAGGTGGGTACCGCGACACCAATCAATCAGCATCGCTGGACGATCTTGCCACTGGCCGAAGGCACGCACGGCAGGGATTGGTACGGGCAAGCCTGCCCGCATCACCAATGCCTCACGCGTGGCTACCCGCTCCTGCCCCTGGCGAAAGACCCGCAGCGCATACGACTTTCCAGCCCACTCCACCCGCCAGAGCAGCGTGTCTGAACCACCGCTTACCGGCTTCACCGCAGCGATATCAGTGGTAATCCCTAATGCAGCCAGAATGGCATAGGGGTCGCTTTGTGCTGCCGCCATCGTCTGCCGTACCGCCCTTCGTCCACTATCCAGCGCTAGTAGGGTCTTATCTTAGCAATTTTCGAGCAACTGTTGCGTTCCCCCCTCAAAAGTCTGACACTACACCTAACTCCAAGGTAGTTCCAAGGAAAAACCCGTATCCTGCAATGGGGGGAACTGGCAGAGGAGATATCATGGATATATTAGTTATCGAAGACGATCCCCGCGTCGCCCGCATTGTCGAACGGGCATTGAATGAGTCTGGGCATCAGGCCAAGACAGCCGCTGACGGCCCCGAGGGACTTGATCAGGCGGCAAGCGGTATCTTTGACGTGATCGTCTTAGACGTGATGCTTCCAGAAATGGATGGGCTGAATGTCTGTCGGGAGATGCGCCGCCAGGGTATTCGCACGCCCGTTATTTTGCTCACCGCCCGTGATGCCGTCTCCGATCGGGTCCGGGGCCTCGATGCTGGAGCCGACGATTATCTGGTCAAGCCTTTCGCGCTGGAAGAGTTGCTAGCGCGGGTCCGCGCCCTGGGTCGCCGACAGAGCGACGCCAACCCTAATGAGCAGTTGCAAGTTGGTGATCTGGTGCTTGATCTTAGCACCCGCGAAGCCCATCGCGATTCACAAGTCCTGCCACTGACAGCAAAGGAGTTCTCCCTGCTACGCTACCTGATGCGGAATACTGGTCGCGTATTGACGAAAGATCAGATCACTGACCACGTTTGGGGCTACGACTCTGAAGCAGCATCGAACGTCGTCGAGATCTATATCCATTACCTTCGTGATAAAGTTGATCGGGGCTTTGCTCGCCCTCTGATTCGCACGGTACGCGGTGTTGGCTACGTGATGAAAGAATAAGCACTTTCCCTCGCTGCACAGGGAAGCGCGCCTCGACACTGGCTAACAGAACGACAGGATGCAATGTTCACGCAAATTCGCTGGCGACTGGTTCGGTGGAATGTTGCTGTTTTTGGCCTGATCTTACTAATCGTTGGCGGCTCAGCCTACGCCGCCGCTGCTCGCCGCCTACCAAACGAAGTCGATCGCGAATTAGAGAATCGCGGTAATGCCGTGTTGGCAACACCGCGCGGGTTAGAACGTGAAGAGTTTACCAACAGCCAATCTGGCTACCGTGGTGGCTATTTCTTTCTCGGCCTGGGTCCCAATAACGAAGTGCTGGCGAACCCACAGCAAGTACCAGTGCCAGATCTTCCACCCCTGAACCCCGAAGATCTCACGCCGCGATACTACACTCTGCAAGTACGCGGGGAGAGCGTGCGCTTTTATGTTCGGCCAATCTACCCCCCAAACAATCCCCTACCAGCGGGCCGCCCCATATTCGCGGCACTCGTGGTCGGCCAAAGCCTGACGCCCGTGCATAACGCCCTCCAACGCCTGCTCCTCGGCTTGATCACCGCCGGGGTTATTGGTGGCTTACTGATCGTCGCCGGGGCCTGGTTCCTGGCCGGACGAGCATTAGTGCCAATTGAAACCGCCTTTCGGCGGCAACAAGAATTCATCGCTGACGCCTCGCACGAATTGCGTACTCCGCTAACGGTTCTTCGCTCATCTGCCGATCTCCTTGATCGCCATCGGCAGGACCCGTTGGAAACCAACGGGCAACTCTTTGACGACCTGCGTGATGGTCTGGAGCGACTAGAACGCCTCGCCAATGATCTCCTTACGCTGGCCCGCTCGGATCTCGGAGAACAAGCGCTGGCCGTCGCGCCCCTTGATCTCAGCGCATTTGTGAGCAGTATCGCCCGCCAAACCACACCCTTAGCGCAGGCGCATCAGTTGCAACTCCTTTGTCAGCCAGCCAGTGAAGAACTGTCGATTGAGGCCGACCCAGATCGACTGCATCAGGTTCTGCTGATCTTGCTAGACAATGCGATTGCCCACACGCCCGCAGGCGGCACCATTACCTTGGGCATCGCGCAGCAAGGCGGCGAAGGACTGATCACTGTGCGCGATACTGGTGAAGGAATTTCCGCTACCGATCTTGAACATATCTTTGATCGCTTCTATCGGGCCGATGGCACACGGTCACGCACGGCTGGTGGGGCAGGGTTGGGGCTAGCCATTGCGAAAGCATTGGTGGAGAGCCACGATGGGCGGCTGAATATTGAAAGTATCTTGGGGCAAGGGTCAGTGGTCACTATTCATCTCCCATTACTGAATCGACCAACCACCTTTGC
>JBDHWF010000093.1:0-15427 GCA_039810045.1 Chloroflexia bacterium
TGGCGTGTCTCCTGGGGAAAGCAGCGACGCAGGGTTCACAACACGCTGCGCCAGTGTATGCGGCAATTCGGCGATGCTGATGCGGTTTTCCGCCGATAAATGCTAGGTTGCACCGCAGGCTGGCACAACTCCTGCGATATCCACAGCACTGCCGAACGCGCGTACGTGTGTACGCTCGCGGCGATTACGTTGCTGTTGATGGAGGAAGCTGATGCCAGCCCGACCGGAAGGAAGCCCAATGAGCAATATGACCTATAACCTGCTGACCACCTTGCAGAACAAGCTGCAGGCGATCGGGGCCTACGAGAAGTTCCTCAAAGATGCCGAAGGGGACGAAACCTGCACCAAACTCTTCAAAGCGATGCAGGAGAACGACCGCAAAGATATTGAGATGCTGAAGGGCGAACTGATTAAGCACCTCACCGAAAAATAAGCACCAGTAGCAAACAACCCAGGGGGCGGCGCATACGCCGCCCCTTTTGCTGCCCTGCACCACTCTTTAGGGCTGCTCTGGCGCAACTTTTCGCGTCAGAAACGAACGGATGCCCGCCTGTTGCGCTGGCGGGGCAAACGCCCGTTGGGCAAAGGCCGCCTGCGCCGTCGCCAATGTCACCGCATCGTCGTCCCGCGCCAATCGCCCCAACAGGTCTTTGATCGCCGTCAGTGCCAGCGGATCAGCCGCGGCGATTTGCTGCGCCAGCGCGAGCGTGCGGGTTTCAAGGTCAGCAGCCGGTAGCACTTCGCCAACCAGCCCCAACTGCAACGCCTCCGCTGCGGTATACCGTTTCCCAGTCAGCAGCAACTCCTTGGCGGCAGCAGTGCCGATCAGGTCACGCAACGCCCGCAGTTCATCAACGCCCAGCACCACCCCCAACCGGGCCGCCGGAATTGCAAACTGCGCCCCCTGATCGGCCAACCGCAGGTCACAGGCGATCGCCAACTCACAGCCACCACCAATGCAATAGCCGTGAATCATCGCCACTGTTGGCTGCGGCACCGTGCCGAGCGCCCGAAAGACCCCGACCACCGCTTCGTGGTAGCGCGCCGCGCCAGCGCGATCAGCCCGCACGGTAGGAAATTCGTCAAGGTCAGCCCCCGCTGAAAACGCGACCGTCCCCGCCCCACGCACGATAATCACGCGCACCGCTGAGTCGGCCCCCGCCGCCCGAATCACCGCACTCAACCGTTGCCAGCCACTGAGCCGAATCGCGTTCCGGCGCGTCGGGCGATTGAGCGTAATCGTCACCACGCCATCAGCCTGGGCGACTAATACCTCATCCTCAGGCGATACTGCCGCTGGCTCAATCGTCATCATGCCCCTCATTCCACTGCACCAGCGCCTGATCGACAGCAGCCAACAGCGCGGCGGGAGGTGCCAGGCGCAGACGACCTTCGGTCAGCACGGGATCAAGCACCGTGACGCCCCAACGCCGCAACGTCGCCGCCGATTCCTGGGCGCGGGGATGCGCCCAGAGCGGATCATTACAGGCGATCCCCACCACCACGGGCGTACCGCGCCCAATCGCCTCCGCCGCCACCGACAACGCCAGCGTATCGGCGATCCCGCCCGCCAGCTTATTCAGGCTATTGAACCCGCACGGCGCGACCAGCACCAACCCATCTGCCGGACGCGGCAGAATCGCCGCATCAAAATAGCTCTCCACCACCTGATTTCCCGGAATCTGGCTCAGGGCGTAGCCGCTGACCGTTCGCGCCGCATTTTCCGTCGGAATCGTGATCACCCGTGCAAACCGCGCGGTCAGCCCCGCGATCAGCGGCTCAGCGACCGCTGGCGAGGCACTGGTGCCACTGAGAATCAGGTAGGCCGTTTCCAGTGCTGGCATCCTTCCCTCCCCCAATCACCCGCGCCGGTGCAGGTGCCGTGCGCAGCGTAACGAATCAAGCGCCAGGAAGCAACTGCCGCAACGCCGCTGCGCCGCCCGCCCCGGCTGGCTCCGCCGCCAGACGCTCCAGCAGCGCCTCGCGCTGGGCATAGCGGTCGGGCGACACTGTGGGGGGCAGATACGGCTGCAACGCCTCCACAAACGCGACCGTTTCGGGCGGCACCAACGCCCGATAGTCCGCCCCCGTCCGGGCAGCCTCACGAACCACCGTCGATGAATCAGTGGCCCAGGCAGGGTCAAACGGCAGCAGTTGTACGCAGTCGCGATACCGCTGATTCTCTGGTTGCGCCAGCAGGGCAGTGATCGCCGCCACGCCCGCCGCTGCGCGAGGAGCGACCAGCAGTGACACGCGGGCAAAGAGTTGCTGCAATGCCGCCTCGCGGTCGGCGTAATAGCGCGGGTCGAAAATCTGCCGCGCCTTATCGAACCCGACGACGAAGGCGATCGCGGCCTCAGGAAAGAGCGCCCGCGCCGCTACTGCCTGTTCAGCATAGAGGCCCCGATTGAACGCCAGCACCCCCAGGCCCGGTCGCCGCGCCGCCGCTTCAAGCAATAACAAGGCGCGATCCGCGTCGCTCGGACGTACCCGCGCCTCTTTGTCCACCGTCTGCCGACTGAGGGCGAGATAAGTCGCCGCGCCATTGCCGAACGCCTGCGCCGCCTGTGCCAACGCCAGATGCGCGTTCGTCAACGGATCGAACGACCCCGCGATGATCGCCACTGTGGCGGGCGCGGCAGCCGCCCGTGGCGCAGCCAGCACCTGGGCCACGGGCGGCGCGGCAGGATCCAGCGCGGCGAACGTTTGGCGCAGTGCCAGCACCTGCGGCAACGAAAAATAGCGTTCAGCCAGTGCTACTTCTCCCATCCCCAACCACACCCCTTGATCAGGAGAGATTGCCTATCACTACCAGCCAATGAACGCCCAGTCAGCGTGTTGTAACGTCCTGATTCGTTACGCGGGAAGTCCTTTATCCCCACCCAGCGGCATTATCTCTGAAAAACGAATGACGACGCACGTGCGTGCGCCGTCCCGATCTACTTCGTCTGGGGCCGTTATCGCTCTAAGCCGTTGACCAGTTTCTGCACTTCTTCTGCCGATTGCCGCCGCGCCTCAATCTTCGTCTTCAACCGAATCATCTGCTGGCGCACACTGCCAATCGTCAGGCTCTGCCCATAGGTGATCGTATTCAGGAACGCCTCAATCGCGTCTAGCTGCGCCTCGGTGCCAACCAGATCGTTCCGCAGCCGTTGGAACGCCTCCAGTTGTTCCTCCTTAGCGTGGAGCAACAGTTCAATATCGCCCTTGGCTGGGCCAGTGGTGCGGTCGAAACGCCCCTGAATCGTCCGTAACTCGTCTTTCAGCACCGTCTCATTCGTCCGCACAAAGGCCTTCAGCATCGCCGCCCGCAAGAACGACAGATCAATGGCCCGTTCGACGAACTGGCTGACCTCACTCTGAATATCGGTTGGGAGGGTGCTGATGGTGCCTTCGGTCTGCCGCAGATTCACCGCGATCTGCCGCTCTAGCTCCAGCATCCGGCGCAACTGCGATCGTCGCTGCAAGAAATCCGGCGAGATCTTCAAACGGCGCATCTGCGCTTCCTTGATGATCTCCTCCATCTGCGCGTCAAGTTCTTTATATTTCTGGCGACGATCACGCTCGTTATAGACTGGTCGCGCATCCCCGCGCACAGGGTCCTCATCGGGGGTCGTCACATCGGTAAAGACCGAAAAGACCCAGGCCGCCAACCCGCCCGCCGCGCCAAAGATCGCGACTGGGGCTGTGACCACCGCCGCGATTGCCGCGCCAATCGTCACCAATGCCAGCCCAATATTCTTTGGATGCAACAATGACCGCTTCACTCGCTCTGTTACTGGATTTTCCATCGTTACTTCCTGCCTGATTGCGCTCTGCTTCCTGAAGCCAAATCCTGAAGTAGTGCCTTATCTACGAGCCGACACCCCATTTGGCAACATTAGCGGCCTCCAGGCTGTACCAGAGTGAAGACCACTCGCCGATCCTGGGCCTGCTCGTTCGGATTGGTACTGCCAGGATACTGCGGCTTTAAGTATCCTTCTAGGAGGCGGTTCGGGTCAATACCCTGACCCAATAAAAAGAAGATCACCGACTGCGCCCGCGCCCGCGCAAAGGCTTCGTTCTGCTCTGGCGTATCGCCCTGTGGCTGATAGGCCGAACCTTCCACTTTCAGGTAGAGCCCCGGCGTTTGCTTCAGCACTGGCACGATCTGCGCGGCAATGTCGGCCTGCCCCTTTTCGGTCAGTTGCGTACTATCGGGCTGAAATTCCACCTGTTTCAGCGGCAACTCCGCCACAGCCGTCGTCTGGCCCGTTTGCTCCGGCGTCAGACGCGGCACCGCGATCTGCTGCGTCAGGACAAACGAGGGGTTCACTGGCGGCTGCGTATTCGCATACTGCCCGGCGGCGACGGTCTTTTGCACAAAGCTGCCATCAACCAACTTGGTTGTATCAAGCGTGGCGAGGTTCTTGCCGCCCGCCCGCCAGATCGTGCCGATCTCATTCAACCGATTGCTCAGCAGCGCGGGCGACTGCAACGCGAACGCATTTTGCCCCAACGTGGCCTGGGCCACCAGTTTCAGCGCGTCGGAGTAATCGCTTGGTTGCGTGATCCCCGTCCAATCGCTATCGCCAGATTTGACCACGGCGGCTCCAGCGGCCTGGGGGTTATCAATCGTCAATTTCTCCGCTTCAAACCAGGCATCAAGGAAACTCTGCACCGCCGCAGGCTTCTCCCGCAACGCTTTGTCGCTGACTACAATCACATCGAGGATCGCCCGATAGTTATCGCTGCCCAGCAACACCTTGCCACCATGATCAATCGCCGCTTGAATTGTCGGCTCCCAGCCAACAACCGCGTCAACCTGATTTTTGACAAACAGTTCAACGGCCTGATCAACCGTATCGACCGGGCGCAACTGCACATCAGCCGCCTTCAATCCAACCAGATTCAGACTGGCGTACAGATAGAACTCGCTGACTGACCCGGCGGAGTAGGCGATTCGCTTACCGCGCAGGTCGTTCAGCCGCGTAATCGACGGCTGCGCCACGATCTTGTCAGCCCCCGCCGACTCATCAATAATCGCCACCACCTTCCCCGTACTATCATCGGGGAATAGCGCGACTGAATCGAGGGTGGTGAGCAGCACATCGAAGGTGCCATCTTTCAGCGCCGCCCGCCGCTGCGCCTCGTTATAGTCACCATTCAGGCCAAACGCGATCTGCTTCACCGTCAGATTGCGCGACTGAAAGTACCCCTGCGTTTCCGCAATGCGCACCGGGAAATACGGGGCATAGGTGTCGTAGGCAACCGTCAGGGGCGTGCCCGCCGGGGCGACCGTCGCGGCGGCGCTGGAAGGGCGCGGGGCCGCAGTGCCCGTTGCTGGTGCGCCCGATGCCGATGGGCCGCTGCTTGGCCCGCTACTTGGTAGGCGGTTCCCCACAGTCGTCGCCGTCGCCTGCCGACCAGTGGTTGGCTGGGCGCTGGTTCGTGGAAGATTCGTGGCAGTCGCCAGCGGCCCAGTGCTGGCTGCGGGGAGTGGGCTCGTACGGGCAGCGATGGTGCTGCTAATATTCGGGGTGTTGGTGGCCCGACTGGTAATTGAACGACCAGAGAGGAGCATAAAGCCCGCTCCAGCCAAAATTGGACAGATCACCAACAGCGCAATAATCAGCGCCACACCAGCTTTCGTTACCCGCATCGTTACTCCTCTCCCTACCTGCCGGGAGCCAATCCCCTACCCGCTATTCTCGCGCCGTATACAACGCTCTGTGCTGATACTAGCGCAACCTTCGTGCCAGTTCACCGCTCCGCTGCGGCCACAGCGACAAAAAAGACGCGTCCCCACCACCAATGCTGGCAGCGGGGACGCGCAATGACCGTTTAGCTCGCGCTGCCGGTGCGGTCGGTGGGGTCAGGCGTTGACTCTGTTGCCCCAACCTCCTGCACCGCAGGCGTCTCCGTCGTGCGGGCTGGGGCCGCTGGGGCCGCTGCCGCCGTGGGAGTGTAGCCCACCTCAGCCTGCAACTCTGCCAGCACATTGCGCCCCTTGGCGCTGATCTGCGCCCGACTCGCCCGCTGCCCGCGCTGCTGCCGCTCGATCAAACCCTCGACAATTTCCTTGCGGGATTCGTAGCGGGCAGTTCGCCGATCCGCCGCCTGCTTGACCTGTTCGCGCAGGTTGTCGCGGTCGGCAGGCACGACCTGGGCCATCTCCTCGGTCAACGCCAGCGATTGCTCGCGCATCTGGGTCATCTGCACCTGGCGTACCAGCCGCGAGTCATTCCGCGACAGGCGTTGCAGTTGGTCAGCCTGATCGAAGACCATCTGCTTGGCCGCTTCCTTATTCGCCAGCGCATCGTTGACATCGCTCTCCAGTTGCGCCAGTTCCGCCTGGGCCTGCGCCAACTCGTCCGACCGCGCGGCGGCCAGCGACATCTCATGTTCTTCAGTATCCGTATCACCACGCGCTGCGGCGGCCTGCGCCAGCCGCACGTGTTCTTTCGCCTCATCGCGCAGCACGGCAACCTCACTCCGCATCTCCGCGAGTTCAGCCACAGCCTCATTCGCCAGTGCGCCGATATTGGTAGCGCGGTCCATCTGCTGCTTCAGCGTGCCGGCCTTCTGCTGGCGATCATATTTCAACCGCTCTTCCAGCGGCACCGCATCTTCCGCCTTGGTGACAAAGATCCCAAAAATCGCCCCGAGAATATTTCTCAGCCGCTGTAACACCCTCCGCTCCTTTCAATCATCCACCTAGCTGGCGTCAGTCGCCCTGACCGCACCCCACCCGAGAATGTTCCGATCTACGCGCCAACGCGCTCAGGGTTTCAACACTGCCTGACAGCATTCCCCCGACAGGCAGCCCAACCAACACAAGTATACTCTTGATTCCCTACTGCTGTGCATAAGCCCTAGGAACCGCACCCCAACGCCATTGCCGTACAATCGCCAGAAATTGCCAATTGTCGCCAATACCGCTATCATCAACGACACAAGGCCCTGGATAAAAACTCTCCTGTTCACGCACTGATGAAACAAGGAGTCTAGTTGATGCACTCTCTCCACACGCTCCGCCTGGGACATCGTGGCGCTGCCGCCCATGCCCCAGAAAATACCCTCCGTTCCTTCCAGCACGCGATTGATCTTGGCGCTTGTGGGATCGAGTGTGACATTCAGCGCACTCTCGATGGCGAACTGGTGATCATCCACGATGACCACCTTGACCGCACCACCAACGGGCATGGTGTAGTCGGGGAGCAAACCTACGCCGCCCTCGCCCCCCTCGATGCCGGGCAGGGCGAGCGCATCCCCACCCTGCGCGAAACGCTCGCCTGGGCGCAAGCGGTCGCCAGCAACGGCCCCGCCCCGTTCATCAACTTTGAACTAAAAATGCCCGGCACTGGCCCCGATACCCTGGTCGCCCTCGCTCAGGCTGGCTACACCCTGCCCCTCGCTATTTCGTCGTTCGATTACCCCTCACTCGTCGCCACCAGAGAGGCCGATAGTGCGGTCGAACTCTGGTTACTCAGCAGCACCTACCACGACGACCTGATCGCCCAGGCCAAAGCGATCAATGCCACCTGCCTCGACCTGCACACCACCGCCGTCACCCCCGAACACGTCGCGACAATCACCGCTGCCGGACTGGGGATCGTCACCTGGACCGCCAACGAACCCGAAGTCATCGCCCGCCTCTGCGCGCTCACGCCCCCGCTGCACGCGATTATCGGTGATTACCCTGAACGCCTCACTGCCCACCGCGCATAGGCCACCACGCGCCAGGAAACCGCGCATCGCCCCGCCCCTTACCGAAAAATGCGGCAAGCAGCAACGGCAAGGCGACGCGCACGACAGGGAAACGGAAAACTGTTGGGCCAATCCAGCGTATAGTACAGTAGAATAGATCGATCCAATTATCACTATTGTTGGACAATGCCCCATGGCGCAGCAAGCAATGAAGCATGGCGAGCAGGTAGCAGCTACGGCAGGATTACGCTCCGTACCGCAGCAGGGTAAGCCGATCCTCTTGCCTGCGGCACTCCCCACCCGGCAAACCAGCTTTGTTGGCCGAACAAACGAACTGACCCAGTTGATCAGTCGCCTGACCGCGCCTGATTGTCGCCTGATCACGATCATCGGCCCTGGCGGCAGCGGCAAGACCAGGCTGGCGTTGGAAACGGCGCGCGCCGCCCAGGCACAGTTTCCTGATGGCGTGGCCTTCGCCACGCTCGCGACCGCGCCCGACGCCACGGCGCTTGCCTCAGCCATTGCGACCGCCGTGGGCTGCCCGCTCGTTGGCCGTACCAGTGTGCCAGAGCAAGTCCTACACTACCTCCGCACCGTCGAACTGCTGCTGATTCTCGATAATTTCGAGCATCTGCTGGCGGCTGGCCCCTGGCTCAGTGCGCTCCTAACCGCCGCCCCAGGCGTCTCCCTGCTCGTCACGTCACGCACGGCGCTCAATCTGCGGGAGGAATGGCGTTATCCACTGGCGGGGCTGGCGATCCCCGAGGCCGACGATCGCGCACCTGAACAAACGGAAGCGGCACACCTGTTTATCGAACGGGCGCAACAGGTACGCCCTGACTTCTCCCCAGTTGCCGAACGCGCGGGCCTGGGCCAAATCTGCCGCCTCGTCGATGGCCTACCTCTGGCGTTGGAACTGGCCGCTGCCTGGGTGAAAACGCTCTCCTGTACCGCCATCGCCGAGGAAATCGCGCGCAATCTCGCCTTTCTGACAACCGATCTGCGGAACGCCCCCGACCGCCACCGCAGTATGCAGGCGGTCTTTGATCACTCCTGGGCCTTGCTTACCACCGACGAACAGCGGATCTTTCAGCGTCTCGCCGTCTTTCGCGGCGGCTTCCGGCGTGAGGCTGCCGCACAGGTTGCCGGAGCCACCTTACCGCTGCTGTCCGCGCTCACGGATGCATCACTGCTGCGCTACGAACCCGATGGGCGGTTTTCGCTGCACGAATTGCTCCGGCAATACGCCGAGGCCCACCTGGACGATACGCCAGCAGAGGCCGCCCAAACTGCCGACGCCCATCGCCGTTACTATCTGGCGTACCTGGCCGCGCAGTTCGCGCCAATCATTGGCGGGGCGCAACGTGAAGCAGTCGCCGCGATCACCGCCGAACTCGCCAATATCCTCGCCGCGTGGCGCGCCACCGCCGCGCACGACCCGCTCGCCCTGGGGCAGGTTGCCCACACGATGACGGTCTTCTATGACATTCGGGCGCGGTATCTGGAAGGGTTGGCGCTCTTGCAAGAAGGGCTGCAAGCCGTACGCCCGCTCCCCCCTACACCCGCCACCGAGCAACTACTCGCGGCGCTCCTGGTCGACATCGCCCGCTTCCACCACCGCCTATTCCAGCCCGCAGCGATGCGCGCTGCCCTGACGGAGAGCGAAGCCTATTACGCCCGCCTCGCTATCCCGCCACCATCAGGGCAGGGCACTGACCCGCTCCTCTGGCGCGGGATCCTCGCGCTGTTGGCTGGGCGCTATATCGAAGCCGAATTGCTGGGCAACGCCGCCGTGGCCCGGAATACGCCAGACCGCCCCGGAAATCTCTCTCTCGCCTGGTGGATTTGCGGGCGGGCCGCCCTCTGGCAACAAGCGATCAGGCGGGCTGAGGACTATACGCAGCAGGCCGCCGAGACGGCGGTCGCCAATGGCGACCGCTGGCATCTGGCCTATTGCCATAACCTCCAGGGCCACATCGCCATCGCCCGCGAGGACTACGCCACCGCCCGCCAACAGTATCAGGCCAGCTATGCCCTGCGGGAGGAGTTCAATGACCCCGAAGGGATGGCGACCAGCCTCACCCACTTGGCGAAAATCGCCGCCCACGAAACACATTGGGCGGAAGCGGAACATCTCTTTCGGCGCAGCCTCGCCTTCTCGCGGGCGATTGGCGATCAGGCCGCCGTAGTGAATATCCTCAACGGCCTGGGCAACCTGACCTGTGCAATCGGCAACTATGCCACCGCGGGGAATTACTTCGCCGAAGGGCTACGGTTGGCCCTGGCTACGCACTATGCCCGCCTGATCGTCGTCTATCTCACCAGTATTGGCGAATGGCTGACCCAAACAGCCCAACCCGCGCTCGCCGCCACCGTTTACGCCTGCGCCGCCACCGCCCCAGCCAGTGATCACGATACCCGTACCCAGGCGCAACAACGCCTGGACACGGCGGCAGCCGCCCTGCCCCCCGCCGACTACAGCGCGGCAGTGGCCCTGGGCCACAACGCCGACCCCGTCGCGCTAGCAACCCGCATCGTGCCGATCCTCACGCTGCCGCTGCCCACCCCGCCCCCAGCCGCCCCCGCCACGCTCGTTGAACCGCTGACCGCCCGCGAACAGGCCGTGCTAGCGCTGATCGCTGCTGGCTACTCCAACCGCAAGATCGCCGACGAACTCTTCCTCACCGTCAATACGGTGCGGTCGTATACCCATCATCTCTACAACAAACTGGCGGTCAGCAGCCGCACCCATGCGGTAGCACGCGCCCGCGAGCTTGGCCTGTTGCCCTAGCCACGCGCTGCACTCCGCACTACCACTCATCCCCATTACCAGCAAATGATGACCACACAAATCCATTCATTAATACATTCATTTGTCGATAGGCACTCCAGGCCACAGACCCTAGACTAGAGGGAGTGGCCTGCCGGCGTGGTAACTATCTGGATTACGTGAAAGTGAGCAATGAATGACTTCAACCGTACCCGATCTCCAAGTGGTGAAGGGCCGCCAACAACAGGCGTGGGCCGCAGGCGACTATGGGAAAGTTGGCACAACGATCCTGCTGACGGCGGAACTGCTCTGTGAAGCCATCGACCTACGCGGCGGGCAGCGCGTCCTCGACGTGGCGTCGGGGAATGGCAATGCTGCCCTGGCTGCCGCCCGCCGCTTTGCCGATGTGACCGCCACCGACTATGTACCAGCACTGCTGACGGAGGGGCGGCAACGAGCGGCAGCCGAAGGGCTTGACCTCAAGTTCCAGGAAGCCGACGCCGAAAACCTACCGTTCCCCGATGCCTCGTTCGATGTTGTCCTCTCAACGTTTGGCGCGATCTTTGCCCCCAACCAACCGCAGGTTGCGCGGGAACTCCTGCGCGTCTGCCGCCCTGGGGGAAAGATCGGGATGACGAATTGGACGCCAGAGGGCTTTTTGGGCGATTTCTTCCGCACGATGGGGAAACACGTGCCGCCACCACCGGGCGTGGCCTCACCAATGCTCTGGGGCAGCCCCGCGCACCTCCAGCAACTCTTTGGTGATGGGGTCGTGTCGATCACCGCGCCACGCCGGAACTTCGTCTTCCGGCAACGCTCGCCCCGCGCCTGGATCGACTTTTTCCGCACCTACTACGGCCCGACACTGAAAGCCTTTGCTGCGTTGGATGCAGCAGGTCAGGAACGCCTCACCGCCGATCTAGAGACGATGATCGGGCAACACAACCGCGCCGACGATGGGACGCTGGTGGTCCCTGGCGAGTACCTGGAAGTCGTCGCCATCCGCCGCTAGTGCATCAGTATATTTGAGTCAATGAGTGTAGTATTGAAAGGAACGATCATGACCACCCAACCGAAGACCGCCGCCCAACTGGTAGCCGAAGCGAAACAAGGCATCGAGCAGCTCACTCCCGCGCAGGTCGCCGCCGAACTGGCCCACGGCGATGCCATCCTCGTCGATCTGCGCGAGAGCGAAGAACGCGCAACGAACGGGACGATTGCCAGCGCACTACACGCGCCGCGGGGGATGCTGGAGTTTTACGCCGATCCGAGCAGCCCCTACCATCAGGCGGCCCTGCACCCAGCGCAGCGCACCATCCTCCATTGCGCGTCTGGGGGACGCTCGGCCCTGGCGATCGCCACCCTCAAACAACTGGGGTACACGAACGTCGCACACCTGGAAGGCGGCCTGAACGCCTGGCGCGAAGCGGGGCAGCCAATCACCAAAGAAGCGCCATAACCCCAGAGCCGCAACAACGCCAACCCCTGTGCGGCAGCCTCCGGCATTGCGCGAGGCTGCCGCACGCCCAGCAATATTCCGCTTCCTGGTGCTGCCCTACACTCCGCCACAATGGCTGTGCCTGATCAAGCGCACCAGACTCAAAAGATGCGGACGCGACCGCGCGTGCCATGTTGTAGGAAGGTGCCATAGCATACTGATCGTTTCAGAAGTGCTGATTCCTGTGTAAACGTGTGAGAACAGAAGGAGCCATACCATGCCATTTATTAACGTGAAGGTGATCGAGGGAGTCTTCGATGAAACACAGAAACGCGATATCATCCGAAAGCTGACCGATACGATGGTCGGGATCGAGGGCGAGAATATGCGCCCCGTCACCTGGGTCGTCGTCGAAGAAGTCAAGAGTGGCGATTGGGGCATCGGGGGGCAAGCACTGGGCACGGCTGAGGCCAAGGCCCTCGCTGCGGGGCAGGGCTAACCTCACTCCCATAGGATTATCCGCCAGCACACCCCAGCGATGACGTCATCGCTGGGGTGTGCTATTCGCGCAAAATAGAGGAGCCTGTCCCGCGTTACGCTTCCTGCTTGATCAGCAACCGCGTGACATACGGCAGAATCCCCCCGTGCCGATAGTAGAGGACATCGAGCGGCGTATCGAGCCGCGCCAAGGCCTGGAAGCTCACTTTTTCGCCATTCGTCCGTGTCGCCGTCACCGTGACATGCATCCCCGGCTTCAGCCCCGCACTCAGGCCGTGAATCTCGTACAGTTCAGTCCCATCCAGGTTGTAGGTGTCGCGGCTCTCGCCAGCGAGGAACTGCACGGGCAGCACGCCCATCCCGACCAGATTTGTGCGGTGAATCCGCTCGAACGACTCCACCAACACGGCCCGAATACCCAACAGCGCAGTGCCTTTCGCCGCCCAGTCCCGCGACGACCCGGTGCCATATTCCTTGCCACCAAGCACCACCAGAGGCGTCCCTTCCTCCTGGTATTTCAGCGAAGCGTAGTAGATTCGCATCTGCTCGCCCGATGGCTGATGAATCGTCCAATCGCCTTCCTGCCCAGGCACCATCAGGTTCCGCAGACGCACATTGCCGAACGTGCCGCGAATCATCACTTCGTGGTTGCCGCGCCGCGCTCCATACGAGTTGAAATCGCGCCGCAACACATCGTTGCCGATCAGATATTCCCCAGCCGGACTATCGACCGCAATCGACCCAGCAGGCGAGATGTGGTCAGTCGTCACCGAGTCGCCAAAGACACCCAGCACCCGCGCCCCCACAATGTCGGTTGGTTCGGTCGGCTCTGGTTGCAGATCAGTCAGGAATGGCGGTTCCTGCACATAGGTCGAATCGGGGTCCCAGGCGTACAGTTCGCCCGTTGGCACGGGCAGCGACCGCCACTGCTCATCGCCCTCGAAGACGCTGGCGTACTCCGCCGCGAAAATCTCCGGCGTCACCGCTGAGGCCATCGTATCAGCAACTTCTTTCGTCGTCGGCCAGATATCGCGCAGGTAGACTGGCTCCCCATCGGCCCCCTTGCCGAGCGGCTCGGTCGTCAGGTCGATATCAATCGTGCCAGCCAGGGCGTAGGCGACGACCAGTGGCGGCGAGGCGAGGTACTGCGCCCGCACCAGCGGATGAATCCGCCCCGCAAAGTTGCGGTTCCCACTGAGGACCGCCACCGCCGCAAACCCTTCCTTGGTGATCGCTTCGTCAATCGGGTCAGCCAACGGGCCACTGTTCCCGATACAGGTGGTGCAGCCATAGCCCACCAGATTGAACCCCAACTGATCGAGGTATGGGGTCAACCCAGCATCGTTCAGGTATTGCGTCACCACCTTCGAGCCAGGGGCCAGACTGGTCTTGACGATCGGCCCAACGGACAGCCCTTTCTCCACCGCCTTCTTCGCCACCAGCCCCGCGCCCACCATCACCGCCGGGTTCGAGGTATTCGTGCAAGAGGTAATCGCGGCGATCACCAGTGAACCATGCCGCATCACCCCGCGCCGCAGTTTGCCATCCCGCCCGATCACCTCCACGCCCACCGCGTGCGCCGCCGGGTCAACGACGACCGTCGTCGCCCCTGGCTCTGGTGTGGTGCCAGGAATCACGGCAGCGCTGGCGGGCTGCGTCGCTGGCTTCTCGAAATATTGCGGGAACGCCCCCCGGAAGTTGCCGCGCACTTCTGGCAACGTCACGCGG
The DNA here is from genome assembly GCA_039810045.1 of Chloroflexia bacterium. Taxonomy (GTDB): domain Bacteria; phylum Chloroflexota; class Chloroflexia; order Thermomicrobiales; family CADCWN01; genus CADCWN01. Next base: position 14,124 of record JBDHWF010000093.1, read on the forward strand.
TCTTGCGGGCGCAACGGCCCCGCCATACTCGGCACGACGGTATCGAGATCCAGTTCCAACACATCGTTGAAGATCGGGTCGGGGCTGGCATCAGTGCGGAAGAAACCCTGCTCCTTCGCGTACCACTCAACCAGTTGCACCGTCCGCTCAGGCCGCCCGGTCAGCCGCAGGTAGCGCAGCGTCTCATCGTCAATCGGGAAAAGGCCCGTCGTTGCGCCATATTCCGGGGCCATATTCGCCAGCGTGGCGCGGTCAGCCAAACTCAGTTGACTCAACCCAGCGCCGAAATACTCGACAAACTTCCCAACGACGCCCTTCTTCCGCAACATCTGCGTGACTGTCAGCACCAGATCAGTGCCAGTGACCCCATCGCGCAGCTTGCCGCTGAACTTGAAGCCCACGACCTGCGGGGTGATCAGTTCCATCGGCTGACCAAGCATGACCGCCTCGGCCTCGATCCCGCCAACGCCCCAGCCAAAGACCCCCAGGCCGTTGATCATCGTCGTGTGCGAGTCGGTCCCGACAACGGTATCGGGGTAGACCATCATCACGCCGTCTTCTTCGCGGCTGTAGACCGCCGTTGCCAGATATTCCAGGTTGACCTGATGACAGATCCCCGTACCCGGTGGCACCGCCTGGAAGCCGTTGAACGACTGCTGCGCCCAACGGAGCAACGTATACCGCTCGCCGTTCCGCTCGTATTCCAGTTCCACGTTGCGGGCCAGCGCGGTAGCCGAGCCGAAAATATCGACCTGTACCGAGTGGTCAATCACCAGATCGGTCTGCACCAGCGGATTGACGCGGCTAGGGTCGGCCCCGATCCGCGCCACTGCTGCCCGCATCGCCGCGAGATCCACCACGGCGGGCACCCCGGTGAAATCTTGCAGCAGCACGCGGGCGGGCATGAACGGGAAGACGCGTGGCTCAGCCTCGTCGGCGGGGTTCCACCGCGCCAGCGCCAGCACATCATCTTCGGTGATATTGACCCCATCAGCCTTCCGCAGCACATTTTCCAACAGCACTTTGACCGAATAGGGCAGCCGCGTCAGGTCAATGCCGCGCTCGGCCAATGCCGCGAGGCTGTAATACTGCACTTCCTCGCCTGCGAGAGTGTGCGACCGTCGTGTGCCTAGCAGATCACCAGCCATCTTCTCTAACCCTCCCCTGACAATACCAGGCGTCACCTGGTACGCCCAGTATTGATCACCCGCCCACGCAGTACCGTGCTACGGGATAGTTGCCGCTATCGTTCGATTGTACCACCTGCTTCGTGCTGGCAAATGCACCAGCCACACCGCCCAGAC
>JBDHWF010000094.1:0-15411 GCA_039810045.1 Chloroflexia bacterium
TCAGGAACCCTTCCAGCCATTCGAGCGCGGCGAGGTCAAGGTGATTCGTTGGCTCATCGAGCAACAGCAGATCTGGTGATTCAAGCAACGCCTTCGCCAGGGCGACCCGCGTTTTCTGGCCGCCACTGAGGGTCTGCACCTGCATATCCCAGTTCGACTCATCAAAGCCGAGGCCATGTAACACAGCCTCAGTGCGATGCTCCATATCGTAGCCACCGCCAGTCTCAAACGCGATGGAGGCTTCGCCGTACTCCGCCATCAACCGTTCAAGGGCTGCTTCGTCATCAGTCGCGCTCAGGGCGTGTTCAAGCTCCGTCATCTGCGCCCGCAGCGCGTGGAGTGGGGCGAAGGCGTCGAGCGCTTCATCGCGAACATTGCGCGCGCTGGTGAAGCGTGCTTCCTGCGGCAGATAGGTGATCCGCAAGCCACGCAGTGGCGAGACGGTGCCACCACTGGGGTGTTCAATCCCCGCAATAATCTTCAACAGCGTTGACTTCCCAACGCCGTTCGGCCCGACAATCCCGATATGTTCGGCCTCAGTCACCTGAAAAGAGAGATCGGCAAAGATCAGGTCGCTAACATATCGTTTTTCCAGGTCATTCACACTCAGAATCGTTGCTGGCATCGCCCTACATTCCTCATATTTGCAGGCACACCAGCAGACACAGCGCGGTGTGCAGATCAACTATCGCAGTCTGGTTCGGGCGACGAAGTGGGCGGGCGCTGGCGGTTCCAGCCAATTGGTGCAGCGAAGGGTCATGATCCAGGGCATCACCGACGACAGCGGTTCTTTCGCAACAGCGAATGCTGTCGCGCCGCTCTCGTCCCTGTTTGCTAATAGGTACTGCGCCACTCTCGAACCAGGGACGGTTCAATCGAAAGCGGCTACCGCTGAGCAGCGTGGTAAGCCCACCTGATTCCCTCGCATCAAGCTCGCAGCACTGGCGAGCGCAAAAACAGCCGGACGGCAGCCCGACCAGAAGATTGTACCAGCGAATGCGAACCAGCGACAACGTGGCTGCGGCTTTGGCCTACCGTGTCAACAGCGCCCGCGCCACGCGCAGGTCAGACTGCATATCAAGCCGCGCAAAGATTTGCGCCGCCTGTTGCAGCATCACCGTCGCACCTTCAGGGATCGCCCCATTCCCCGCGCCCGACCACTCGTGCCACATCAGCGCGAAGTCCGTCAACGTGCGCCCTAACTCATCCTGAGCATCGACAGCCGTGAACAGCTCGTGGGCCAGGCGGAAGTGCCGATCCGCCATCGGCCAATTCTGCTGCCCTGCTGCCATCCGGCCCATCATTCGGTGTGTCAGGCCAAGGGTAAACTGATGGCCCAGGCGCGTTGCCAGCAGAAAAGCCCCTTCTTCCTCCCGCGCTGCCCCCGCCAGATCGCCCTGGCAGCGCAAGGCATCCGTCAGGAAAAGCCGCCCGGTGGTCAGGGTGAGTGCCCCTTCAATCGCCTCAGCAATCGCGATCCCGCGTTCGAGGTACTGCACCCCGCTCGTATCATTGCGGTCAACGAAGATTCGCCCCAGCGCAATACTGGTCGCGGCGACAACTTCGCGAGCGCCAATGCGCTCCGCTTCGTTCAACGACTTCCGTAAATAGCCCAGAGCGCGGTCGTATTCGCCCTGCCGAAACAGGAGCAAGCCAACCCGATAGCCGATTTGCGCCATCCCCCAGCGGTCGCCCATCTGCTGCGCTGCGGCCAGACTACTGCGGTAATAGCGCTCGACAGGAGCCAACTCACCCTGAGCATCGCCCATTGGCGGCAACGGCGTTTGCAGCACTAACTCCCGCGCCTGACGCCGCTGGGCAATCGGATCATCGTCGAGGTCGCCAACACCGATTCGCAGCATCGTACTGACCCCGGCCAGGTGCTCAAACGCGCGTTCAATCTGCCCCCGCGCCCAATACAATGCCCCCAGTTCGTAGTAGCTCTCCTGCATCCCGGTGGTATCGCCCACTTCTTCCCAGAGGAGCAAAGCCTTCAGATGGTGGTCAATCGCCTCGTCAGTCGCCCCCCGGGCAAAAGCCGCCAGCCCCAGCGCATGATGGGCATCGGCCTTGGCCTGACTATCGGGCATCGTTGCCCCGCCCATCCCACTGCGCGTGATCGGGGCTAACGCCGATTCCGCCATCTCCTGGGCATGGGTAAATTCACCCAGCATCGTATAAGCCCGCGCTGCCGATGCCTGTAATGAGCGTAACTCTTGCGGTGCAGCCCCACTCAGCAGGCCAATGCCCTGCTCGTAGGCGTTCAAGGCGCGGCGACCCTCGCCGCGTTGCTCCCACAGCCGCCCCAGCTTCTGCCAGAGGCGCGCGCGGTCAGTCAGCGGTACACTCACGGTTGCTAACCCCGCCTCATACCGTTCCTGGGCACGGGCAAAATCGGCATCGGTGAAATAGAGGTCGCCCAGCGCCTCGTGAGTGCGTAGGGGCAACGTTGGTTCCTGGGCGATTTCGTGCGGGGCCAGACCCCGCAACTTGGTCAACGCTTCTTCAAATTGAGCCAGCGCCGTGCTGTGGGCAAAGAGTTGCCGCGCCCTGGTGCCAGAAAGGAGCAGATATTCAATCGCTTTCCGTCTGTTGGTGCTGCGGGTGTAATGGTAAGCCAGCACCTCGAGCTGCTCGTTCGAATACTCAGCGTTGATCGACTCCAACGCCGCGCCCACCTGCCCATGCAGATCGCGCCGTTCGCGCTCCAGAATATTGTTATAGGCGATCTCCTGCACAATCCCCTGCTTGAACCGATATTCCAGTTCGGTCGCCATCGTATCTTCAACGATCAGTTCCGCCTCTTGCAGGCGATCCAGGCTTTCCTCCAGCAGGTCGTCCATCCCCGTGACCAGGGCCAGCAGCCGATAAGTAAAGGAACGCCCGATGACGGCAGCGCGCTGCAAGACCAGCCGATCTTGCTCACTCAGCCGATCAAGCCGCGCCATCAAGAGGCCCACCAGCGTTGAGGGCATATTCATCGCCGAGAGGTCACCAGTCAGCACCCATTGTCCACCTTGCGCTACCAGAATCTTGCGCGTTTGCAGCACGCGCACGGTTTCCTCAAGCAGCAAGGGATTATTGCCACACTGGGCAATAATTCGCTCGGCCACTGCATCTTGGAGTTCCGCATTTCCCAACAGGCTACGCAAGAACAGGCGGCTCTGCGCTGGCGTCAGTTCAGCGAGATTGATCTGCCGATAGAACGACCGATTGGCCCACGAATGCGACCATTCGGGCCGATAGGTCAGAATCAGCAGTAACGGAACCGAGGCGATCAGGTCAACCAACTCCCCCAGGGCCGTCATACTCGCCGCATCAGCCCACTGCATTTCCTCCAGCGCAATCACCAACACGCGTGGGTGCTCGAATCCTTCAGGGAAGGCCCGCTGCCGCACTAACGCCCGCACAAACGACATCAGTAAGTTACGGCGAACACGAGCATCCATCCCGCTAAGCGCGGAGGTGTCAACCCGAACCCCCAGAAGTTGCCCGGTCATCGCCAGATATTCATTCCGTGTCTGCTCATCAATGGTGGGCAGCGCGGCGGTCAATGCAGCAGTCAGTTGCCCACGGTCAATCGACTCTTGCCCATCCAGCCCCAGCAAGGCCTCGATCACGTTACCGAACAGTGCGTAGGATGCCGCCGATTCATACGAGATAGCGCGCGTGATCACCCAATCGTTCTCGCGCAACGTATCACCCGCCGCCGCTGCCTCCTCGGACTCTGCCCGCCGAAAGGCTGTCAGCAACTGCGATTTACCAATCCCCGCGTCACCAACAATCGCCAGGAGTCGCCCAACGCCACTACGCACTTCTTGCAGCGCCGTCCGCAGTTGAGCAACCTCATCTTCACGCCCAATCAGGTAGTCAATCGCGCCCGACTCCTCCTGCAACTCCGTCGAGCCACGTTCGCGCACCACCTCATACGCCTGCACCAGGCCCCGGATTCCTTTGAGTTCCTGTGGCTGCAAGGCGGTGAAGACGAACGACCGCCGCGCCCGCGTATAGACAGCCTCGCTCACCGTGATATGCCCAACGCGGGAAATATGTTCGAGGCGTGAGGCCAGGTTGACCGAAGGCCCCATCACATCAAGGCGGCGGAAATCACCCCCACCCACCTCGCCATAGACCACCAGCCCACTGGCGATCCCCACGCGCAGTTCAATCGCCAGACCAAGTTGCCGCCGCATCTGCCGGTTGATCTTTTCCAGGGCGGCGAGCATCGCCAACGCCGCTTTTACACACCGCTCTGGGTCATCCTCGTGCGCCTTCGGTGCGCCGAAGATCGCCATGATATTGTCTCCGGCGAACTTCACCACCCAGCCTTCATAGCGCACGATCTCTGTGGTCAGGGCATCAAAGATCTTGTTGACGATCACCGTCGTCTGTTCGGGATTATTCAGTCGCTCAGATAGCGCGGTCGAGCCACGCATATCGGCGAACAGGGTCGTTACTTCACGCAGATTGCCCTGTGGCGCGACCCCATCAGCACCCAGCACATCAAACAGACTGGTGCGCGAGCCACCAAGGTCAAGCCCCACCTGTGAGACAAACCCAGTCTCGCCGGGGGTCTCACTCAGCGGAGCCAACAGGAAACGCAGGGTCGTGTGGCCGATCTGAATCTGATCCTGATCCTGCAACTCACGCGGATTCTGCACCAGTTCGCCATTGACCCGCACACCATTCGCCGAGCCAAGATCCGAGAGGATATAATGCCCATCGAGGTGCCGAATCGTCGCGTGATTCCGCGAAACCTGGGTGTCATCTTCCAGCGCAATATCGTTCTTGACCGAGCGACCAACCCGCGTTTCACCTTCCAGCAACCGCCGTTTCCCATTGGGTAATTCCAGCCAGCCAACTATGGGGCGTGGGAGATTAATCGTCGTGGTCGTCGCGCCAAACCAGAGCCCCGTCGCCAGCAGCAAATCATTGGTTTGTGGTGGGAGAATAAAATCGAGCACAATCGAGCCAATGGTGAGTTGATCGCCATCACGTAAAAGCGCCGGTTGATGCGGCGTCAGGGCGACCCCGTTCAGCAGTGTGCCATTCGCACTGCCCAGATCGGTCAGTTCATAGTCGCCATTGGCGGTCCGACTGATCTGGGCATGGTGCCGGGAAATCCGCCGTTCGGGATCATGCAACGTCAGTTGACTGCTGGAATGCCGCCCAATCGATACGGTGTCCACCAACGGATGCTCCTGAGCAACTCCGTCAACCGTCCACCGCACAACCGCAGCCCCGGCAGTATTGTTGGTCTCCTGGCTCATCGTTGTCCCTTACGGCCCCCCGCCTTGTCTTGATCCACCGCGCACGGTAGCCACCAACCAACTGCAACAGGCTGGCGGTAATCTCCTCGTCGCTTCGGTCTCGTCTACATTCTTGCAGTGGCCTGTTCATCGCTAAAGTATGATGGGGGGGCGCAAACAATGTCAACGACCGTACAGGTAGGCCACGGGAAAGCGCCCATCTCCCAGCGCCATGCTGTGCTATAGTGCGCTCGAAATAGTGCTGAAGCGAGAGGAAATCATGGCGCAGGCACCCACTGATCAGCAAACACTCCTTGCCCTGGATATTGGCAATACCAATGTCGCCTTTGGCGTCTTTCGGGGGGAAACCCTCGCTGGCACTTGGCGGCTCGAAACCGACCCCCAACGCACGGCTGATGAATATGCCGCCACCTTATTCACGTTGTTACCACGGCAGGGGATCGACCTGGAAGCGATCGATGGGGTAGTGATCGGCAGTGGCGTGCCACGGCTGCAAGAAACGTTCAGCGAGATTGCGCAGCGCTACAGCGGCTGCACTGCCCTGATCGTCAATGGCACCATGAACACCGGGATTCGCGTCAATATCGACAACCCCGCCGAGGCAGGGCCAGATCGAATCTGCAACGCGATTGCCGCCCGTGAGTATTATGGGGCTCCCGCCATTGTCGTAGATTTTGGTACGGCCACGAACTTCGATGTCGTCTCTGCCGAAGGCGATTATATTGGGGGAGCCATCGCCCCGGGGATTGAAGTCGCCGCCGAAGCGATCTTCCGCCGCGGGGCGCGCTTGTTCAATGTCAGCCTCAATCCACCAGCCCAGGCGATTGGCCGTAATACCGTCGCAGCACTGCAATCAGGAATCGTCCTGGGGTATATCGGCCTGATTGAAGGGCTGATCAAGCGCTTACAGGCCGAACTGGGCGGACAGGCAACAGTGGTTGCCACGGGCGGCCTGGCCGAACGAGTCGCCTCACAAATCACGCTGATCGACCAGATCGATCCCTACCTCACCCTCACGGGCCTCCGTCTGATCCACGCCCTGAATCAGCCCGACGCCTGACCCCGCAGATTTGGAGGAGCAGCCAATGGATCCACTACAACAACAGCCGATTGTTCTGGGAGTCAGTGGCTCCATCGCCTGTTACAAAGCCGTTGATCTGGCGAGTCGGCTGGTCAAGGCCGGGGCGTTAGTCGATGTGGTGATGACCGCCAGTGCTACGCAGTTCGTTACCCCACTTTGCTTCAAGTCAATCACCCACCGCCCAGTCGTCGATACCCTCTGGGATCCACACGCAGAGCTAGCAATTGAACACGTTGGGCTCGCCAAGCGGGCGGGGGCGATCCTGATCGCCCCCGCCACCGCCAACCTGATCGCGAAACTTTCGCTGGGGCTCGCCGAAGATGCCTTACAAACGACCGTACTCGATACCCGCGCCCCCGTAATCATCGCGCCAGCGATGGAAGCGGATATGTATGAGGCAGTCACGACCCAGGAGCATCTTGCGCGCTTGCGGGCGCGAGGGGTGACGATCATCGAGCCAGAAGCAGGCCGCCTCGCCTCTGGGCTGACGGGGCGGGGGCGACTGGCAAACCTCGAAACGATTCTTGGCACCCTCCGCACGGTGCTAGCACAAACGGGCGATCTGGCGGGGAAGCACCTGGTGATCTCCGCTGGTGGCACCCAGGAACCAATCGACCCGGTGCGGATTATCACCAACCGCTCGTCGGGCAAGATGGGCTTTGCGCTGGCGGAAGCCGCCCGCGACCGTGGCGCACAGGTCACACTGATCGCCACCCCAACGACAGACGCCCTCGCCCCACCGTACGGCACCACCGTTGTTGCCGTTGGCAGTGTGCTGGAAATGTTTGCCGCCGTGCAAACAGCAACGGCGACAGCCGACGCGCTGATTATGGCGGCGGCAGTCTCTGACTATCGCGTGGCCCACCCCGCCGAGCAAAAGATCAAGAAGCGTGACGCCACCGCCCAGGGGCTAACGATTGAACTCGTTGCCAATCCCGATATTCTGGCAGAAACGCAGGGAGACTTCCTCAAAGTCGGCTTCGCCGCCGAAAGCGAAGACCTGCTCGCCAACGCCACCCAAAAGCTCCACAAAAAGAACCTAGACTTGATTGTCGCGAACGATATTACTGGCGCTGGCAGTGGGTTTGGCAGTGATACGAACCGCGTGATTCTCCTCGGACGCGATGCCGAACCCGAGCAGTTACCGGTGTTACCCAAACGTGAAGTGGCCGACCGTATCCTGGATCGCTTGATCACGCTCTTTGCCGCCCAAAAGCAATAGGCAACGTCCTGCAGAATTTGGGCTGCATCAAGACTAGACAAAGGGTATCACTATCAACTATCCTAAGAAAATCGCTACAGATGGATGGGGATTCTTGCGCCAAAACCATCTTCGGGTAATCTTCCCAATCGCGGTTTGTTCTTGGCGTTTGGTCAGCCGCGCTTGCTGATCAATGGAGGGATAATGGGGCAATATACAATCCGCCGCCTGTTGGGGCTGATTCCCACCTTACTAGCGGTTTACACAATTACCTTTCTGCTGATTCACATGACCCCTGGTGGGCCGTGGGACAGCGACAAACCACTCTCGGCTGAAGCGAAGGCCACGCTCGATAAAGCGTATGGCTTAGATAAACCACTCTGGCGACAATATACCGACTATCTGGTCAACGTCTTCAAGGGTGACTTCGGCCCCTCATTCGCCCAACGGAATCGCGACGTGAGCGACATTATCAAAGACTTCTTTCCCACTTCACTGAAACTTGGGTTTATCGCGATTATCCTGGCTGGGATTCTCGGCATTACCTCTGGCACCATCAGCGCAGTCAAACAAAATACACCGTTTGACTATTTCGCCACGTTTGGCTCGATCATCGGTATCTCCACACCGTCCTACGTCATCGCCTCACTGCTGATTCTGCTTCTCTCGATCAAGCTCCATCTGGTACCAACGACTGGTTGGAACGGGATTCTCGATTCGCGGGCGATTATCCCCGCCATTGCGCTGGCCCTCGGCCCAGCCGCAGTATTGGCACGCTACACCCGCTCCAGCCTGCTGGATGTCTTGCGTCAGGATTATGTGCGTACCGCGCGCGCCAAAGGGCTGCGCGACCGGGTCGTCATTGTCCGCCACGCGCTGCGTAATGCCTTGATTCCCGTTGCCACGGTGATGGGGATTTCGTTTGCCAATGTGATTACTGGTTCATTCTTTGTCGAAGTGGTTTGCGGCGTTCCGGGCCTGGGGAGTTACTTTGTGAAAAGTGCTACCGGGCGTGACTATCCCGTGATGCTGGGGACGACCTTGCTATTTGCCACGATTATCACCGTCATGAATATGCTCGTCGATCTGCTCTACGGTGTTCTTGATCCACGCATTGCCTACGACTAAGCGCCGCAACCACTGAATTATTGAGTTTGAGACAAGGAGTGCGGCCAATGACCGCTCAAACAAACCAATCGATTGCCCAGGTAGCCCCAGAACCAGCACTGGCAGCGAAACCAGGGAATTCGCTGTATCGTGATGCCTGGGCGAGATTCCGGCGCAATAAAGCCGCGGTCGCTGGCCTCATCTTTATCATCCTCCTCTTTATTGTAGCGATCGCCGCGCCACTCATCGCGCCGTATAGCTATGACGAACAAAATATTCGCGCCGTTACCAAAGGGCCAAGCATGGCCTACCCCCTTGGCACCGATGCGGTCGGGCGCGACATCCTCAGCCGAATCATCTATGGGGCGCGGGTTTCGCTACTCGTCGGGATCGTCGTCCAACTGATCATTCTCTTGATCGGGGTGCCAGTCGGCCTGACGGCGGGTTACTTTGGCGGCAAGATCGACACGATCCTGATGCGGATTGTCGATGTTCTCTACGCCAAACCGAACCTGCTGTTCATCATTATTGTGATGACCTTTCTCCGCGCCAAGTTTCAGACCACGACTGGTGGCTTCTTGCTGCCACTCAAATTGTTCAACAATGCCACTGGTGGCTTACTCGGCGTCTTCATTGGGTTAGGGCTGGTTTCCTGGCTCACGGTATCTCGCTTAGTCCGTGGGCAAACCCTCTCCTTGAAGAAAAAGGAGTTCATTGAGGCCGCGCACTGCCTGGGCGCGACGAACACCCGCATTATTACCAGGCACCTCTTTCCCAATACCCTCGCCGTGATCATCGTCGCAGCAACCTTGGGGATACCCAGCGCAATCCTGACCGAAGCGGGAATCAGCTTTATCGGGCTGGGGGTCAACCCACCCACGCCTTCGTGGGGCTCAATGATCTCTGAAGGCATCGAACAACTTCGCACCTACCCGCACATCCTGATCGCGCCAGCGGTCACGCTCTCGCTGACCGTCCTCTCCTTCAACTTTGTGGGGGATGGCCTACGCGATGCGCTCGATCCGTGGATGAAGAAGTAGGGGATTCAATCGGTAACGGCCAGCAGGGAACTTTTGCCGCCTGCTGCACGTTTATGCCACATCACGCGGTTCGTGAATGGTCGATAATGTGTTAGGAAGGGAGACAGAAGGAATGGTTGACGATCTGCAACGTTCGACACTGCCAAGGCGGCGTTTTCTCGCGCTTGCTGCGGCCAGCGCAGGGGTAGCCGCCCTGGCTGCTTGTGGGACAGAAGCCCCTGCGACAACAGCCCCAGCGGCCTCATCGTCGGCTGCGCCCTCCGCCGCTGCTTCGGTAGCGCCAGCCGCCACCGCCACAGAGATTCCCCGCTCAGTTGGTGGGAGCGCCTCAGCCACCCCTGCCGCATCTGGCAGCGGCACCCCGGCTAGCTCGGCCCGCCCTGCTTCGCCAACGACTGCTTCATCTGCCGCGCCAGCGAACCTGGCCGACAAGCAGATCTTCCGCTATTGCGATGTCGAGCCGCCAACATTTGACCCCGGTGTTGGGAGCAGCCCCTACAATATGCCTCAAGCATTCGATGGACTCCTGGGGATCAACTGGGAGAATGGCTCCTTCGACCTCCTTTGCTCTGAGGGCTATAACGCCAATGCCGATGCCACAGCCTACACCTTCAAAATGAAGCCAGGGATGAAATGGTCCGATGGCTCACCACTGACCGCGAAAGATTTTGAGTATTCGTGGAAGCGCGTGATGGACCCAAAGACGGCCTCGAAGTACACCGCCGCCCTGCTGATGATCAAGAACGGCGCAGAGGTGGTCAAAGGCTCCATGCCACCCGATCAACTCGGGGTCAAGGCGACTGACGACAACACCCTGGAAGTCACCCTGGCAACCGCCACCCCCTTCTTCCCCCTGATTGTCGCCACCTGGACCTGTCTGCCAGTGCCAAAGGCGGTGATCGACAAAGTTGGTGATAAGTGGGTCGAGGCTGCCAATATCATCTCTAATGGCCCCTATGCCATGAAAGAGTGGAAGCACGACCAATTGCAGGCGTTTGAGCTGAACCCGAACTACACCTCGGGGCCGAAGCCAACCGTTACCCGCGTTGAGTGCAACCTCTACGATCAGACTACGGTACTCCAGAAGGGGATTGCCGCCTACGAGAATAACGAACTTGATACGGCCCAGGTCTCATCAGCAGACTATGATCGCGTCAAGGCCGATGCGAAGCTCTCCAAAGAGATGAAGGGGTATCCTGGCTCCAGCACACTGATGCTGCACTTCGACTGCACCAATAAGCCAACGGACAATCCCAAGGTGCGGCAGGCATTCAGCCTCGGGTTCGACCGCAAGGGCCTGATTGACGTGGTGCTGAAAGGGTACTACCTCGACGCTCCCACCGTTATTCCCCCAGATATTCCAGGTAACAACCCCCAGTCAGCATTGCAGGGCGGGATTGAGAAGGCGAAGTCGTTGATGAGCGAAGCTGGTTTCCCGAATGGGCAAGGCTTCCCCGCCGATTTCACCCTCGTCTACTCAGCCAGTGCCACCTCGAAAATCATCCTCGAATACCTGCAAGCAGAGTGGAAGAAGAACCTGGGGATTAGCGTCCAGTTGCAATCGATGGAATCGAAGGCGTATGTCGAGTTCCGCGTGGGGGCGAAGACCAAGCCCTACAATGCCCACCTTGGCGTCTGGGGTTCGGACTACGGCGATGCCAGCAACTGGCACAACTTCCTGTTCGCTTCAGGCACCGACTTCTACAACACGCACTGGAAGAACACAGAGTACGACGACCTGATCGCGAAGGCAGCGGGGAACCCCGATAAGGCCGCCCGCGAGAAGCAGTACCAGCAGGCCGAAGTGCTGATGATGAACGATATGCCACATATGCCGATCTATCACGGCCAGAGCTTCTTCGTCACCAAGCCGAATGTGCAGGGGATCTATCACCCGGCCATCCTCGGTGGTGTACCCCGGGCGAAGTACGTCAAGATCACCAAGTAACCACACCGCGACCGAGAACATGGGGGGCAGGCAAATTGCCTGCCCCCCATGCTTGTTTTACTCCACAGTGCTTCTGGCAATCACCTGCCTCGTCCTGCCGTATGTCAATGTACGTGGTAGACTTGCAGCATCGCAGATTCTTGCAACCAGGGGGCTAGGTTGATTGACTTATTGACGCGAATCACCATTGATCCGCAGATCCTGCATGGCAAACCCTGTATCCGTGGGCTGCGTTATCCTGTGGAATTGATTCTGGATCTCCTCAGGCGTCATATCGGCACTGAGGAGATCCTTGCCGACTATCCTGACCTGGAATACGATGATATCCGCGCAGTACTCGCCTACGCTGCCCAGCTACCCTGATCTACTACGCTCCCCATGCTTGTGTATTGCCATAGCTTCCCCTCCACTGCTACACTCCGTCTCTGAATCGATGGGCGCAAAGGAGTCAGCTTGGCAAGCCTCGTTACGGGAATCGGCTACATGGGCGCAGCGTTGGTAGAGGCGTTGCTAGCACGCGGTGAACGGGTCATTGGCCTGGAGAATCACTTCTCGACCGATGATACCGTGATCACCAACCTCCGGGCTGCTGGCCTGACGCTGGTCGAAGGCGATGTCGCCGACCCTGCCGCCGTCGCCGCCGCCTTTGCCCACGGCCCAATCGATACGGTCTACCATTTCGCGGCCCAGGCCAGCGCCAACCCCGCCGCCGCCAGCGCCGCCTACACCGAGCGCACCAACCTGCAAGGGCCACGGGTCGTCCTCGATGCCATGGTTGAACATGGTGCAACAACGATGATCTACGCCAGTTCATTCAAGGTATACGGCGAGCCACTGCACGGCACCATCGATGAAACACATCCGTATGGGGTCTTTCGCGATCTATCGCACCTCTCGAAAGTTCACGCCGAGAAGTTGCTGGAAATGTATTGTGGGTTGCACGGCTTGCGCGGCATCAGCCTGCGCTTCGGGATCGTCTATGGCCTGGGGCCGATCTTCAAGACTGACCAACGCTTTATGACCGCCCCCAACAAGTTCTGTCAGCAAGTCATCTTACGCGAACCATTGCAGGTGCTGGGGGGTGGGCGCAATGCATCGGCCTGGTTGCACCTCGCCGATGCAACTGCCTGCACCGTCGCCGCAGCCCAACACGCCCCTGACGGGTATACCCCATGCAATGTCGTCGGCGAAATCGCCTCCGTCGCGCAGGTCGCTACGCTCGTGCAAGAGATCGCCACCGCACGGGGCTTGCCTGTCACCATCAACGGCCTTGATCCACAGCAGTTGATCGCCGAAGAAAGCCGCTTCCTGGTCACTTCCACCCTCGATCACCTGCCGGAAACCCGCCCCCAGCACACGCTCCGCACCAGCCTCCCTGCCGTACTCGACCACTGCCTTGCCAGCACTGCTGCCCAGGCAGCACCATGAACAAGGGGGCACGCAGTGCGGCTACCGGCTCGTTGCACGTTGTCGTGACTGGTGGCACTGGCTTTATCGGGCGGCACGTCGTCGCAGCGCTCGCCCACGCTGGTCATCGCGTGACGGTGATCGCCCGTCACCCGGAGCCAGTAACTGGGGCAAGCGCCGTAGTGCAGGGCGATATTACCGACCGTGCAATTGGCACAGCATTTGTTGATGTCGATGTCATTATTCACCTCGCCGCGCTCGCCGATGCCTCGCTTTCGCTGGCTGATCCCGTTGGCTACACCACCGTCAACGCCCTGGGTACACTCAATATCCTTGAGGCTGCGCGGCAGCGCGGCGCAGGCGTCGTCTTTGCCTCCACCCAGCGGATCTATGAGCCGTGGCAGGGGCCGCTCCACGAAACAACAACGCTCGCGCCCACCACCGTGTACGGTTGGAGCAAACTGGCCGCCGAAGGTTGGGTAACGATGTACCAGCAACTCTACGGTGTTCCGACCGTCATCTTGCGCCTGTTCTCGGTCTACGGCCCAGGACAACGGACCAGCGGCGGCGTCAGCGGGATCGTCGCAATCTTTGGTGAACGGGCCTTGCGTGATCAGGAATTAGTCGTCATGCAGCCACACCTGCGCGACTTTGTCGATGTCACCGATGTGGCCGCAGCGATGGTGCAGGCCGCCGAGCAACTGCGTAGCCCTGCGCTGACCAGCCGCATCTACAATATCGGCACGGGAATCAGCACCAACTTTGCCGACCTCGCCACGCTGATTCTGGCGCAGAGTAAGAGCAGCAGCCCGATCACGATCAATCCCGCCAGTGAACGCATTGAGGAGTGCTACGCCGCGATCGACCGCGCCACGACTGAACTAGGCTGGCAACCAACGGTCACGCTCGCTGAGGGGGTCGCCCGCTACCTGGACTGGCTCCGCCCCGAACTGACCCGCGAGGAGGGGCGATGAACACACCTATTCTGCTGAAAGCCCGCCCCACTGCTACCCAACTAGCCGACCGCCTCGCCGCACCGCGCCCCGATGGCCTCGAACTCTATCTCGATGCGCGGGATATTGGCCCTGCCAACTGGCTACCACGCCTACAAGCACTGATGGCGGCGACGCCCACCGCCAGCGCCGATTTTCACTATATTGTCGAAGGGCCAATCCGTTCGCTTGATGGCGCGTTTTTCGATGTCACCCGTCAGGCCGCCGCCGACCACGAAGCGCTGATCCGCCTGACGCAATTCGGCGCAGCGATCGGGGCCAGCGTTGCGGTCATTCACCTGATCGCCCCAACCAGTGACCCAGCGGCGATTAGATCGGAACGGCGCGAACAGTGGTGTACGCTAGCGCTGCCGCTCTTGCGCGAGTATGTCAGCCTCTGTCAGGCGACGAATCTGATTCCCACGATTGAGAATATCCCGCCAATCGCCCAGATGCGCGAGGGTGCCGCGACGTTCAGCGCCCTGGGAGTCGAGCCAGCCGATCTGCGCTGGTGCTGCGAAGCGGTGCCAGGGCTACGGATCACGTTCGACACCTCTCATGCTGGCTTACACCTGGAGGCAATCGCGGCTGACCCAACGGCAACGCCACCAGCCCTACGCCCTGCTGTCGAGCAATACGCCGCCCATGCCACCGTCCATACGTTGCCCGATTGGTTGGCGCAGGTGGCACCCTGGCTGACGAACTGCCATATCTCCAACGCCGCAGGGCTGCTTGGGGAAGGTTTGCCATATGGCGCGGGGCGCTTCGATCTCGATCAGGTGATGCCCGCCCTCGCCAATGCCGCCCAGTTCATCGTGACCGAAACCCTGGAACCAGATCATGACCGGGCCGTTTTTATGCGTGAGGCCCAGGCCCGCATCAGCGCGGTGTTGCGCGGGGCAGTGCTGCCCCAACACCAGCCAGCACAATAGCCAAAGGAGCGAGATCGTTGCAGGAAGCCAAGCAGACCGCCAGCGTTGCGCCAGAAAGCCTGATCGATTGGGATCAGCTACTCGACCGACCGCCCTTGACCATCGATCACGCTGCCCTCACTGCCGCGTTCGGCGGGCAGCGCATCGCGATCACTGGGGCGGCTGGCTCGTTGGGTCGCGCATTAGTGGCATTGATCAGCACCTATAACCCCGCTGCGCTGATCTTGATTGATAGCCATGAAGCAGGGCTGTTTGCGCTGCACAACGACCTGCTGCGCAGTGGCAACCAGCAGATCGAGCGGGGCTATCACCTCGCTGATGTGCGGAACCGCCGCCGTATCGCGACAATCTTTGCCGCCACTCAACCGACGATTGTCTTTCACCTCGCCGCCTACAAGCACGTACCGTGGGCCGAAGCGCAACCAGACGAATA
>JBDHWF010000095.1:0-15380 GCA_039810045.1 Chloroflexia bacterium
CCTTGGCATCTTCTCTGGCCCCTTCCTCGACCTCGCCCGCCAGTGGTATCTCTCGCTCTAATCCCACTAACAAACCTGAGAAGAACAGGCGCCGCTACCTTGGTAGCGGCGCCTGTTTGCCGATCCCGGACTCTCAATCAGCCCCACGTATACAACCAGCACACTAACAATCATAGTTTTGGCGATCGCCCCCGCGCCACCCGTGGCCGCCAATCAATCTCATCCAATGCGCCGACCAACGCCAGACTGAGCAAAAGGTCATCGTGGAGGCGTGGATCATCAACGCCCCAGGCCAGCAGTTTCCCCGGCCCAGGCCGCACCTCATAGGTGCAGGCGGCAAGCTGCTGCCAGAACAGCCGTGTTTCCTCGGCGTCATCGGGGAGATATTCTTTCAACCGCCCACTATCAATCGCGGCTAGCAGTCGCCAGCCCAGGTCGCTCTTGGCGGCGGCGGTGAACACAACGGGAATCACCAACTGCGGCAGCGCGGCGGTCAGCCACGACGCCAGCCCTGCCCCTACCCCCGTCGCATCAACAACAATCCGCCGCGCCCCCCAAACGTGCCGCGCTAGATCGACCAGCGTCGCGTGCAACGCAGTATGGCGCGTGCCGGTCCACAAGCGCCGATCAACGACCCGATACGCGGGGAGACCACCGCCCTGGCCCGGTACAATCTCAACAACGGTGAGCGCGGTCGAATCGCGGCGTGTTCCCTGCGCCCGCAACGCCGCCCCATCGTCGAGGCAATCTCCCGCGATCGTATCCTCGCCCGCCACATCGAGTAGCAGGGCATATTGTCGCCCTGCTGTGGCCTGTCGTTGGCGAGGATGATCGCCTTGGAGTTGGGCGCGACGAGCCGCCCCAAAGAGGCCGCCCGCCCCAGCCACCTCTTGGAGTTCGTATTCAGTGCGGATAAACGGATGATCGCGGCCAAACTGGGCGATACGGGCGCGAACCCGTTCGCCATACGCTGGCAAATCTTCGGCCACCCGCGTCCACGGCACCAGGAACACTCTGCGGCGTCCGTCAGCGCGCTCTAATTCGCGTAAATGGCGCATCTGCCGCGCCAGCAAGGTCCGATCTGACCAGACAGTGCCACTAAAGACCGTGGTAGCGTTCGTCGCCGCCGCCATCGGGTCGAAGACAGCATCCCAGCGGTCAGCGTCCACATCTTGCGCTTCGTTGCACACCAGCAGCAGTGAGGCTGTTTCGCCGCGCACATTCGCCCCTGGTCCCGCTGAGAGGAACCGGGCAGAGGCCCGCCCCAGGCGCACAATATACTCTGCTTCAGTGCGGGAGGTTGGCACGAGCCGCCGTGCCAGTTCGTTGTCGAGGCGGGCCAGCAGCCGCGCCCGCGCAATCAGGCTTTGGGGGCGGTAGGTTGGCGCAGCAACGACCATCGAACCGCCGCGTTGCCAGTAGGCGGCGAGCAAGTAGGCCAGCGTTTGGGCAATCGTCTCATCCTTCCCCGCCTGCCGCGCAAAAACAATCGCAAACTGCTGCCCATCGCCCCGGCGTACCGAGGCAATAATCGCCCGCGCCACCTCTGCCTGATAGGAACGGAGGGCGTACTGCCCCATCAAACCGCGTGAAAATGGGGCGATGTCGGCGAACAGGCCACGCATCGCCCGCTCCAGGTCACCCCCCGCTGCTCCCGTTGGCCCTATTCGCCGTTTTCCCACCATCCCTCCCTGTATATGCCCACACTATCAACCGCCTTAGTGGGTCAGGCGCAGTACCACATCCGCAATCACGGCGGTAATCGTGACAAAGAGCAGGCCATTGACCCGTTGCCGAATCTCGCGTAACTCCTCCTGTAAACTTGCCACCATCTGGCGAGTCAAGAGTTCATAAGCGCTACGTGGATCGAGATCGAGCCGGGGCGCTGCTTCGTGGTTGCGCCGCAACCGTTCGCGCCATTCCGCGCCAGAGCGCTGCCGTGCCAGTTGCTCACTGCTCATTACCCCTGCCTTTCTGCATTACTGCCTTATTCGCCTAAGCCCATTTCCACCAGAATCCGGGTCACAATCTCATTCAGATCGCCGGTCGCCTCACCAGTCAACAGCCGTTGCGCCCGCATCGCCCGCACAATGGCATTGACGACCCGTGGCACACTCTGCGAGAGCGACTGACTATCGGCACCACCAGTCGCCAGCAGTTGCGCCAGCACCGCCCGTAATGCCCCAATCTCCTCAGCCAGGCTCTCGTCGCGTCCATACTCCGCAATCATTCGGCGTAGCTCTGGCGACAACCCTATCGCCTGCACCGCCTGCTGTGCCTCTGTCGCTACTACCTTTCCAGCCATCTCACCCTCGCTTCACTGCGTATCAACCGCGTCATAAGATCGAACCCATCGCACTCAGCCTTGAGTGCCAGGGCGTACTACGGCGCAATAGCACATAGTAGCGAGCTGTGGGTCATAGCCCAACAGCAAAAGCCCTTGCAGGAATTGTTCTGCAAGGGCTTCGGATTCAGCGCTAGTTGGGGCGGGCGTTGTTACGCGGAGAGGAGTAAATCGCGCAATGCGTTCTCCTGATCGCGTTTCGTCACTGCCACGACTTCGTCGCCGGCTTCCAGCACCGTGTTACCTGTGGGTAAGATCAGTTCGGGGCCGCGCATCACGGCGGCAATGACGACACCAGAGGGGAATGGGATCTCAGCCAACGTCAGCCCCCGCACCTGCGAGTCCGCAGGAATCGTCCCTTCGACAATCGCCAGCGCCCCATGCTGTAAGGTCATCAGATGGACGAAATGCTGTTGTGGAATCAACTGCTCGATTAGGTTCAAGATCACATTCGTCGCGCTAATCGTTGAGTCAACCCCCAACCGCCGGAACAGTTCTTCGTTCTTCGGGTTGTTGATCCGCGCAATCGTGCGCGGCACAGCGAACCGCTTTTTCGCCATCTGGCAGATCACCAGATTGTCCTCATCATCGCCGGTTACGGCGATCACGACATCGGCCCGGGCTGCCCCAGCACGTTCCAGCGTGGCGGCTTCGTCGCCATTCCCCTGCATGATGACCGAGCCAAACCGCTCGGTATAGATCTCCACTTTGCCCGGATCACGCTCGATCAGCAGGACTTCGTTGGTTCCCTCGTTGATGAGCGTCTTGGTCAGGTAATAGCCTACCTTCCCACCGCCAACGATCAGGATATACATACGGCTCCTCTTTATTCCTGCACAGGATCGCGCAGGGCGATCATCGCTGCAAACAAGCGATCGTAGGCTAGGCTACTCACCAATTTCGTCGGACAAATCGTATCCAGACCAATCTCGCGGTAAATCTCCTCGCGTGCGGGATCATAGATCCGCACAATACACTCTTTGACCCCAAAGATCTCGCGGGCTACCTGCGCCGCCATGATGTTGCGATTATCACCCTCAGTCACGGCAATAAAGGCGCTGGCTTCTTCAATCCCTGCCGCACGCAAGACATCTTCATCGATCCCCGTTCCAACGACCACTTGGCCCCCAAAGTCCTCAGAAAGTCGCCGGAACGAGGAACTGCTCCGATCAATCACGCTGACCTTATGCCCCTCACGATCAAGGCGCATTGCCAGTTGCGAGCCAACCCGCCCGCAGCCCATGATCACCACTTTCATCTTCGTTTACCTTCAATCGCTACTCAGAAGTACGCGCCCGCCGACAGATGACGACCTCGCAAGGGGCATTCTTCAACACATAGGGAATCGTCTTTCGCCCTGCTGACGTTTCACCATCACGGAAGCGAAGCATCGTACCCATCACGATCATCCGTGCTTCCCGATTCAACGCTTCATCAACAATTGCCGACCCCGCAGATCGTCCCTGCATCAGTTCTACTTCCAGCGGAAACCCATACTGATCAGCACAACTGGTGGCCTGTTGTAAGATCTGTTCACCACGCGCCACCTCGGTAGCCATTAATGCATCGACTGGTAGTTGCTGTGGTACTTCCACCACATAGATTGCCGTAACCTGTGTGTGATACTGGCGGGCCATCAAAATCGCGATATCCAACGCCCGCTGATCGACAACTGAACCATTGACCGGCACCAGAATCAGATTTCCCTCGGCGGTCATGCCGAACATCCTCCTTATATCCCATTTGCACCGTCAGCAGCACAGTAGCACGCCTACCACTACGGCGCAATTGCCCTGCCACCCCTAACGATAGTGGCCGCTCAGATCCCCCGAGCCAGCCGCGTGATCAGTGACACTGGTAAGCCTGCTTCGCGCATCTGCTGTTGCGTTTTGGCAATAGTATAATCGAGCCGTCGAAACTCGATAGTCGCATTTTCCGGGTCATAGAGTGCATAGGCAGCACGCGGATCACCATCGCGTGGCTGCCCGACACTACCAGGATTAATGATATACCGTCCCACCGCCAGCCTGATTGGTTCATCATAAGGCGGCTGATACCCTGGCTCGCCCTGTTGCAGCGCATCTTCGGAGAAGATCATGGGCACATGGGTATGGCCCACAAAACAAATGGCGGTATCAAAATAGGTGAAGTTCGCCAGCGCTTGTGTGGAGCGCAGTAAATATTCCCAGATTGGACGCCGTGGGCTACCGTGAACCAACGTCGTCTCATCCTCGACCACCCGCTCTGGCAGTGTCTTCAACCAGGCATAAGCATCAGGTGTCAACTGCTTGATCGTCCACAAGGTCGCCAGTCGCGCACTCTCATTGAAGTCATCCAGGTCGATCCGACCCAACGCGGCCCAATCGTGATTCCCCGCTACCGTCACCTGCGCGTGCGCGGCAACCCACGCACAGCACTCATTGGGTCGAGGGCCATAGCCAACGACATCACCAAGGCACCAGATTGCATCGACGGAGCCAGCATCGGCGATCACCGCATCCAGGGCGACGAGATTGGCATGAATATCAGTCAGCAATAATACGCGCATCGACGAGGCTCCACCGACCACCGCTATTCCAACAACAAGGGGACGGCAACTAGGCATGAACGGCTGGTGGTTCGCTTTTCTCCGCCCGCTCGTGCCGTTCGAGCGCGACGAATAACCCAGCCAAGTCGCTCGGTGTCACCCCGGCGATCCGTCCCGCCTGTCCCAAGGTAGCCGGTTGAATCGCCAACAGCTTCTCCCGCGCTTCATTCCGTAAACTCGGCACGGCGGCATAGGAAAAATCGCGAGGAATCGTCCGCCCCTCCATCGCCGCCAGCCGCCGCATCTGCGTCTGTTGCGTCTCGATATAATGGGCATATTGCGCCTCAATCAGCGCCTGATCAGTCACTGCTGCGGGGAAGTCCCACGAGGCCAATGGCGCGGGTGGGGCTATCTGTGTCGTCAAAAACCGAGAGATGGGCAGCCATTCAGCATGGGGGCGACGCAAGAGATCCAGCGCCGTGCCAACACCGCCAAGTGGCGCAAGGCCAGCCTCTGCCAGTGCCGTTTGCGTCGCCTGGGTTGCCGTCAGGCGCGTGGCCGCCAACGCGGCCAGTAATGCGTCGCGGCCAGTTTCTTTTGCCTGCACGCGCGCAAACCGTTCGTGCGAAACCAGCCCCAGATCGTAGGCCAGCGGCGTCAGGCGGAGGTCGGCATTATCTCCACGCAGCAACAGTCGATATTCAGCCCGCGAAGTCAGCATCCGATAGGGCTCAACAAACTCCTGCGTGACCAGATCATCGATCATCACGCCCAAGTAGCCCTGATCGCGTCGCAGGATCACTGGCGCAGCGGCAGCCACATAGCGGGCGGCATTGATCCCCGCCAGCAAGCCCTGGCCCGCTGCTTCCTCATACCCACTCGTCCCATTTACCTGCCCCGCGCAAAAGAGCCCCCGCACCCGCTTCGTTTCCAGGCTCGGCGTCAGTTCGCCCACATCCATCGCGTCATATTCAACGGCATAGCCAAAGCGCGTGATCTGGGCATTGCGGAGAGCGGGAATCGCCCGCAGGAGGGTCCATTGCACGTCGTGGGGCAAGCTGGTATTCGCGCCCTGCACATAGACTTCGCTCGTGCGCCACCCTTCTGGTTCCAGGAACAGTTGGTGCGCTTCCTTTTGTGGAAACCGCACGATCTTATCTTCAATCGAAGGGCAATACCGTGGGCCAACGCCTTCAATCGTCCCATCATAGATTGGGGCGCGGTCGATATTTGCGCGAATCGCTGCATGCACAGTGGCATTGGTATGCACCAGATAGCAGCACATCTGCGGACGCCAATCGCTGCGGCCAGTCTGTGGATAGATCGGGAGCGGGGTACGCACAAATGCATCGAGTTCCCCTGCTGCGCCCGCCTGACTAAACCAGAGCGGTGTTTCACTCCCCGGCTGCAAGCTGGTCTGGCTGAAGTCGATGGAGCGGGCATCAATCCGTGGAGGGGTGCCCGTCTTCAGGCGGCGCAGGCGAAAGCCCAATGCGCCCAGGGTGGCAGACAGTTCGTTCGCCGGGCCTTCGCCCGCGCGTCCACCAGCGGCAACCAACTCCCCGGCAATCATCCGCGCCCGCAAGAAGGTGCCAGTGGTTAGGACAACAGCCCGACACTGATAACGATTGCCACTCTGCGTCACCACTTCGCGCACCGTTGGTTCAGTGCCAGTAGTATCGAGCGGAATATCGACCACCAATTCCTGGCGCAGGGTCAGGCGCTCCTGCTCCTCCAGCACTTCCTTCATCGTCAGGGAGTAGAGGCGTTTGTCACACTGCGCCCGCAACGCCTGGACAGCTGGCCCTTTGCTACTATTCAGCAACCGCATCTGAATAGCGGTACGGTCGGTCACTTCCGCCATCGCCCCACCGAGCGCGTCGATCTCGCGCACCAGATGCCCCTTGGCTGGCCCGCCAATCGAGGGATTGCACGGCATCAGCGCGATCGTATCGAGGTTTGCGGTCAGCAACAACGTTTCCGCACCCATGCGGGCCGTCGCCAGCGCCGCCTCACACGCCGCGTGGCCGCCACCAACCACAATGACATCAAATGCCGTTGTTGCTACACCAGTCACGCCTTTTGCCTTTTACCCACGCTAGCTATCGATGAACTATCGCACCTATACACAATCGGCAAGTATAGGCGACGAGAAAAGGCCCAACAAGCATCTGCCTGTGTTCCTGCTCTACCAGCGGTGAACAATTTGCCGCCCACTGCTAGCGCGTCGCCTTAGGCACGACACCATCCCACTTGGAGTAGGCCACGATGCGCTGATCATATGAACGGGTAATCGGGTCAAAGTCACCATTACAGGTGATCAGGTTCAGCGCTGTTTCATCGGTCTGCCCAAAGACGCGCTGGCCTGGAAAATCGTTGACGTGATAACTTTCGAGCGCCGTGACCAGGAACCGCCAGCGGCGACCAGCATCATCCGTGACAAAGATCTCGGCCCCTGGTTTGAGGAACCGCACATCCCAGAAAACGACGGGGCCAATGCCAGCGTAATCGACATGGCCCGCCACGACTGCGTTACCCTTTTGTCCAGGCCGCGCCCCATACTTATACCAGGCTACCCCAAACGGTTCGCTTGGCGTTTGCATCGTATTGGTCGCATCGACGCCCACTGCTTCCACCGCAGCGTTGACCTGAATACTGGGGATTTCCAACCGCTGTGGCAGGCCAACCGTGCGTGAATAGTCCGGCACAGGCACTGCGGGCCTTGCGGCTAATGTCGGCTGGGTCCGCCACTGCTCCGCCCCCAATAGCCCCAGCAGGACGCGATAGCGCTCGTCATTCTCGGGATGATACTCAAAGCGATTTCGCTCGAAATATTGCACCAGATAGGGATTGCCATCAGCCTGATTCTTCTCCACAAACTCCTCGGTCAAGGGAAACCCAAAGACTGGCAGGCCACCATTCATCTGCCAATAATTCAGGAATGCCCCACGCAACGTATGCCCCGTTTCCGCCAGGGTCGCGCAGCCGGGGGAAGTGCAGGGGAGATTGGGCGGACTTTTCCGCTCTGGTCGATTCCCCAATAAGGTGTCGCCAAGGCGGGTCAGTTGTACCTGATATTCAGGCGCATTCGTGGGGTGCCATTCCAGAATCGCCCGCTCGAAATATTGCACAATCAGGCCACGATCATCGACAAACGACTGGCTAATCGGCAAGCCCAAAATCTCTAGCGCGCCGTGCGTTTGCCAGAACTCGCGGAACGCCCCCTCCATACACCGATTATTCTGTGGAAAACAGTACGGCGCGGCAGCAGCCTCACGGGGAGACCAGACGCCAGCACCGCCAACCACACTCAGCATCCACACTATCAGCACGATCCGACGCATTAACCTCTCCTCAGCACACGTTTCTTCTTCTCGCCTTACCCCACGATACCCGATAGGGCCGCCCCTGTGCCACCGCTACCGCGTATCATCTCTTGATTAACGAAGATGAGGGATGGCGGTTTGCCATCCCTCATCGATAGAATGCGTGGAGGTTGTGCCTAGGCAGTGCGGCGGCGAGCAACGACACCAGCAATAGCGGCACCGACAATCAGGGCAATGCCCACGATCATCCCACCAGCGCCACCGTCGCCACCACCAGCGCCAGTATTCGGCATACCGGGCAGGAAGCCACCATTACCCGTGGGTGGTGGTGAAGGCACAGGGCTTGCCGATGGCATCGGGGTCGCTGACGGCATCGGCGTTGCCGACGGTGCAGGCG
This sequence comes from Chloroflexia bacterium, assembly GCA_039810045.1. Classification (GTDB taxonomy): domain Bacteria; phylum Chloroflexota; class Chloroflexia; order Thermomicrobiales; family CADCWN01; genus CADCWN01. The sequence goes on from JBDHWF010000095.1 coordinate 8,595, forward strand.
TAGCCGATGGCGCAGGAGTCGCGCTTGGGGCTGGGGTTGCCGATGGCGATGGTGATGGAGCAGTCGTACCAGTCAGCGAGAAGGTCGCGCTGGCGAGGACGGCAGGGGCAGTACCCTTGCTCAACACCTCAGCGATATAGGTGCCAGCCGGACGGCTCGTAGACAAGGAGAAGGCGGACATAATCACGCCAAGTGAGTCAGATTTCACATCGCTATTATCGAAGTTGATCGTGGTCTTGCGGTCTTCTGACTGCACCCGCAAGGTATAGGTGGTAGTTGGGGCGAATCCTGTCCCAGTCAGCATGAACATATCGCCACCCTTCCCTTGCGAAGGGGTAATGACGATATCTGGGCCAGCAGGCGCACCACCTGCCCCGGTCAACACGAAGGTCGTGGTCGCAATGATTGACCCACCAGTCGCGGCATTAGCGATATTGGCAACATAGTTCCCAGCAGGAACGGCGTTGCCAAAGGTGAACCCACCAAGCAGCACGCCATCGCTATCGCTCTTGGCACTTGGATCGTCAAACGTAATCTGGGTAGTCCCATCAGCCGAAAGAATTTGCAGATAATAGGTGGTATTGGCCGCGAAACCGACCCCCGTGAGGACAAACAAAGTTGAGTTTGGCCCCTGCTTGGGGGTGACGGTAATTTGGGGTGCTGCCGACGCCGACAGTGGCGTGAACAACAGCCCTAAGAGCAGGAGCATCCCTGCTACTCGAAGGCCAAGTGTACGCATTACTCTCTCCCTCACTAACTACCTACAATCCTGTGCTATCCAGGATTGCCCTACACACCACCGCGCCAAGATCGCCAGCCAATTCAGCTAACAAGCCTCCAGCACCAGCGACGAGTACTGCCGATAGTCCGTTTCCGAGTATCGCTAGTGCAGAACGGTACCCCGCTGGACCATTCTACTGAAAGGAATACGTACAATTATTATCAAAAATACCAAGATTCTGGTGTGTTGCGCGCAGTATGTCATAAAAATGTCTTCTAGACAATAGTCTGGCCCAAAAGTACTTTCGCTCCGCCGCTATCGCTGCCCAACAATGGTATCGCTAGCCCCAGATACTGGCACTATTGGTATACTATCAATAGGTCAGAAACCCTGGTAAAATCCTGCGGGTGTCCGCTGAATCTGGTCGTGACTCACAGACCATCCTACAGTGCTACGGTGCAACGGGAATCGTGCGCCAATAGCCGCTACTCGTAAGCTTGGGCAAGGGGAGGAGAACCAACGATGGTAAGCATGGATCTGCGCATGGAGGCAGTGGTTGTCGGCAGCGACCAGGCCACCCTGGGTCGCGTGTGGGGAATGATCCTCGGACAAGCCGGACGTGATACCGTAGTCAGTCACCTGATCGTTGAAGGTGGGGCCTTCGAACGGGATACCGTGCTGCCATTCTCGCTTGTGAGTTGGTCGAGCGATCAGCAGGTAATTCTGCGTGGGAGCAAAGAAGCGGCCCTGGCCGGGGCGACGACTGGCACCCCAGAGGGCGGGATTCCCATCACCCGCAATGACCCAATCTACGCGGTTGATGCTCGCCTTGGACACATTCGCGGCTTCTATGTTGACGAAACAGGCAAGGTCAGTGACATCCTGATCAATGACGAGGTGGCAAGTCGCCTGAGTATGGTCAGCATTCGTAGTGTTGATGATCTGCTGCCGCATCGGATCGATCTGAACAGCCGAATCGCCGCAATGGGCGAACTCCTCAAGCCACCCCAGGCGTTCTACGCGCCAGTCGAACTGCGCGACGAAGAAGAAATCCTCCAACACCACAGCGCCGCCGAACACTGAGGACGCGAGAACGATCAGCAAAACGGTGCCGAAGGAACAGCCAGGCGGGGCGCAGAGTACTCTGCGCCCCGCCTGGTTATACACTCACGGCCTCACCAACACACGCCAACCGCGCTATTCCACAATCTGCAGCACTGGCTGTTCCTCGCCAGCCAGCAGAACACGCCGCAGGGCAGCAGCCAACGCTGGCACGGCGCAATCCGCTGGCAACGCCAGGGTACAAGGGGAAGGGAGATCAAACAGTTCAGCAGCGTCCGCAGTCAGCCAGAAGCTCAGGCACTGATCGCTGAGCAGGCAGTGGGTAATCCCCCCGTAGCACGTTGTTCCGCTCAGATCAGTCAGGCAATACGTCGCCATTCCCAACTGATAATCTTGCTCATCAAACGCAAATGCGACCTGCAAAATCAGACCCTCGCCAGTGTCTTGATCAATGGCGAGACCCAGTAAGAATGTTGCAGTGTCGTCATCTTCGACCATTGCCACTGCTTGGAGGGCGATATCGGGTGGTACATTGTGATGCAGGGCAATGGTCGTCATCAGGAACTTCTCCAGCAATTACCGTCAGCAACAAGGCAGCGAAGATCGCCTCACCGATCGCGGCGGGCGATCCGGCTCCCAAAGCGCAGCCAAGTGATCGTGCCATTGGCATCACGCAGAAACTCGCCGCGTGAGCCTGTATACGGCGGGTCAAGGCCCAACACAGTATCATCCTGGCCCAGTTCGAGCCTGGTTGGTGGTGGTGGCGCACCGAGCGGTGGGGTATCCCGCGTGGGGAAGCCGCCTTTCGGATGCGATTGCAAGACTAGCTTCCCCGCTTGCACGGTCAGTTCACTATCACTCAGCGCCCCGCGATAGAAACCGACAAATTCAGTCAGGTCCACTGCCGCTGTGCTGGGGGCAAATGCGCTTTCCGCAATGCCGCAATACTGGCGCAACGCCCAGTTCGCGATCTCCTGGCACAGTTCCCCGCCCTGATCGGCATTCGTCACCAGGATCAACGCAAACCGCTGCGCTGGCACCAATACCAGCAACGAGATCTGTCCTTTGGTGCCGCCACTGTGCCGCGCCGTCAGCACCCCATCAAGTTCCTTGATCATCCAGGTAATCCCCACCGCGCCCGCACTGCTGCCCGCCGTAGCTGCTGGTGTCCGCATCGCTGCCAGGGCGTGAGGGCTGAGGATGAGCGTCCCATCCGCCGTCTCTCCATCACCCAGGTGGAATCGGGCATATTTCAGCATTGATCCAACACTAGCCGACAACCCACCAACGGGATTAGCGGCCCGCGCCAGCGCCCAGGGCCGCGCCACGGCGACCTTTTCCCCATCCTTGTAGTGGCCAACCGCCACCCGCCGACTGATACAGTCTTCCGCAAAGAAGAATGCCTCATCCATCTCCAGCGGATCGAGCAACAGTTCCTGGGCAACAACCTCGTAGGGCTTGCCGGTGACTACCTCTAGCACGCGACCAGCCAGATAAAACCCCGCATTGTTATAGGAGAACGTTTCCCCAAGCGGTGTCCATTGGGGCAGATCCGCCATCCGAGCGACAATCGCCCCCAACGCATCATCGCCACGCCCAGTGTCATCAAAGTAATCGCCCAGCCAGCCACCAGTGTGGCTGAACACCTGGCGCAACGTCACATTGGCGGCGACCTCGGCATCCTGCAAGGTCAGTTCAGGCAGATATTCACGAATCGGCGTATCAAGGTCGAGTTTGCCTTGCTCCATCAGGCGCATGGCAATCGTGCCAGTCATCGTCTTGGTAATCGACCCGATCTGAAAGAGCGTGTGCGAATCGACTGGCACTGGCGCGTCCAGATTCGTCACACCAAAGCCTTCGGTAAAATCTTCGCCATTGGTGTGGATACCCACCGCCACGCCAGGAATATCCAGCCGTTCCATCGCTAGCGTAATCTGTTCGCCAAGTTGCTGAAACTGTTCGTCAGCCGCCGCTAGCGCCTCGGCCTGTGTCTCTGCCATCACCAGCCCTCCTCCTCTGATCAGCCACCACAGTCAGCAGCGTATCGCGCTCTGGCCAAACGTGCAAAAGATCAGTGTGGCAGCAATGTATTCTGATTCGTGCGCCCAGCAGCAAAGTCATTCAGATTGTTGATCGTCGTTTCAGCAATCGTCGTCACCGCTTCACGCGTGAAGAACGCCTGATGCCCCGTCACCAGCACATTGCCAAACGTCATCAGGCGAGCCAGGGTATCATCAGTCATCACTTTGTCAGAGAGATCCTGAAAGAACACCCCTTCTTCTTCCTCATATACGTCGAGCGCCACGCCACCAAGCTGCCCGCCCCGCAAAGCGGCGATCAGCGCCTCGGTGTCAATCAGCCCACCCCGGCTCGTATTGATTACTATACTGTCGGGCCGCAGATACCCCAGCGTCGTCGCATTGATCAGATGGTGTGTTTCGGCAGTGAGCGGCAGATGGAGACTGAGAATATCGGATTGACGCAGCAAATCTTCCAGCGGCAGATAGACCAGCCCCAACGCCGCGCACTCAGGATTCTGCACCAGATCGTACCCGACCAAGCGACAGCCGAAGCCTCGCATAATCGCGGCGAACGCCGCCCCAATCTTTCCCGTACCCACCACCCCCACGGTCAGGCCATGAATATCACGCCCCAGTAACCCCGAAAGGCGAAAGTTGAACTCCCGGGTGCGGTTGTAGGCCCGATGAATCCGCCGATTCAACGTTTGCAGTAGTCCCACAGCAAACTCAGCGACAGCATATGGCGAGTAATAGCCCACGCGCATCACCGTAATTCCCAGCCGCTGCGCTGCTGCCAGATCAACATTATTGAACCCGGTCGCCCGCAGCACAATCAGGCGCGTACTCCCTGCGGCTAATTGCTCCAGCACCGCCTCATCTGCGTGATCATTGACGAAACAGCAGATCGCCGGATAGTCCTGCGCCAGGACTGCCGTCGTCTGATCCAATTGTGCCGTGGTGTATACCAGACGATGTTGCCCATTATTCGCCGCATTGAGAAAGGTTTGATCGTAAGAGTGGGCGTCGTACACCAGCAGATCCACAAAGATTCCTCCTCTATCAGCATCGCGTCGTTGTGTAGCGCAACGCCACGCTACAACCGAATGATGCCCCACATAGGTGTCTTCCTGCCACCAGATCCCAACGCAGGCGCAGTTCGCGTATACTAAATTGGTCGAAAGCAGCCTGAACAGCGCCAAAGGAACGCAATAATGCCCACAAACCCCACAACCCAAACCGTGATCCTGAGTGGCTGTCGCACTCCCTTTGGTAAGTTTGGGGGCGCGTTGGCCGCCCTACCCGCCACAGAGCTTGGTGGCATGGTGGTAGCCGAAGCGTTGCGGCGGGCGAATATCCTTCCCGCAGAGGTTGACCACCTGATTCTTGGGCAGGTATTACAAGCGGGTGCTGGACAAATCCCTTCACGACAGGCGGGCTTTCGGGCAGGACTGCCCGCCAGCGTCACCTCCGAAACGCTCAATCGCGTCTGCGCCAGCGGCATCCGGGCGGTCACCCTGGCCGACGTATTGCTGCGCGCTGGGGAGTACTCCGTCGTGGTGGCTGGGGGGATGGAGAGTATGTCAAATGCCCCTTACCTGCTCCCCAAAGGGCGCTTTGGCTATCGGCTTGGCGATGGAGCGCTGGTCGATAGTCTCGTCCACGATGGCCTTACCTGTGCCGTTGCTGGCGTCCACATGGGCGTTCACGGTGGGGATGTTGCGGCGGAAGCAGGAATCACGCGGGAAGCTCAAGATTGCTGGGCGCTCCGCTCGCACCAGCGGGCAATCGCCGCGATTAATGCACAACGATTCGCCGCCGAACTCGTGTCAGTGGCTGTGCCAGGGCGCGGCGGCGCAGTCACGCTGGTAGAGCGCGATGAGTCGCCGCGTGCCGACACCTCACTGGAGCAGTTAGCCCAGCTGCAACCAGCGTTCAAAGCCGATGCCACCGTCACTGCCGGAAATGCTCCAGGGATCAACGATGGGGCCGCTGCCCTGGTTCTCACCAGCGCAGCCTGGGCCAACGAACATCAGCACCAACCCCTGGCCCGGATCGTCGCGCACGCCACCGCCGCCTGCGATGTGCCATATCTCGCCTATGCCCCCGCCGTGGCTGCCGAACGCGCCCTCGCCAAAGCTGGCTACACGGTTGCCGATCTCGACCTGATCGAGATCAACGAAGCATTCGCAAACGTCACCCTGATTGCAGCGCAACGGCTCGGCCTGACGGCAGCGGATCCGCGCCTGAATGTCAATGGTGGAGCGATCGCCCTTGGTCATCCGATTGGCGCTAGCGGGGCAAGGTTAGTCATCACTCTTGCCCACGAACTCCACCGTCGTGGGGGCGGGCGGGGCCTCGCTGCGATCTGTAGTGGTGGCGCACAGGGCGACGCTATCATCATTGAGGTTGATCGGAGATAATACCCTTTGCCAGCCTGTTGCTTCGCCCGCAACCAGGCAGAAACACGGAAAAATACCCGCAACGACGAGGAGGTTATGCCATGGCCCTACTCCTGCCCTACGGCGGCAAGACCCCGCAGGTTGCCCCAGATGCCTATCTCGCACCGAACGCTACCCTGATCGGTAATGTGACGATTGGCCCGGAAGCCAGCGTCTGGTTTGGGGCCGTCTTGCGCGGCGACGACGAAGCGATCATCATTGGTGCGCGGAGCAATGTGCAGGACAATGCCGTCGTCCACGCGGATACAGGCTATCCCACCATCGTGGGGGAAGATGTCACGATCGGGCATAGTGCTATCGTTCATGGGGCGAACGTTGGGAATGGCGCATTGATTGGTATGGGCGCAACCTTACTGAATGGCTCCACGATTGGCGAGGAAGCCGTCGTCGGCGCAAACGCGCTGGTCAGCGAAGGCAAAACATTCCCCGCCCGGTCACTGATCCTCGGCGTACCAGCCAAAGTTGCCCGTACCCTTGATGACGCCGCAGCCACTCACGGACGCACTGGAGCCGCACATTATGT
>JBDHWF010000096.1:0-15304 GCA_039810045.1 Chloroflexia bacterium
CGCGTTCTCTCACATTATATGCCGAACAGGAACCTTTCCAGACGGCTGCGGAAGCGTCCTGGTGGTGCCTCAACTCGCCCCAGGAAGCGAATGACGAGCGCAGGCAAACCCCAGATCACAAATGCCCACAGCGGCCCAACAAAATAGGCCACGGGAATCGATAACGCGAAAAAGGACATAATGATCAGGCCGCGATAGAAGCGATGGCGGATCTCCGAGCGTGGCAAATCTGGATCAACCAGAAAATGATTGCGCGTGACATAGATCCAGAGTACGGTCAACATGATACTGATGGCTACCTGATTGGCCGCATAGATCGCGAAAGCGTAGTAGGTATTGCCATAGCGGGCCATGATGCTGGTGGGGAATGGCGAAAACGCAATGAACAGCAAGAGCAACAGATTAAGCCAGAGCAGCCGCCGATTATAGTAGCGAACAACCTCAAACATACTGTGATGATTGATCCAGAACGTCGCAATGACGACAAAACTGATCAAGTAGGCCACAATATTCGTACTGACGGCTGCCACCGCCTTCGGTAACTCCACCGCTTCCACGCCATCTGGAATTTCGGGGATCCGAATGTCAAGTACCAGCAGAGTGATCGCAATGGCGAATACAGCATCGCTGAAGAAGATCAGGCGCTCCAGCCCCAATCCAGCGCGTGGTTCATTCGGATCATGCATCAGGGGCGTGGAGGGGCATTCGGTCACTTCATTGCTCTGCATCAGCCAACCTTTATCGTTGTATCGTTGTTACGCCAGACTGGAAATACCCCATAATATTGCTGTGTAGTGCACCGCTGCACCCGCCTACAGGGCTTCCCGCGCTCGATATTGTAATGCCTCAGCCAAGTGTGCCGCCGCAATCTGCTCGGCGTGCGCGAGATCGGCAATCGTGCGCGCCAGTTTCAGTACCCGATGATAGGCCCGCGCCGAGAGTTGGAGTTGGCGCATTGCCGCCCGCATCAACCCCTCCCCTGCGGCATCAAGCCGACACCACTCGCGTACCTGGGCGGGACTCATCTCCGCGTTGGTGATCTGGGCCAGACCAGCGAAACGCTGCGCCTGAATTGCCCGCGCCGCTTCAACCCGAGCGCGCACTTGCGCCGATGATTCACCTAATCGATCATCGGCCAGCTTCTCATACTCCACCCGTGGCACGGTCAGATGAATATCGATTCGATCGAGCAGTGGCCCCGACAAGCGTTTCTGATAGCGGGCAATCGCGCTGCCCGAACAGGTGCATTCCTTGGTCGTATCCCCAAAGAAACCACAAGGACACGGATTCATCGCCCCCACCAGCATCACGTTCGCGGGAAACGTCAGGGTGCCACTGGCGCGACTGATCGTCACGATCTTGTCTTCGAGCGGTTGGCGCAATACCTCCAAAGCGCGAGCGTCAAACTCCGGCAACTCGTCAAGAAACAGGACACCACGATGCGCCAGACTGATCTCCCCCGGACGCGGCACCCGCCCACCACCGACTAACCCCGCATGGCTAACGGTGTGGTGCGGCGCACGGAAAGGGCGCGTCTGAATCAGCGGTGTGCCAGCAGGCAACAACCCGCCAACCGAGTAGATTTTGGTCGCCTCCAACGCTTCGGCAAACGAGAGTGGGGGCAGAATCGAAGGCAACGCCCGCGCTAGCAACGTCTTCCCCGAGCCTGGTGGGCCACTCATCAGGCAATTGTGTCCGCCACCTGCGGCCACCTCCAAACCACGCTTGACTTGCTCCTGCCCTTTGATGTGGGCAAAGTCGATCCCCTGATAGACCGACTCAGGGAGTTGCGGCTGCTGCTCGGCGCAGTACGGCGCAATAATCTCCTCTCCTGCCAGATGCCTGAGAAGTACGGCAAGGCTGTCGATCGGGATGATTTCCAAACCACCAACCAGGGCCGCTTCACGCGCATCGGCAGCTGGTACGATCATTCGGCGCAACCCCTCTGCCTGCGCCAGCGACGCCATCGAGAGGATCCCGTTGATGTGCCGTACTGCCCCATCAAGGCCCAGTTCACCGACAACCAGGGTTTCGGACAGTAGAGAGTGAACATCTTGATGCACCTGCCCCGAAGCGATCAATATCCCCAGCGCAATTGGTAGGTCGTAGGCTGGCCCCGCCTTCCGCACGTCAGCCGGAGCGAGGTTCACCGTGACACGACCATGCGGGAACCTGGCCCCTGCATTGCGTAGGGCCGCGCGAACGCGCTCCTTCGACTCCTGAATCGCCGCATCGGGCAGCCCAACCACGGCTAACCCTGGCTGGCCCTGCCCAACGTCCACCTCGACCTGAACCAGCAGCCCATCCAGCCCAACAGTCGCGCAACTCAAAACGGTGGCAAGCACTCTGGCCTTCCCTTTACGCCGCTCGGTGATACTTGAGTACTGATTATAGCGTGCTTTCGCTGCTGTACACGCCCTCAGGCAATCGTCCCCGTCAACTGCAAATCTTCTGGCGGTACAATAGGCAGGTGCAATACCCGGCTACTTTCTTCTAACAGCAGTAAGGCCCCCGCACGTTCTGGAGCCACAACAGCGGTTACACCAGCCTGTTCCAACGCTGGAATCTCTGACTCACGGGCAACCCGTGCCAGAATCGGGACAGTTGGGTTGGCCCGCCGCGCATTCAGCACGGCGGCGCGCGTAGAACCAGCATCGGGCAAGGCGATCACAATCAACTGGGCCCGCTCTGGATGCGCGGCAGCCAGAATTGTGGCATTGGAAGCATCACCAAGGATGGCCGGGACAGCTTCCTTCGCCATTTGTTGAATCAGGTGTAAGTCAGACTCGATCACCACCACCGCCAGATCATTCATCATCAACCCTGTCGCCACCTTTTTCCCAACCCGACCATAGCCAGCCACAATGGCGTGCGCCGCCAATAAATCCTCAGCGACCGTAGTCGGCACCCCTTCGGCAAAGAGTTGTCGAAATCCCGGTAAGCGTTTGAGCAGGAGAGCGCAGCGTGGGGCAACCCAGAACGCTGCTGGTGTAAGAATAATCGTTACCAACGATGACGTTAGGATCAGGCCATAGAGAGAATCGGGGATAATCCCTCCTGTCAGGCTAATTCGGGCCAGGACATAGCTGAACTCACCAATTTGCAACATTCCCAGCGCCGTAAAGACTGTTGTCTTGCTCCCTAGGCGAAACGGAAGGATCGCCAGAAATGTTGCCAGTGTCTTGATCAGGATAATGAACAGCGCCAACCCAAGCACCTCTGGGAGGTTTTGCCAGATCGATGCGGGATCAATCAGCATCCCAACGGAAACGAAGAAAAGCGTCGCAAAGAGATTTCGCATCGGAATGACTTCGGCGACCACCCGATGGTCAAACTCCGATTCGGTCAACATCAATCCGCCCATGAATGCGCCCAACGCAGGAGAGAGCCCCAGCGCCGCACTGATGACCGCAGTACCCAACGCCAGGGTAACTGCCGTGAGTAAGAACAGTTCAGGTGATCGCAGTTGCTCGACCCGCGCCAGGATCCGCGGCACCACCGCCGTTCCCAGAAAGAGCGTCGCAGTGATAAAGACCACGGCCTTCAACAACGTCACCAGTAAGGTATCGAGCGCACTGAAACCAGTGGCAAGATTCGGCAGCAAGACCACCAACACGACCACAATCAGGTCTTGCACAATCAACATTCCCAGCAAGACCCGCCCATGAGGTGAGGCAACTTCGCCGCGATCAAGTAACGTTTTCAGCACCACCATCGTGCTACTGATGGCGATCGTTCCCCCAAAAAATACTCCTTCGGTAAAAGGCCAACCAAGCACTTTACCAAGCAACAGACTGGCAGCCATGATCAAGCTAAACTGTATGCCGGTGCCAACAAGCGCCACCGCCCGTACACGAATGAGTTCTTTCAAGGAAAACTCAATACCCAGGGCGAACATCAAGAAGATGACGCCAACTTCAGCTAAGGAAGCAATATCGTCATGATTCCCAACAAACCCTGGCGTGAAGGGGCTGATAAAGACACCAGCAACGAGATACCCAACGATGACTGATTGCTTCAGGCGATGAGCAACCAGCCCACCAAGCAGCGCAATCGTTGTCGCCACAGCAACGTTATAAATCAGTTGTAGCTCATGGCTCAATCAGTAAAGCCTTTCGGTCAGCAGATCGTCCCAGGCAATTGCAACGCTGCCGCAATCAGTCAGGGTAATGCGTACCAGACAGAATATACGCAATCCTAACGGCTGATGCCGCGCCGCCAGGAACTTTCAAGGACTTGCTAATCATAGACGGGGTAGCTGGTATGAACAAGCAAGGTTAGTGGGCCGAGGCCCACTAACCGCGCCGACGACCCCCAGGGATCACCAACAGTTCAACAGCGCTAGTTCAATTTCGTTTCCGCCCAGGGCCATCAACAATCTGGCCCGGTGTGGCCCCGGTGTGGTTGCCATCGCGCAGCACGCGCACCCCGTTCACCCAGACATCACGCACCCCTACTGAGAGTTGATGGGGTTCCGCAAAGGTCGCCTGCTCGCCAATCGTATCAGGGTCAAACAGCACAATGTCCGCCGCGTAGCCAGGACGCAACAGCCCCCGGTTCTGGAGGCCAAGGCGTGCAGCCACCGCACCGCTCATTTTCCGCACCGCATCTTCCAGCGTCAGCACCCCTTCCTCGCGCACATATTTGCCCAGAACACGCGGATAAGTGCCATAGGAGCGCGGGTGGGTGGGGCCACTTTCTTTCGCCCAGGCGGGATCAACACCACCAGCGTCGGTGGATACCTTCATCCACGGTTGCTGCAAGTTCAACTTCACGTTGTCTTCACTCATCATGAAGTAGACCGTGAAGATCCGCTGTTCCTCCGAAATCAGCAAGTCGATTGCGGTGTCGAGCCAATCCTGCCCGCGCATTGCGGCGATCTCAGCCAGGGTCTTGCCCGCATATTGCCGATTCTCGTCTTGCTGAAATCCAAGCGGCACTACCCCTTCGGGGCCAGCCTGATTCCCCATATCTTCCCACGATCCGTCTGGGCTGAGGACTTCCTCGCGCACCTGCGCCCGAATCGCTGGGTTCTTCAAGTTATCGTAGAAGTGGCCGCCTTCAGCCAGCCACGGCGGTAAGACCGATGACAGTCCTGTACCTCCGGCTACGTAGGGGTACATATCAGCAGTAATATCCTGACCTGCTGCCCTCGCCGCGTTGATCCGCGCAATCACCTCTGGCCCTTTGGCCCAGTTGCGCTGCCCAGCAGCTTTCAGGTGATAGAGTTCAACAATTACCCCTGCGCGCTGCCCAATCGTAATCGCTTCATCAATGCCCTCAAGTAACCCATCAGCCTCGGAACGCACATGGGTGATGTAGATGCCGGCATGAGCAGCGACCACTTTGCAGATCTCCACCAACTCATCGGTAGCAGCATAGGTGTCGGGGGGATAGATCAGGGCATACGCAACCCCAAATGCGCCATCTTCCATCGCCTCGTGCATCATCTGACACATCGTCGCCAGTTGCTCGGGAGAGGCCGCGCCCATCGCCATTCCGCAGCCATACTGGCGCAGGGTGCCACCACCAAGGAACGACCCGATATTCGGGCTGACCCCATGCTCAATCATTGCGTCGAGCCAATCGCGGAAGCGAGTCCAACCACGTGCTCGCTGCTGCCATTCCTCCAACTTTTCGCCAAAGAGATTCGCGGAGAACGGCGCGGTGATCTGCCCACCAAACGGGGCTGGCGTCCAGGCTTCGCCCATGATCTCGGTCGTCACACCCTGGGTAATCTTCGAGAGACAACGACCATCAATCATCAACGGCACAATCGAATGACTCTGAATATCGATAAACCCCGGGCACACGATCAGCCCCGTGGCATCAACCACTTCAGCAGCCTGTTCCACTGCTAACTGGCCCGGTGGTGTGACCAGCGCGATCGTGCCACCACTCACCGCAACATCACCGTACTGCCAGGGGTTTCCCGTGCCATCAACGATTCTGGCACCACGAATCAGCAGATCATAGTGTGCGCTCATCGATTCCTCCTCGTCCTGAACAATGTCGCGCAGCTGCGCGCAGTGATCGCGAAAAGCTCGTAAATCCTGACTCCGACGCAATATACCATCGCGCACCCAACCATAACAGCGGCACGATCAGCCAATTGACACCAAGCGCCGGGAACCGTATGATGCTTTCTACCGTTTCTGCAATAGTGCTTGCAGGCAGAATTGAGACAGAAAGTTACCGAGGCATCGGCGACTCAAGTGTGTCAGCCTGTGGTTTAGCACTGGGTTCGTGTCCACGTTATTTGCTTGGCGGCGTCACTGTTATCTTCAGAAGGAGCAATCTAACAATGAGTAGCGAACACAAACCAGGAAACACCTCGGCTGAATCAACAAAACATCGCATTGAACGCCGTGACTTTTTGCGCCTAGCGGCAGCGGGGGCAGGAGCCACCGCCCTCACTAGCCTGCTAGCGGCTTGTGGGACAACTACGCCCGCTGCGGCACCCACAGCGGCCACCTCCAGCGCTGCGCCCTCCGCCAGTGCAGCAGCATCCACCGCTGCCAGCGCGGCACCATCAGCCAGCGCGGCAGCATCGACCGCCGCTAGCGCCGCGCCATCCGCTGCTGCCAGCAGTGCCAGTTCAGCGGCACCAAGTGCCGCGAGTTCCGCTGCACCAGCTGGAGCAACTGGCGGTCAGGTGAGCATCTATTGGACCAAGCCCTCGACTATCCATCCACTTTTTTCCACTGCGGGTATTGAACAAGGGGTTGAGCGACAGATCTTTGGCGCATTGATGCGGATGAACGATAAGCTGTCACCCGTGCCCGACCTTGCCGAAAAGGTCGAATCCACCCCCGATGCGAAGGTTTGGACCTTTACCCTGAAAAAGGGCCTCGTGTTCAGCGATGGCAAACCACTTACTGCGAAAGATGTAGTGTTCACCTTTGAGCGGGCAATTGATAAGCGCTCAGGGAGTTACTGGAGTTCGCGGCTCAGTATCATCGATGGGGCCGCTGATTACGCGGTGCAAAAAGCTGACAAGATCAAGGGGCTGGAAACGCCCGATGACTACACAATCAAGATGACGCTGACCACACCAGATGCCGTCTGGACGCAAACGATCTCCGACTTTGCGGGCCTTTGTATCCTACCCTCACATATCCTGCAAGATACGCCGCCAGATCAGATGGCGAAGGCGGCCTTCGCCTTTGCGCCCACCCCCTCCGCTGGCGCATTTGTCTACTCCGATTGGAAAGCCGATCAGTATCTCGAAATTAAGCGGAACGAAACCTATACCGGCGGGGCCAAGGCGAAGCTCGACAAGATCTTCTGCAAAGTCCTGACCCAGCAAGATGTGGGGTTGGCCCAACTCGAAAAGGGCGAGATCGATCTGATGGTAGTACCAGTCACCGAAGCCGAACGCCTACGCAAGAACAACACGCTGACAGTTACCAGCACCCCAGCCCCAAGCGTTTCGTTCCTGGCAGTGAATATGGATCGCAAGTTCCTGCAAGATAAGCGTGTCCGGCAAGCGATGATGTACGCCCTGGACCGCGAAGCAATGGCGAAGGAAATCCTGAAAGGTGAAGCCACGGTAGTCAACTCGACCATTATCGGGCCAGAGTGGATGGGCACACCAGAGGGACTGAACGAGTACAAGTTCGATGTAAACAAGGCGAAGCAACTGCTGAAAGATGCCAACTGGGATGCAAACCAGAAGGTGCGGTTGATGTTCACCCCGGGCGACAAGATCAACGATGCGCTAGTCCCAATCATGCAGCAATTAATGAAAGATGCGGGGATTACAATTGAACTGATGACCGTCGATAGCCCCGAATATACGCGCCGCGCCGTCACTGGCGCGACCATCGAGCAAGCGGGTGATTTTGACCTCGCGCTCGTTGGTGGTGGGGTCTTCCGGCAGGATCCCAATGTCTCCGCCAAATATTTCGAGAAAGCCAGCTTCACCCCCGCCGGGGCAAACTACGGCCACTACAGTAACGCTCAGGTCGATGATCTCTTCAAGCAGGGTCGTTCGACGACCGACAATGCCCAGCGGAAGAAGATCTACACCGATCTGGCGAAAGTTCTGAACGAGGAAGTCCCCTGGATCTTCCTCTGGTCGCCAAACTCAATCCACGCCCATAACAAGCGCTTGGTGGGCTTCAAGCCACCGAGCTATGCTACCCACCTCGTCTGGAACGCCGAGGAGTGGAGCGTGACCAAGTAATTCTCTGACGGCGAGTGTGCCGGATCTGGCGCGGGCTGAATGGGGTCAGTCCGCGCCAGATCCGGCCTCACGCCAGTCGCTTGGAGCAATGTGCATGGGGCAATACCTCCTCCGCCGTTTGTTGATCAGCATTCCAGTGTTGCTCGGGATTACGATCGGCACATTTGGGATTATCAACTTGGCCCCTGGTGATCCTGTTGCGGCGATGATTAGCCCCGAGGCAGCGGCATCGCTTGGGCCAGACTGGGTGAAGCAACAGCGGGAAGCCCTGGGTCTGAATAAACCATTGCCAGTGCGCTATGCTCTCTGGCTGAAAGAAGTAGCTCAGGGCAACCTGGGGTTCTCGCTAAAAGATCGGCAACCGATCAACCAAAAAGTACTTGAACGGATCGGACCAACGCTGAAGCTGATGAGCACGGCGCTGATCATTTCGCTCGTTCTGGCGATTCCGCTGGGTATTCTCTCAGCAATCAAGCAATATTCGCTGATCGATTACCTCGCCACGATCGCTGGCTTTGCGGCGATCTCCATCCCTTCATTCTTTTTGGGTCTCGCCGCAATCTATGTCTTTTCACTCAAACTTGGCTGGCTGCCATCGTCTGGGATGAATACCGTTGGGGGCACTGCATCACTGCTTGACTCCAGTAAACACCTGATTCTCCCCGCAGTCGTGCTAGGGTTGGCCGAAGCTGCCCCATTGATTCGATACACCCGGTCGAGTATGTTAGAAGTTATTCGGCAAGATTATGTCAATACCGCCCGGGCAAAAGGGCTGGCGGAACGGACGGTGATCTGGCGTCATGCCCTACGCAACGCCCTGATTCCGCTGATTACCATTGTAGCCCTGAATCTGCCACGCCTCCTTGGTGGTGCGGTGATTATTGAGGCAATCTTTGCCTGGCCCGGAATGGGCACGTTGGCGATTACGGCAGTGCAGGGTCGTGATTATCCAGTAATCATGGCGATCAACTTGATCACGGCTGTATTGATTCTGTTGAGCAATCTGCTCGCTGATCTTTGCTATGCTATCGTTGATCCGCGAATCAAATATTCCTGACCACCCGATCACAGGAGCTGCCGCACTATTCGTAGCAGTATCCTCAAAGAGAGCGAAGTAGATGGCTGAGTCGACACAACAATCCACACCCAAAACACCAAGCGAGGCCCAACAGCCGCCGCCGCAGAGCGGGCTGGCAATTGGCCCAGCAACTCGTTCTCGGCGTACGAGCGTTTGGGGCCGCTTCCGCCACCATAAGGTTGCGCTAATCGGCCTGACCATTCTGGCAATCTTGACCATTGCGGCGCTTGGGGCATCCTGGATCGGGCAGGATCCCCTAAAAACGAACATTAGTGCCTACCGTAAGCCCCCGAGCGCAGCGCATATTCTCGGCACCGATTCATCGGGCCGTGATGTTTTCAGTCGCTTGATTCACGCTGGACGGGTGTCGCTCTCCGTTGGGCTGGTCGCCGTAGCTATCTACACCACGATTGGCGTCGTGCTTGGGGCGCTGGCTGGCTTCTATGGTGGTTGGGTCGATTCGCTAATTATGCGGTTAGCTGATATTGTGCTCGCCTTCCCTACCTTGATCCTGATTATCACGATCGTCTCGATCCTTGGGCCGAGTATTTACAATGTGATGCTGGTGATTGGTCTATTAGGGTGGCCTTCAATCGCCCGCATTGTTCGGGGTCTCTTCCTGACCTTACGTGAGCGCGAGTTCATTCTGGCTGGTCGCACGATCGGCGCACCGAACAGTCGGTTGATCTTTCGGCACATCCTCCCCAATGCGCTCGCCCCAGTCATTGTCGCCGCGACATTTGGGATGGCGGGGGCGATCTTGCTGGAAGCAGGGCTCTCGTTCCTGGGCCTGGGCGTACAGCCACCGACGCCCAGCTGGGGCAATATGCTCACCGATGCCCAGTCACTGACGGTCCTTGAGTCGATGCCGTGGCTCTGGATACCCCCTGGTATCGCGATCGCCCTCGCCGTACTCGCGATCAACTTCATCGGTGATGGCCTGCGTGACGCCCTCGATCCGTACCTCTTGCGCTAATCAGCGAACAATTGATCCTGTTACGTGCTGGTCAGCAACAAATCACTGACCTCTTTTGCCAGCACGGCTGCAATTCTCTAGAATGCAGACAACAAGCCCTTGGAACGAAGCACACAAGGAGGACAAGCGATGCCCGCTGCACGAAAGCCTGCTGACCAGTATGGCACTACTACCACCCGCCCTGCTGACTTTGATGCCTTTTGGGATGCCCTGCTAGCCGAGGCTGACACTATCCCGCTGAATCCCACCATGACACACATCCCAGAGCGTTCAACACCCGAAGTCGATGTCTATGAAATCGGCTACGACAGCCTGGATGGCCTGCGGATCGCTGGTTGGTATTGTGTACCCACTGCCGCATATCTGCCCCCGCCCTACCCCGCACTGCTGATTGTGCCGGGCTATATCTCCGAGCCAACCCTGCCGAAATCGTGGGCCAAGCTTGGTTATGCCGCAGTGGGCGTTGCCCCACGTGGGAAACTCCGCTCTAACAGCCGCTTCAATCCTGGCTATCCGGGGCTGCTCGTCAACAATATTATCGATCGCAATACCTATAGCTATCGGGGGTTCTACATCGATGCCACCCGCGCTGTCGATTTCGTGCTGACGCGGCCCGAAGTCGATCACGCTCGGATCGGCGTACATGGCAGCAGTCAGGGTGGTGCCCTGACGATCACCACCGCCGCGCTGCGGGCGGATCGGATCACCTGCGGTGCCGCTGGTGCGCCCTATCTCTGTGGCTTTATGGATGCTGCACACCTAACCGACTCTTACCCTTACGAGGAAATGAACGAATATCTGCGCCTCCACCCAGACCACGAAGCAGCGATGCGCGAAACGTTGAATTATTTCGATGGGATTAACTTTGCACCAAGGATCAAATGCCCAATGCTGGTCTACGTCGGCGAGGCTGATGATGTTTGCCCGCCAGAGACTGGCTACGCCTTCTACAATGCCCTGACTGGTCCGAAGGTGATCCATCCGTATGCCCGTTGCGCCCACGATTCAGGAGCCTATTGGGAAATGGCCAATGTGCAAGATTTCCTGGCTGAGCATCTCAAACCTGCGCGGCCAACCGAGAAGGCCCAGATGACCGTTGGCTAGTTGACCAGACCAACCGCTGACCAGACTTGACACCACTATCGCATCAGGGAGGTTTACCAATGGCTGACCCTCGCGCCTATTGGGCCGCAGTTGATGAAGAACTCGCGCAGTACCCAGCTGCCCCGGCCCTGACCCATTCGCCGCTACGCCAGACCGATTACGCCACCGTCTACGAAGTCAAACTGACCAGCATCGGCCCATATCGGATCTTTGGCTACCTGAGCGTGCCAACTGGCGATGGCCCATTCCCCGGCCTCTTTCTGACCCCGCGCTATGGCAGCGTCAATAGCGTTCAACACCCTGACGACCGCCGCCGCTACGTGGTCTTCCAGTTAATGCATCGGGGCCAGCGGCTCGCTGATCAGCCGTTCTCCGCGCCCTACCCCGGCCTGCTGACGATGGGGATCAATGACCCTGCCACCTATATCTATCGCAGTATCATCGCCGACTGCCTCCGGGGAGCCGAGTTCTTGCTATCGCGGCCAGAAGTTGATCCAACGAAGGTGGGGATTGTTGGTGATGATCTCGCGCTGTTCGTTGCCGCCCTACGCCCCGGCTTCACCGCTGGCAACGTGGGCGGACTCCTTTTTCATCGCCTGATGGAAGCCCGCACCCTCACCGACAGCTACCCCACCGAGGAGGTCAACGACTATCTACGCGGCAATCCTGCCGACGAAGCCGCAGTAGCGGAGACCCTGGAACATTTCGCGCCGCAAGCATTAGCATCACAGATCCAGAGCCGCATTCTCCTACAGGTCGGCGACGCTGGAGCGATCGGCGGCCCAGAGTGGCTTGCCCCTTTACGGGATGCCCTCGGCGGTGCGGTCGAAGAGTATCACCTAACCCACGAAGGAGGTACCGACCACGATTGGCTCGATAGCTGGCTCGCACAGCAGCTAGGGGCCGAGCCGCGCCCACGGATTTGGAGGATTGAGCAATGAGTATCTACGCCGATCTCGGAGTCCGCAAAGTCATCAACGCTTCCGCCACCCTCACGCGGCTTGGTGGTTCAGTAATGCCGCCCTCAGTTGCCGCCGCAATGGCCCGCGCTGCGGAGTCATTCATCAGCCTGGACGAACTACAGCGAGTGGTCGGTGAGCGCATCGCCACCCTGACCCAGAACGAGGCCTGCTACATCTCGTCAGGGGCAGCGGGCGGGATTACCGTCGCCGTCGCCGCCTGCATGACTGGCACTGACCCCGCAGCAATCGCCCGCCTGCCAGATACGACTGGAATGAAAAATGAAGTAATCATCCATCGCTGCCAGCGCAATGGCTACGATCACGCAGCCCGCGCCACCGGGGCAAAGATCGTCGAAATCGGCTTTGGGCAAAGTACGGCGGAATGGGAACTCGCCGCGGCAATCACACCGCAAACAGCCTGTGTCCTCTACTTCGCCGGCGCGCACTTTGCACACGGCGCGTTACCATTACCATTTGTGGTCAAAGTCGCCCATGAGCATGGCGTACCAGTCGTGGTCGATGCCGCCGCGCAGATCCCCCCAGTCAGCAACCTCTGGTACTTCACCAAGGAAATCGGGGCCGACATTGCGATCTTTAGTGGGGGCAAGGGGTTGCGTGGGCCACAATCAAGCGGCCTGGTGCTGGGGAAGAAAGCGATCATCGAAGGCTGCCGTGTCAATGGCGCACCAAACCATAGTGTCGCCCGAGCGCTGAAGGTTGGCAAAGAAGAAATGGTTGGCCTGCTTTCAGCGGTCTCCTGGTCGCTTGACCAGGAAGAAGCGTATGTGCTCGCTGGATACGAACAGACCGTGCAAGACTGGCTGGCTGCGGTCAAAGATCTTCCTGGGGTCACTGCGGAGCGCAGCTACCCCAGCGAGGCAGGCCAACCACATGGCCGCGCTGTCATCCACTTTGCCCCGCCCTGCGCCCATACTCGCGATGAGATTGTCAGCGCCCTTTGGGAGAGCGATCCACGGATAGCAGTAGCCCCGATCGGCACCGACGGTATCGCGCTCAATCCACAGTGCCTGGAAGCGGGCGAGGCAGCACAAGTCATCGCCGCCCTAAAGCGTATCCTGGCCTAGTGCGAGAGGAAGCGTTGTGAAGACTGGACAGCAATCACGCTATGGAGGCCACACCAACGTTGCTGCGCTGCAACGGGTACTGGTTTACCCGCCAGTACCACCAGATGAGCGCGTGTCATGGGAAGCGTTCGGCTACCTGCGCCCGTTCAATCACGAGCAGGCGAGCAGTGAACACGCCGCCTTTCGTCAGATCCTGGCGGAGCAAGGGGCCGAAGTCATCAGTGGTGAACTTGATAGCGCGGCGTTGCAGGATGGAATCTTCCCCTACGACCCTGGCATTATGACCAACGCTGGCCTGATCCTCGGCTGGCCGGGAAAATCGCTGCGCGAAGGCGAAGTCGCCGCCATGGCAGCGATGATGCACGAATTGGACATCCCAATCGCTGGCCGGATCACGCCACCAGGAACCTTTGAAGGGGGCGACTCCTTCTGGCTCGACGACACCACCCTGGCAGTTGGGCAGGGGTATCGCACGAACGCCGCCGGAATCGCCCAACTGCGGACGATCCTTGCCGAGCAAGGAGTGAGCATCGTGGTGGTTCCATTACCGCACTGGCACGGCCCTGCGGAGTGCCTGCATCTGCTCTCGCTGATCAGCCCAATCGCCGATCAACTGGCGGTAGTCTATCGTCCATTGCTGCCGGTGCCGTTTCTGGAGGAACTGGCCGCACGCGGCTGGGAATTGATCGACGTACCTGATGAGGAATTCGCCTCGCAGGGGCCGAATGTGCTGGTTCTTGGCCCAAAGCGCTGTCTGATCCTGCGGGAAAACACAATCACTGCGGCACGACTTCGCGCCACAGGCTGCGACGTAATTCTGTACACTGGCGACGAAATCTCCCACAATCGTGCCGGTGGCCCAACGTGCCTGACCCGCCCACTGTTGCGCGGGTAGGCTAATAGAAGGAGGAAACTGATGACCCACCAACTGGCCCGCTACGACACCGTGATCACGGGTGGCGAAGTTGTTGACCCTGGCGCAGGGCTGAGCGGAAAGCTCGATCTGGCGATTGCAGCAGGCAAAATCGCCGCAGTCGAACCGAATATCGACCCCAGTCGGGCCGACAAGGTGATCGACGCCAGCGGCCAATATGTCACCCCTGGTCTGGTTGATCTCCACACCCATATCTATTGGGGTGTCACCTATTGGGGAATCGAAGCTGATCCCGTTGCCGCTCGTACAGGTGTCACCACCTGGCTCGATGTCGGGAGTGCCGGAGCCTACACCTTCCCTGGCTTCCGCCGCTATATCGCCGAACCGAATCGCGTTCGCACCTATTGTCTACTCAACCTCTCCTCCATCGGATTAGTTGCGCCGAGCTGGGAGTTTCAGAACCGCAATTACTGGGACGTTGACCTGGCGGAAACGATTGTGAACGCGAATCGCGACATTATCCTTGGGATCAAGGCCCGCATTGACGGAGAAACCACACGCGGCGTAGGGATCGCGCCACTCGAAAAGGCGCGTGAACTGGCAGACCGCGTGCAATTGCCGCTGATGGTCCACTTTGGTAATGGCGGACCAACACTTGATGAGATTCTGCCCCTGACACGCCCTGGCGATATTCTCACGCACTGCTTCCGCGGGGGCGAAAATGCAGTAGCACAATCCGGCCAACCAGTGCGCCCGGATATTAAGCGCCTGCACGAAGCGGGCCTGATCCTCGATATCGGGCATGGCACAGGTTCGTTTAGTTTTGAGACGACAGAAGCGGCGCTGGCCGACGGTTGCCCGCCCGACGTGATCAGCAGCGATATTCATCAGATGGCGGTGCAGGGGCCAATGTTCGATATGCCAGTGACCCTTTCCAAGTTCCTCAACCTGGGGATGTCACTCCCTGATGTGATTGAGCGCGCAACGAGTCGCGCCGCCGCCGCAATGCACCGCCCCGACCTTGGCACACTCAAGGT
>JBDHWF010000097.1:0-15213 GCA_039810045.1 Chloroflexia bacterium
TGCGCGGCTGGCAGGTCTGCGGCCCCCGCCAGTAACAGCTTCATGGCGCTGGGGCGGCGCTGTGGTTGATGATAGCGGGAATGGTGGCGGCAGGGGAGAGCCACTTGGGGGGTGGTTGTGGAGACCACTTTAGGCGCGGTGGCTGGGCGAGATCGTGATCTGGTGCCGCATATTCCTCAAGCATGACTGCTTTTGGGGGAGAAGTGGGCGGTAGCTGGGGGCGTTGCGGAGGGGAACGGCAGGCACAAGCCAAAGTTGAGGCCAAAGCAGCGTATGTTGGCGCGGTAGCTGGGGACGTTGCGGGGGGAGTGGAATGCCACAGGCCGTACCAAAGTTTGGTACGGCCTGTGGGAACGGTGTGGCGATTTGCCAGAACCGCTTAGCGTGGCTTAGCGGGCGTAGCGCCGAATCAGGCGCCGCGCTGGGGCGACGCCGATAGCGGCGAGCGCGAGGAACGGTAGGACGATCAACCAGTTGGCTGAACCACCACTGTTGCCGCCAGTGCTGCCGCCATCACCCGTGTTCGGCAGACCGGGCAGGACGCCGCCATTCCCCGTGGGTGGTGGGGAAGGAATCGGGCTGCTGCTCGGCATTGGGCTGGGGGTCGGCACTGGTGAAGCCGAGGGTGACGGTGACGGTGTTGGCGATGGGGCGGGGCCACCAATGGCCGGTGGCAAGGCCCGATAGGTTGTCACCAGGGCAGAGGTGCAGCTGGTGTCGGGCTTGCCGGGGTTGGCGATGTTGGTGATCGTGATCGCGAAGCCGCAGGTGCCAACGGGGTCGAACGGGAGGATGGCGCTATGCCCACCACCGGGGAGGGTGACATTGACGGCGTTCGACAACGTTTCCTTCGCCAATGCGCCATAGTTTGGCGGGGTGATCGGGTCGAACTGCCCGTTGATCAGGACCGTGGGGGCATCGCTGACGACCGCCGTAGTACTTTTCATGTCGGCGTTCAGGCTCGGCCAGCTCTGGCAGATGGTGTAGTAGTCGATGCTCTGTGGTTCAAGCGCGGCGCGGACTTCGGGCAATACTGACTTGTCGGCTTCGATTGCCGCATCCAGGCGGGCCTTGGAGGGGTCGGCGCTACAGACGATCGAGAAGTGCATCCCCATCGCGATGGGGTCTTCGTTCTCGCTTTCCAGGAACTGCGGCAGGATATTCTCCAGCCAGACGAAGTTCATCTGGGCTGAGCGCGTGATCATGTCGGGCATGAACGGGATAATCGATGAGGCATAGAAGAACTGGAATAACAGGTTGGTGTAGGTGTCGCCATCCAGCGGCACGGTGACGATCTGGCCGCTGGCGGGGTCCTTGACCTTCAGCGGATAGGGCGCTTTGTTCAGCGTGGCGACGGTGCCTTGGTAGGCGGCCTGAAGGTTCGGGTAGGCGGCGTTGCAGTCCGCTTTGCTGGCGCAATCGGCGAAGAAGGCGGTCAGCGAGTGGTGGAAGCTCTGTGGGGGCTCGAAGAACCAGGCGCTCTGGAGCGGGGCAATCGAGACGATGCTGTTGGACCGCACATATTTGCTGTAGTCGCGGATGACGGCGAGACCGAGTGCGGAGCCATAGGAACCACCAACCACGTTGAGGGCGGGGTAGCCGAGGGCGATCCGAATGTCATTGACATCGGCGGCGTTCTCGGTGGTGGTATAGGCGGAGAAGTCGACGCCCTTCTTGGCGAGGTCATCGCGGCAGCGGGCCATCGCGGTGACGAAGGGGGAGTCGGCAAAAGCCTGGAGATAGAGGCTCTTGGTGATCATCCCGCTCATCTCGGCGCAGACCAGGGATGGCTCTGACTTACCAGTGCCGCGCTGGTCGAAGACGATCACATCGTTGTTGGCGGCGGTGCCTTTATAGAAGGCACTGGCCTGGGCGGAGTTCTCCATAACAGTATTGAAGATCTGGCCGCTTTGTCCGGGGCCACCAGTGAGCAAGATCGTTGCTTCGGCGGCGGGGGTGGCGCTGATCGCCTTGTAGACGGCAACCGGGATCCGAATTGTGGGGCCAGTCGGGTTGTTGTGCTTGGCCGCGACGACGACGGTGCCGCAGCTGACGGTCTTGCCTTCGGTTTGCCCTTCAGCGAGGGTGTAGACACAGGGGCCAGCTTCAAACCGGGGGACGCCAGTGGTGATCGGGGTGGGGGCGGCAGCGGCGGCGGTGGCTGGGGCGGCGGGCAGGGCGGTAAAGCAGAGAGTCCAGAGGAAGCTACCAAAGAGTAGGAGTCGTATCGCTCTTCCTGCGAATGAGGGGTGGTCGGCGGGATGGCTCGGCGCCGAAACAGTCATCCAGATTCTCCTCCTAATACCCGTGCTGGTGGCGCGTGCGCCTGCTACCGAGGGCTGATCGGGTGGGCACTGGCTACCGGGGGGTACTCACGGTGGCGCGAGGCGCAGGGTGAGGGCCGGTAGCGCAGTTGCTCAGACGCGATCAGCGCTGGGAGGAGGTCGGACGAGCCGCCCAGCTACCAAACGCTGAGTCCAGATTGGCCCACAAATCTGCCAACCAGGAGCGTTGGGTTGATACTACAGTACTTTTCCTTAAGAGGGAAGGAAATTGGGCGCATAGTTGTCTAGTACTTTAGTACTAGATGGCTGGCGGGGCGATGCTGGGGGTTGGGGGGCAAGCGCGGGGAAATCGGTGGTTATAGCAGCAATTGGCAAAAAATCGGCTATACTGCGGGCATACTGATCTGCGAAGGGTGTGTGGGCCGCTTGTGTGGTAGCTGGCCTGCATGACCAGTGCCCCAGACGAGGGTAGGGGAAGGGTATGGAACAGGTAGGTGGGCGGGCGAGTACCCCCGCCAAGCTCTTCAGCAATGCCCCAGGATTTATTGCGATTGTGCAGGGGCCGGACCATCGGTGGGTCTTTGCGAATCGGCGATTTGAACAGCATTTTCCTGGGCGGGCGATTGTGGGGGAGCCTGCTGCGGTGACTTTCCCTGCGCTGGCGGATCAGGGCTTCTTGGCGGTGCTGGATCAGGTCTATCAGTCGGGCGAACGCTTTATTGGGGAGCGGGTGCGGCTGTTGGTTGCGACAGAGGGGCAGGAGGAGCAGGAAGTTTTTGTATCGGTTGTGGTTGAGCCGATTGCTGATCCAGAGGGCCAGGTCACGGGGATTTTTATTTCGGGCTTTGATCTCTCGCCGCAGGTGCAGGCGGAGACGGCATTGCTGGCGCGTGAAGCGCGCTACAGGACGTTATTCAATTCGGTTGATCAGGGGTTTTGTATTCTGGAAATGATTTTTGATCAGGCGGGGGCGCCCGTTGATTATCGGTTTTTAGAGACGAATGCGACATTTGAGCAGCAAACGGGCTTGGTCGATGCGGTGGGCCGGACGGCGCGGGAGTTGGTGCCGAATCTGGAGCAATTCTGGTTTGAGACGTATGGGCAGGTCGCCAAAACGGGGGTCGCCCAGCGTTTTCGCAATGGTTCAGCGGAGATGGGCCGCTGGTTTGACGTCTATGCGGTGCGCGTGGGCGGGCATGGGAGCAATGAAGTGGCGTTGCTCTTTACCGATATTACGGCGCAGCAGGCGGCGGAGGAGGAGCGCGATCGGTTGCTGTCCGCCGCAGAGGCAGCGGTGGAATCGCGCGATACGCTGTTGTCGATTACGGCGCACGAGTTGAAGAACCCGCTGACGGCGATCAAAGGTGGGGCGCAACTGTTGTTGCGGCGGCAGCGGCAGGGGCAACTGGCGAGCGAGCGGCTGACTGAGGGGCTGGAGAGTATTATCGGGTTGGTCAATCGTTTGGTCGATCTAACCGATGATCTGCTCGATATGTCTCGCCTGCGGACGGGGCAATTGCCGCTGAAGTTGCAGGAGCTTGACCTGGGCGTCTTGGCGCAGGAGGTGGTGGCGCAAATGCAGGTGCGGGCCAGAAGCACGCATACGCTGACGCTGACGGTGGCTGAGGGGGTGCCATTGGTGCAGGCAGATCAGCAGCGGGTGACGCAGGTGCTGACGAATCTGCTGGAGAATGCGCTGAAATATTCGCCTGACGGGGGCGCGGTGCAGGTGCGCGTGACGGGGCAAGGTGCGGGCGTGGCCGTGGCGGTGCAGGATAGTGGCATTGGTCTGCCTGCGGGCGCGGCGCGCCAGATCTTTGAACCGTTCCAGCGGGCGCAGAATGCTACGGAGCGGGCGTTGCCTGGGGTCGGGCTGGGGCTGTACATCTGCTGCAGTATTGTCGAGCGGCACGGCGGCTGGATTCGCGCGCAGAGCGACGGCGAAGGTGCGGGGACGACGATGACGTTCTGGTTGCCGTGCGCGGGGCCGTCGCTGGCGGATGCGGCGGACGAGGCGGCAGCGCAATAACGGGGGGCTTGCTGGGGCCAGGAACGCTGTCACGGCACCGTGCGCGAAGAGCGCGTTTGTGGCTGGTGCGCTACCGTTCGATGATGAGGGTTTCTTCGCCCCAATTGAGTCAGGTTTGTTGATCAGGGTCGTCGCGTGCTGCGTAATTGTCTACGTGATGCCCCTATCCTGCCCAGATAGACAGCTATGCAGAAATATCAGCGGGTGATAAAATTCCTTCTGTAGGCTGGTGGCTCCATCGAGCGTACCAAAGGGCCGGATGAGAGGAAGCTATCGGCCTCGGCTATCTGCGAAGGTTGCACCCGGAAGGTACGTAAAAATATGGCATTAATGAACCGTCTCCGGCCAGGGCAGCGGGTGGAATTGGCAGGTGATCCGATCGGACTGATCCTCACCAAGCGCACCGGGCGGATTGTCCGAGAAGATCATTGGGAGGGCTACTATATCGTGCGCCTTGACGGCCCTGCGATCTATCGTGACGCTGCTCTCGACCGCAAGCCACTGTTTGAAATTCGCGAGGCAGAGGATAATCTTCACGCGTTATTGGAGCAGCAGTAAACGGTGCCGCTTCCTCCATTCGCCGCCGGACGCCGTTGGCACCGTGGCGTTTCCCGCGCATGCGGGTTGCATCGGCGGGTCTGGCATGACGAGGATGATGGGTATGAGTACGAGGCCGATCCCAACCCGAATAGGGGTACCTATCATCAGATCAATCCGCGCACTGGGGAGTACCGCGATCTTGATCCCCTGACTGGTGAGCCGGTTGCAGGCAGTGAAGGCGAGTGGCGTCCGTTGCTGTAAATCCGAAGCAAGACAATGAGCAGGGGGGCAGTAGCTACTGCCCCCTGCTGCATACGGTTGCTCAGCTACACATTCAACACTATCCCGCAATGAATAGATAGGGCTGTAGTGCCGCGAACGGTCTTGGTAATAGATTGGTGAGTGGCGTTGTCATTCGACGGCGGTAGCGCGGTTTAGGGGCTGAACCGCTTAGTCTTTGCTCGCGTTGGTGGGCGGGGTGAGGGCGGGGAGCCAGGGGTCGGCGGGGTAGTGCTGCTGGAGGGCGGTGCGGAGCCAGTCGCGCTGGGTGGTGGTGAGGTGCGGCAGGGCGGCGGCGAAGTCGGCGTCGTCTTTGGGCTGATGGTGGTGGGCTTTGTAGAGGAGTTGAATTTCGGGCGCGAGGATCGGGATGCCGAGCGGTGAGGTGGCGATGATCGTGTGGGCGGGGCGCGTGAGCGTGGGGTTGCGCCGCCATTGCCACTGGCCTGCAAGCTGATCATTGAGGAAGAAGCCGTAGTCGGGGAATGCGCCAGGGCCGAGCGGGGTGGGGCTGATGAAGAGTTGGTGGCTGGGGAGGGCGAGGGTGGTGGCGGCGGGCCACGGCTCGCGCTGGATACCGCTGGGGTATTCGACGATCTGGTAGCGGTGCCAGGTGGGGAGGTGCTGGCCGAGGTGCTGATGAAGGGCGGGCTGATCATGCCGCCAGATGCCGATCTCGATGTCGCTGTGGGGGCGGCTGAGGGTGCCAGTAAAGAGATCGATCGCCCAGCCGCCGGAGACAAACCAGGGCTGTGAGAACGGGGCCAGCATCGCCGCGAAGGCGACGATCGGGGCGAATGGGTCGGCTGGCTGGTCGCTGAGAGGCTTAGCCATCGCGCAGGCGGCGTAACTCGGCTTCGAGCGCGGCGGTGCGGCGGCGTTCGGCGGCGAGTTGGTCGGCGAGTTGCTGGCGGGTGGCTTCGGCCTGGTGCCGTTGCAGCGCTTCTTCCTGGCGGGTGAGGACAAGTTGGCCTTCCTGATCATAGACGCGCAGGAATGGTTCGGCGATGGCGAAGGCGATGCCCAGGGTGCTATGCCAGCGCCCATCGGCTTCTGGCAGCCACGGCTGGTAGTGGTGGCCGGTGGCGGGCAGCTTCCAGGCGGTCAGCAGGTCGGGGATAAATCGCTGGGCGGGGTCGAAGACGAGGTATTCGGCGATCCCCAGGTGGGCATAGAGGTCGCGCTTCTCTTGCAGGTCGCGGGTCAGGGCGGTGGAGGGGCTGGCGACTTCGATGACCAGGGTGGGCAGCCCTTCGGTGGCGACGTGCAGGGCGTCGCGGTTTGGCAGGTGGCGCAGGTTGGGGTGGACGAGCAGATCGGACGAGAGGGAGAGGGTGCCGCCACCCTCGCGGGGGATGACCATCCGCAGTTGGTTGCCAATATACCAGGGGAGGCCGCGTTCGGGGCCACAGGCGGCCAGACTGGTGTAGACCAGCGTGATCGTGCGCTGATGATAGTCGCTCCCCACGATTGACTCCTCGGTGTCATCGGTGAAGGCCGCAAACGCGGGGCCGAGCTGGATGCTGGGGGTAATGGTCATCGGGCTACCTCGCTCTCTGGCAGATCGGGCCTGCTGTACCACGAAGTATAGCATTGGGGCAGGGGGCAGGTCCCGGTCTTTTCCTGCTGTGGCGGGGACGGTTTGGCGCGGGGGAACGGGCGCGGTATCCTTGCGCGGTCTGGTCAGGATGATGGGTGAATGAGCGGTGCAGTAAGGGAGGGCGCGATGGGGCGGTTCATTGATCTGCGGAGTGATACGGCGTCGCAACCAACGGCGGCGATGCGGCGGGCGATTGCCGAGGCCGAGGTTGGGGATGAGCAGAAAGGGGAGGACCCGACGGTCAATCGGTTGCAGGCGATGGTGGCGGAGTTGCTGGGGAAGGAAGCGGCGCTCTATCTGCCAAGCGGCACGATGTGTAATGAGATCGCGATCAAGGTGCAGACGAAGCCTGGGGAAATGATCGTGGCGGCGCAACAGGCGCATCTGTTCGATTCGGAGGCGGGCGGTCCGGCGTTCCATTCGGGGGTGCTGGTGAAGCTGATCGGTGGGGGGCAGGGGTCGTTTACGCCGGAGGAACTGGCGGAGGCGGTGGTGCCAGCGAACCACTATATTCCGGCGACGCGGATGGTCTGTTTGGAGCAGACGCACAATTTTTCGGGCGGGACGATCTGGCCGCTGGCGCAGGTGCAGGCGGTTTGCGAGCAGGCGCACGCGTTGGGGCTGGCGACGCACATGGACGGGGCGCGGCTGATGAACGCGGTGGTGGCCTCGGGGGTGTCGGCACAGGAATATGCCGCTGGCTGTGATTCGGTCTGGATCGACCTCTCGAAGGGGCTGGGCGCGCCCGTTGGCGGGGTGCTGGCGGGGTCGGCGGCGTTCATCGCAGAGGCGCGGCGCTATAAGCACATTTTTGGCGGGGCGATGCGGCAGGCTGGAATTATCGCGGCGGGTGGTGTTTACGCGCTGGAACACCATGTCGAGCGCCTGGCGGAGGATCACGCGAATGCGCGGCAGTTGGCCGCTGGACTGGGGGATATTCCGGGAATCACGCTGGGCAACCCGGAGCCAGCGACGAATATTGTGTTCTTCACGCTCACTGCGCCAGGACTGACGAACAGCGCCTTTTTGGCAGGAATCAAGGCGCGGGGAGTGCAGATGGGCGCGATTGGCACACGGATACGGGCGGTCTTGCACATGGACGTGAGCGCGGACAATGTGGAAACGGCGTTGCAGGCGGTGCGCGAGGTGGTGACGAACCCCGTTTCCGCCTGATCACAACGGATTGCGATTATTCTGACGGCGCGGCAGATCTACCAAGATCTGCCGCGCCGTGGCGTTAGCGCGCTGGGGTGAAGCGTTCGTAGAAGCCCGTGGCGAGACAATCGGGGCAGGCGTGGATGTAGTAGAACAGGTAGAGGTAGTGGCCTTCGGGGGTGTTGCTATTCAGCAGCGTGCCGCCCTGGAAGGGCTGGGTATCGATCGTGAAGCTGATTTCGTTGGCGCTGGTGGCGTAGCCGAGACATTGCTGCACGGCGGGATTTTCCTGCCAGACTTTATTGAAGCCGCGCTGTGGATAGAACGTTTCGGGGTTGGGGCTGGGGCCGCCGCCGGGGTCCTGCCCTTCCGTCCAGGTGTCGGATAGATAGAAGAAGAGTTTGGGGTCGTTGGTGTAATTGCCACAGAGGGAGATGATTACGGGGCCAGTTGGTTGCGGCGCGGTGTGGAACGGCAGATAGAACATGACGCCGCGCTGATACGATTGCCACGCGCCCGCTTCGTTGATAGTTGGGCCGAGTGGTGCGCCAAGCTGGGTGCGGACGAGCTCACTGGTAACGTAGAGGGTGCGGAGGTCGCCGCTGAGCAGAGCGTTTTCATTCAGGATCTGGCGGCCAAATTGCCCCAGCAGAATGTCGTAGGGCGCGGCATTTTCCGGGTGATACTCGAATCTGGCCCGCTCGAAATATTGCACCTGATACGTATTACCGTCGCTGAGTTGCTGGGCGAACGGTTCGGTAAGCGGGTAGCCGAACTGGGCCAGGTCGCCGTGGGCCTGCCAGTAGGCGAAGAAGCGGGCGGACACGTTGTGGCCCGTTTCGGGGAAGAACTGGTCGCTGCCGTTGGCTGGACGCGGGGCGGTCGCCTGCTGGTAGTGCTGGCTGTCGTTGTCGAAGGTGGTGCTGAGGATGCGCCGCCCGAACTGGCCCAGGAGGATGTCGTAGGGGGCGGGGTTGGCGGGGTGATGCTCGAAGCGGGCGCGTTCGAAATACTGCACGGTATAGGGCTGGCCGTCTTCCAGGGTTTCGGTGAATTCCTCGGTGATTGGGTAGCCGAATTGGGTCAGCCCACCGTTGGCGGTCCAGTAATCGCGGAAGGAGCCGCTGAGGTTATGGCCTGTTTCGCGGAAGAAGGTGGCACCGGGGGCTGGGGCGACTGGGGGATCGACCTGCCCGTGAATGCGGCGCCCGAACTGGCCGAGCAGGAGATTGTATTTCGTGGTGTTGGCGACGGGGTGAAACTCCATTCTGGCCCGCTCGAAATATTGCACCTGATAGAGCTGGCCGTCCTCCAATTGTTCCAGCATCTCGCCCGTCAGGGGATAGCCGAATTGGGCGAGGGCGCCGCGCTGCTGCCAGTAGTCGCGAAATGGCCCGGCGATACAGTGGTTCGTTTGGGAGAAGCAGTCGACGTTGGGCTGCCCTGCGCGCATCGGGCCAGGGATGGGGCGACCGTCGGGCGCAACGGGGGCGAGGCCAGCGATGATCAGCAGGAGTTCTGCGCGACTGAGGCCACTAGTTTCGCTGTTGTAGGTGAGGATGCGGTGGAAGCTGTTGGCTTCCTGCCAGTAGGCAAAGAGGATACAGCCGGAGCGTTCCCGATTGCTGGGGATCTGCATGGTGCCGAGCAGGCCGTGAATCAGGACTGGCTCCTGGGTGGATGCGTCAGCAGGACAACTGCCGAAATTCCCGGTGCTGCCGAAGATGATCGCCTCTTGGCGCTCGCTGGCGTAGCGAACGCCGAAGATCAGGCCATCGTTGGCGAAGGCGCCCGGTTGCTGGAAGCGGTCGGGGAGCCAGGTGGGCCGATAGAGCGGTTGGGCGGCGGGGGTGGCGGCGCGGTAGGCGGCCCAAGCAGCGTTGGAGGGGTCGGCGGTTTGCACTGGGGCGGCGCTGACGCTGGTGGCGCTGAGCAGGAGCGCACTGCTCAGTAGGGCGATCAGGGTGAGCTTGCCTAGTTGGGTCATGGGGTTCCTCCTTCTGGTCGTTGCGGCCCCTGCGTTGGGCAGTGCAGGGGCGGCTTGGTGTCAGCCGTGCTACAGGAGGAACGGGGATTTGCCAGAATGGTAACGCGGGGGCTGGTTGGTAGGTTGGCGCGAGGTGATTGGACGGTCGAACTCGTTGGGGACAAGTGGGCGGCAGATTGGCGATGGTCGGTGTATACTTGCGCGACAGTGTTGAGGTGTACGGTCAGCGAGGTTGTGGGGAGCAACGGCCCGCTGTTCGGGAGATGGTAGGCGAGAAAAGCAGCCGCCCAGGTGGAGGAATGCAATGAAGATCACCGTGATGCAGGAGCAGTTGCAAAAAGGCCTGGGACACGTGGCGCGGGCAGTGGCGTCGAAGACTTCTCTGCCAGTGCTGGGCAATATTCTGCTTGCCACTGATCAGGGCCAACTGAAGCTGGCGGCGACGAATCTGGAGATCGGGATCACCTGTTGGGTCGATTGCAGTATCGATGAGGAGGGCGCGGTGACGGTGCCCGCCCGTTTGCTGACTGATTTTGTGGCGAATCTGCCGAATGAGGCGATTCGGCTGGAACTTGATCGCCGCACGCTGGCGTTGCAGGTGCGGGCGGCGCGGTCGAAGGCGACGGTGCGCGGGATTGATGCGGAAGATTTTCCGGCGATTCCGACGGTTGAAGGGAAGCCGACGGCGTTGATCGCGCCGGAGGTGCTGCGCGAGGCGATCGGGCAGGTCGTTTTTGCTGCTGCCACGGATGATAGTCGCCCGGTGCTGGCGGGGGTGCATCTGCGCTTTGAGGGGAACAAGGTGACCCTTTCGGCAGCAGATGGCTTTCGGATGGCGGTGCGGACGGCGGAGTTGGTGGAGCCAGCGGCGGACGATGTGGCGATTATTGTGCCAGCGAAGGGGTTGAGCGATCTGGCGCGGACGATCAGCGATGCGACTGACCCGGTGGAGATGGTGGTGACGAAGGGGCGGAATCAGCTGCTTTGTCGCACGGAGAGTATCGAGTTTTTGTCGCGGTTGATCGATGGGTCGTTCCCCGATTGGCGGCAGATTGTGCCGAGTGGCTACACGACGCGCGCGGTGTTGGGGCGCGAGCAGTTGCTGAGTGCGGCGAAGCTGGCGTCGTATTTTGCGCGTGATAATAATGATGTGGTGAAGCTGACGATGAAGCCTGGGGAGGGCGACTACGCCACGGGGAGCCTGACGATCAGCGCCAATGCGGCGGAAGTTGGCGATAATACAAGCGATGTTGATGCGGCAGTGGAAGGCCCAGAGGGGCAGATCGCGTTCAATGTGCGCTATCTGAATGAGGTGCTGGGGGCGTTGAAGACGCCGCAGGTGGCGTTGGAGATGCAGAACTCGGCCAGTGCGGGGGTGATTCGCCCCGCTGGCACGGCGGATAGTACGCACGTGATCATGCCGATGCATCTGGCGTCATATTAGCGCGGGTGCGGCGGGGAGCAACGGGGCGGTTACCTGCGCTGGGAGGCTGGTATGGTACGGCGGTTGGTCGTTCCATTCCTGGTCATGGCGTTGCTGAGTGGGTGCGGTGGCCCGCCATTGCAAACGGCGACGCCGGCCTTTGCGCGGTTTAATACGCACGAAATCTTGCAGGCATTTAAGGGGGCGGGGTTGCGGGTGGAGAATCTGCAACCACTCGCCCCTGGTGCGTTGGGGGCGCAAGCGCCGCGCTATCGTGAGGCGCAGTCGTTTGCGGCGGGGCAAGCTGGTTCCCCGACGGCGGCGACGCTCTTTACGTTTGATTCTCCCGCTGACCTCACGGCGATGGAGACGTTTCTGCGCGAACATTACGGGAAAAAGGGCCGGATCGTCGCCTATCAGAATGCGCTGCTGATCTTTTCGGTTGCGGGCACGGAAGACACAGGGGCCTATGACCGTGTGCTACTGGCGATGCGCTAGCGGACGGCGGTGCGGGCGGTTTGGGCGACTTCGAGCGCCACGCCAGTGATCACCAGGGCGATGACGGGGTGGAATGCGGCGGCGATGCCGCCGATGTTGGCGGTGAAATATTGCGCGAAGATCAGGGCGACGAGCAGGGCAGCGCGGGCTTTGAGCGCGCCGGAGAGTCGCCCAAGGACGGCGCAGAGCAAGATCAGGAACGGCAACAATTCGAAGACGTGGACGAATGTGGTGTGCCATTGCCAGCGGCTGCCATCAACAAAGAGGGCGAGTCCGGCGATGAAGACTTGCACGAAGACGCAGCCGACGAACGCCCAGGCGAGGATCAGCACGGCCCAGCGGGCGGCGCGAATCCCAGCGGTGGGGGTTGATTCGGCGCGTGGGCGGGGTGTCGCGGTGGTGGGCTGAGTTTCAGCAACCATTGGGGCAATCCTCCTCCTTCGTTGGTCGATGGGCCGGGCCGTTAGGGGTGATGATACCGTTGAGGTGTGGCGTGTGCCTGACGAAATTGTGAAGGAACTGTGAAGCAGTTGGTGAGATGGGCGGCGAGAGTGAGGGGCGACAATGATGGGGGAGTTTGCCGGGCAGGTGGCGTTGGTGACTGGGGCGGGGTCGGGGATCGGGCGGGCGGTGGCGTTGCAGTTGGCGGCTGGGGGCGCGGCGGTGGTCGCGACTGATCTGGACGGGGCTGGGGGGCCGGAGACGGTGGAGCAGATCGTTGGCGCGGGCGGGCAGGGGACGTTTTTGCGCTGTGATGTGCGCGAGGCCGCCGCGGTGGAGGCGGCGGTGGCGCACGCGGTGGCGACCTACGGGAAGCTGACGCTGGCCTGCAACAATGCGGGGATTGGCGGCGCTGGGGGGCGCACGGGGGAACATCGCCTGGAGGACTGGAATGCGGTGATCGCGGTCAATCTGACGGGGGTCTTTCACTGTCTGCGCTATGAGTTGCCCGCGCTGGTGGCGGCGGGGGGCGGGGCGATCGTCAATCTGGCGTCGGTACTCGGCCAGGTGGCGCTGCCCGGTGCGCCAGCCTACGTGGCGGCGAAGCATGGGGTGGTGGGGCTGACGCGGACGGCGGCGATTGAGTATGCAACCGAAGGGGTGCGGGTCAACGCGGTCGGGCCGGGGTTTATTGAGACGCCGATGACGCAGGGCTGGCAGGATGACCCGGTGGCGGGACAGCGGATTCTGGCGATGCACCCGCTGGGCCGGATGGGGCAGCCGTCCGAAGTTGCGGCGTTGATCTGCTGGCTGCTCTCGTCCGAGGCGTCGTATGTGACGGGTGGGTATTATCCAGTGGATGGGGGGTATCTGGCACGGTAGTGTGGGCGATTGGGAGCCTGGGCGACCAACGGCACTATCCTGGTTGGAAGGGGCTAACCGCAACGGCAACCTGAATTGGCCTCGGCGACTGCAGTCGCGGCTGGCTGGCCTGCGGCCACGAAGTCCGCCTGCGCGGACTGGGGGAGGTGGGTGGATTGCTGTTGTCGGGATTTAGGGGCGTTGTTGTGGTATGGGAGTGACATATCGTGCCACAATTGCTATTCTTGGCGGTGCAATATGTGGCGTAAAGGTTGTGGCAACGAGCGTATGCTGGCGCGATCGCTGGCAGGTGGCCCCGCTGTATCATCGGGTGGTGCGGTATGGTGACGAGTAGGGTGTAGATCGGGCTGCCGCCGCGTTGACCAGCGGAAAGGAGGGGCAGCGATGTCCGAGCAACCACTTTCTCCAGCCGAGTTTGGGGTGGCGTTCACGCAGTTTATCGCGCTGATGTCGGCCCAGGAGAATCCCCACGCTAGCCCATTGCTGACGAAGTTTCAGGAGCATCTGGGGGAGGCTCCCACCACGATCCCCGTGATCACGGAGGAGTTCGATTCGTTTGAGCATCCGAATTTGCAATTGGCGCTCGACGCCTATTGCGAGCAGCCTGGGCGCACGGTCGAACTGGTGGGGATTGCCGCGGAGAATAAGCGGTATATGGTGGTGAGTCTGTCGGATCTGGTGGCGCGAACGGGGGCGTTCGGGCAACGGGGGCTGACGGAGGGGCCAGTGGATTATGTGACGGTCCATCTGGCGGGCGAGCGGGTGCTGGCGTGTGTGCAGTTTGGGCTCTATCTGATTCGGGAGGGCGATGATCGGCTGATCGCATTTGTCTGCGGGCCGACTGAATCAGGTGGCCCCCGCGCCCGTCTGCGCGTGGAGGTGCTGGCGAATCGGCCTGCGGTGGCGCAGGCGTTTCTGGCGGCGTTGCGCGTGACGATGCAGGAGCGCAATGTCTACCTTCAGCAGGTGATTTCGCTCACGCCTGGGCAGTTTGGGCCTGGGCCGCAAAACCTGATCGCGTTTCATCAGTTGCCCACGATCAGCCGCGAGGCGGTGATTTTGCCGGAAGGGGTGCTGGAGCGGATCGAGCGCAGCACGATTGTCTTTGGCGAACATGTGCAGCAGTTGGCGGCGGCGGGGCGTTCGCTGAAACGGGGGATGTTGCTGTATGGCGCTCCGGGTGTGGGGAAGACGCTGACGACGATCTATCTGATCGGGCAGATGCCGCAGCGCACGACGATTCTGGCGACCGGGCTGGGGTTGGGCCTGCTGCCGGCGATTGTGCAACTGGCGCGAACGCTGGCCCCGGCCCTGGTGGTGCTGGAAGATGTTGATCTGATCGCCGAAGATCGGATGCAGATGATGGGGCGCAGTAATCCGATCTTATTTGAGTTGTTGAACGCGATGGATGGGTTGCAGGAGGACAGCGATATTCTCTTTCTGCTGACGACGAATCGCCCGGAAACGCTGGAGCCAGCGCTGGCGGCGCGGCCAGGGCGGATCGATGAGGTGATCGCGCTGCCGTTGCCCGATGCCGCTGACCGTCGCCGCCTGCTCTTGTTGTACGGGGAGGGGCTGGATCTGCGGCAGATCGATCTGGATGCGCTGGTGGAGCGGACGGCTGGGGCGAGTCCGGCGTACTTGAAGGAACTGCTGCGGAAGGCGGCGGTGCTGGCCGTGGCCGAGCAGGGCAATACGGTGCTGCAAGAGCAGCAACTGGCGCAGGTGTTCGAGGAGATCGCCGCTGGCGGGGTGCTGGCGGAGACGATCCTTGGGGGGCGACAGGCTGCATCGGGGCCAGGACCGCACCCAGCAATGGCCGTCAGTGCCGCGATTCCGGGCTATCCAGCGGGGACGGGATGGCGGGCGTCGCAGTAGGGTTTGGGCCTGGGGTGATTGGGAGCCCATAAGGGCGATCGTGGGTTGTAAACGCCCCGAGCCTCGGCGACTACAGTCGCGGCTGGCTGGCCTGCGGGCCACGCAGTCGTCTTGCGGCGACTGGGGAACGATATGAAGGCGTCCCGCGTTTAGGCTGGGGCTGTAGCGGGTTTGGAGGTGAGGGGCAGCAGGCAGGCGGTGAGAATCGCGCCGATC
>JBDHWF010000098.1:0-15185 GCA_039810045.1 Chloroflexia bacterium
GGGAAAGCAACATCACGCGCACCGATCTGCAACGGCACAATGTAGTTAAAGAAGCCGACAGTCATCGGCATCAGCGCCATAAAAATCATCGTGGTTGCGTGCATGGTGACCAAGCCATTATAGGTATCTGGGTTTACCAGCAGATTGTTTGGCTTGGCAAGCTGCAATCGCACAAGCAGCGCATCGATCCCTCCAACCATAAAGAGAAGGAACGAGCTTACCATGTAAAGAATCCCGATCCGTTTATGATCGATCGTCGTGAGCCAGCTCCACAGGCCAGTCGGCTGGGCCGCTGGTCGAGTAATGACTCGTGGTGGGGCCTGAGTTACTGTTGCCATGCGCCGTCCTCCTGCCTACGGTGTGCGTACGTTTCTATCCGAACAGTGATCCATGGCCTTGTAGATACTGTCGGATCAACCCTACTTCAAGCTCAACAGATATTTCGCGATTGCCGTCAATTCCTCATCGGTATATTGTGGGAAGGCTGGCATCCGGCTGTACAGATTCCCAGTCGAAGCGATCTGCTCGTTTGCCAGATGCGTCACCCCCGGCTTAATCAAGTCTGGGTTATGTACCCACGTCTTGAGGTTCTCCTCTGTATTCGGCACCCAGCCAGAAGACAACGTGGTACGGCTGCCAAAGTGCGTAAGATCAGGGCCAACCCGCCCCTTCATATTGGTCCCAGCGATATAGTGGCAAGTAACACAAGCGCCACCAGTGACCAGTTGCTGGCCTTTCTTGATCTGCTCTTCAGTGGCATTAGCCGAGGTAACGGGCGACGCTGGTTGACGCTGCGCGGCATACCAAGTGTGGTAATTATCTGGGGTTTCCACGAAGACATACATCTTCATAAAGCCGTGTGCCGTACCACAAAGCTCAGCACACTGACCATAGTAGGAGCCAACTTCCGTTGGCGTATATTTCCAATAATTGAAGCGGTTGGGCAACACGTCCATCTTCCCGCCGAACAACGGCACCCAGAACGAGTGCTGCACATCGGCAGAAGTCAGTTCAAACTCAGCCGTCACCCCCTGCGGCAGATGAATCTCATTTGCCGTCACAACATCTTTATCGCGGTTTGTGGGGTCAGTGGGATCTGGATAGCGCACTTCCCACCAGAATTGATGGGCGATCACCTTGATCCGCACTGCATCGGCTGGGGCTGCTTCCGCTTGCGTGATAATCGTCCGAATAGTCGGTACGGCAACTAAGACCAGCAAGATAACTGGCACGATTGTCCAGCCTACCTCCAGGCGGTTATTGCCATGCACCTGCTTCGGTAGTCCCTGCCCAGGCCGCCGCCGAAACCGAATAACCGCGTAGAACAGCATCGCTTCGACAACCACAAAAACGGCGACAGCCAGCCACCAGACCAGGGCATACAACCCCCAGAGATCTTTATTTTCAACCGATTTCGACGGATCGATCGTCATTGTCGGGCCTTCGAAAGTACAG
Organism: Chloroflexia bacterium; assembly: GCA_039810045.1. Classification (GTDB taxonomy): domain Bacteria; phylum Chloroflexota; class Chloroflexia; order Thermomicrobiales; family CADCWN01; genus CADCWN01. The sequence continues at coordinate 1,456 of JBDHWF010000098.1, forward strand.
CCCGCCAAGACAACAAGTAACCCCAATAGAGGCAGGAGCGTTATAAACGTACGCAGCTTACTGCGTTTCGCCTCCATGCCGGAGTGCTGATTTACCCCGTCCAGAGATACCGTCATTCCCCCTCCCGCTCCTGATTTCCTGCCGCTCCACGATCCTGCCCTACAGCAAGACGCAACGATACCTGGAGATGCTTTAGAGACATTATACGCCGATTCGCCCAACTCCCCAACAGGCAAACAGCAGTCTTGGACCCTCCTGCTGGCACTATTCGTACAGCATCTGTTTACTTGGTTTGCAGCATAATCGGACAATCTCTCGCTGTCAAGCCAAATTGTTCGCCAATTTTCAACAATATCGCCCTGCAAGCACAAGCGCGTTATGACGGTGGAGCGGGTATCAGGCAGGCACGAAATGGCACTACCATCATCATGCCGATCATAAGTATCCAGCTACGCTAGGCTTTACTGAGGGCCTGCGTTGTGCGCGAATTTGCGCGCACAGCAGACTAGGCAATCATGGGCGAACTATAGGACAATAACCCAAGACAATAGTGATAGCCCCTGAAGTACACAGCGATTGCTGCTGATCGTGAAAAGCCATTATTGTTCTGAGCAGAACGGAGTCAGCTATGGCACAGTTCCTCGCCAGCAATCAACTGCTTGGGTTGGTTCTGCTGGCAATCCTGGCCGCCCTCGGCTGGTGGCTGCGCTCATCACTCATTGATCTGGTGACTATCGCTAGCCCACGCTGGCGAGCGCTGGCCTGGGTCACGCTGAGCCTCACTCTAGCGCTGATCCTCTGGCTCACCTTTGCCGATGACTGGCGCAAGATTTTTGGCGAGCTACTCGATATTGGCGGACGTTTCCCCAGTGAGCGCGCAGTCCTCTTCCCAGTTGCTCCTGCCATCCGTAAAGTGACGTTCGTGCTGCTCATAGCCGCACTAATCCCCACAGCCTTTCTCTTTGCCCGCAATATTGGCGGCTATGGTTTAGCGATTGTTCTGGCAATCCTGGGGATCTCCGCGTTTTTTCCACTCTATCTGTTCCGTCAGCGCCTCGATACGGGCATTGCGGGGATTACCGAATTACCAGCGTTCTTCTCCCTGGCGATGCTCGGCACACTCTTCTACCTGCTGCTCGATTATGGGGCCAATATCGCCTTGATTCTCACCAGTTACCTGGGGCTACTTGGTATCGTCGCGCTGCCCATAATCGCGATTCTTGACCTGCTGGGACAACGCGATGCCCCAGCCGATCCCTCTGCTGACGTGACCGACTTTTACCATCGCCTCAGTGCCGGAATTGAACAGCGGCGGCAGCATCTTGGACACGATCGCACCCCGCCAACGCCCTGAGCAATGCTAGAGCGTTTTCCGCTCTGTCCAGATCTTTCACTCTAGCTACGGCATTGCCCACAGCCAATACAGTATGCTAACCCAAGCACCATACTTGTAGTCAGAAATGTTGACCACACTTTGCGCGTATCTCCTAGCGTAGCAATCGTGCGGAGACTATTTGTTGACAACAATGCACTGGGAGGAGTTTTCATGGCAGCTGCACCACCACCATATGGGCCGAATAATGCTGGCGGTTATCCAGCGCAGCCAGCCCCGAATGCCACCCCGCCAATGGGCGGTTATCCGTCGGGCTACGGCCCACCACCAGGCAGTTACCCGCCAGCACCACCACCGAAAAACAAACGAGGTTTATGGATTGGTCTGGGCATTGCGGGGCTACTCCTGCTCTGTTGTGTTGGCGTTGTTGGGATGAGTGCTATCTTTGGCCCACGCTTGTTTCAATCAGCCGCTGGGAATATTACTGGGGCGCAAAATGCCGCCAAAGGCTATTATGATGCGGTCGGGGCGCATAGCTGGAGCAAAGCCCACGGGTATCTGAGCAAAACTCTGGGCGCGACAGTTTCCGAAAACTCGTTGCAAACACTCTGGACAGCCCAAGAGATTTCGACCGGGCGGGTCAGTAGCTTCAATGTCACCGGCACCAACATAGCATCGAATAATGGCGTGACGACGGCGACCATTACGGGGACAGTACGCTACGCAAAAGGAACCAGCGACACCAAAACGGTGCATTTAGTCAAAGAAAACGGTGACTGGAAAATCTCCACCCTGCCCTAAGGCACCTCGCAGATCAAGAACGCCAAGCGCCGACAGCTTGTGAGCTGTCGGCGCTTAGCATTGCCTGCCATCACTGATCAATAGCTAGCTGTTCGCACTACTCCGCAAATGCTGCGGGGAATTTCGCCTGTAAGCCCTCGTCAAGGAGTTCGACCAGATGCATCACGCGCACTGTACGCCCACTGGCCTCGATCCCACCGCGCAGGTGCATGATACAGCCAGGGTTATCGGTAATCAGGATCGTAGTGCCAGATTGATCAACATTGTCAAGTTTCCGCGCCAGGATATGTTCTGAAAGCTCTGGTTTGTCAAACGACGTTGAGCCACCAAAGCCACAGCAGACATTTGCTTCGGGCAGTTCAACCATTGCCCGTCCCAAAACGTCACGAATCAGCCGCAACGGTTCTTCCCGCAATTGCAGCACATTATGCGACTGGCAGAAGTTGTGATAGGCGACTGGCTCACCATCGCCCGCAGCCAGGGCGCCATCTGGCACCTGGGCGATTGTAGTCAGGAAGGTCGTGAGATCGACCATCTTCGCCGCCAATGCCTCGCTGCGCGTGCGCCACGCTGGCTCATCTTTGAACAGGTGCGGATACTCATGGGCAATCGCCACCGCACAGGAAGCCCCCGCCGTGACAATCCATTCCGCGTTAGCTTCCTCCAACGCCAGAATCGTCGCCCGCGCCATCGTCTTCGCCCGCTCCCAGTCGCCCGAATCAAATGCAGGCAGGCCGCAGCAGTGTTGGGCGGCAGGCACCACGACCTCGGCACCACACGCCTGCATCAACCGCACGGTTGCTTCGGCCATCTGTGGGTAGAGGCGGTCGGTCAGGCACTGAATGAAATACGCAACCCGTTTCCCTGTCACCTTGGTGGGGATCAGCGCTGGTGCCAGCCGTGGGGCAACCGGCACACCTGCCGTTACTCCGCCAAAAAGCTGATCACGCGCCGGCACTTTGGCTGGCACGGGTAAACTCCGCCAGCTCTGGTAGTTGCTCGCTCCAGGCAACTTCCGCATGAACGGGCCGCTAGGGGCCGCCAATGGCTGCGAAAGGCGCGCCGCCGCCCGCGCTGCCCGATCGAAGACTGTGGGATTCGACCAAAGTTCTAGAATTGGGCGCTTGTACCAGGGCAGACCGTATTCGGCCACAACCTTCTGCCGCACGTCAAGGATCTGCCGCGGCAAGTCGATCCCCACAGGGCAAACAGTCGCGCAGGCATTACATGAGACGCAGAGCGATTGCGGGCCAGCGTCCGCCGCCAGCCCATGATGAAAGGCCGTATTGACCAGCCCAATCGCCCCGGTATAGATATAGCCAAAGGCATGACCACCAACGACCTGATAGGGCGGGCAAACGTTGGCGCAGGCCCCACAGCGAATACAACGCAGCGCAGTGCGGAAATCAGGGTCAGCGGCCATCGCCGTACGACCGTTATCGACAAAAACGTAGTGGACTTCTTTCCCAGGACGATCTGGGCCACTGACAAACGTGGTATAGACCGAAATTGCCTGCCCAGTGGCGGAGCGAGCCAGTGTCCGCAGTTGGGTCATCGCATCAGCCATTGTGGGCAGCAGCTTTTCACGACCGACCAGCACCACATGAATATCGGGTAATGAGGTGACTAACTCGGCATTACCCTCGTTTGTCACGATCATCGTGGTGCCTGTTTCGCAGATCACCGCATTGGCCCCGCTCACGCCCAACCGCGCCCGCAGAAAATCGTCGCGGAGCTTCTGGCGGGCGGCCTGCACCTGCCCCCCAATATCGTCAGGCTCCAACGGCTGCCCCGTTGCCTGCGAGAGCAACCCCGCAGTAACAAAGCGATCCATGTGGATCGCTGGGGCGATCAGGTGCGAAGGGCGCTCTGCCGAGAGTTGCACCAGCCACTCGCCCAGGTCAGTCTCCGAAACGTGAATCCCGCGCTCCTCCAGATAATGATTCAGACCGATCTCCTCAGTCGCCATCGATTTCGATTTGTCGATCACCCGTACACCTTTGCGCGCACAGAGATCAGCAATATAGCGATTGGCGTCGTCTGGACTGGTGCTTTCGTAGACAATCGCGCCATTGCGCTCAGCGGCAGCTTTGAACTGGGCGAAATACTGCTCAGGCGAGGCAATCACGCGGTCTTTCACCGCAGCGAGTTCGGTTCGCAAGTCAGCGAACGACTTGCCGCCATCCTCTGCTGCCAGATATTGCCGAAAGGCCGCATCGCGACCACTACGCCAGTTCCGCTGGTAACGGAGCAACCCCGCACGCATCCGATCATCTGCCAGCGACTTCCGATAGCGCACAGCAAATGGCTCTGGCTCGTGACGCTCGGCGGCTTCTGCCGCATCAGCGCCGCGTTGATCAGGTGGCGTGAGCGCCCGACGGGCGGCCTGTACACCGCCAATCGCGGCACCGCTAGCGACAGCCAGTGCCGCCACGCCCCAGCCGATTGTTCGTTTTGTCCGCTGCTCTACCATGGTCGTTCCTCTCAGCGTACCCAGCTACGGCCTAGTTCAGCCTTGCGCGGCCCCGATAATCGCGATATGCAACTCGGCTGGGCCGTGCGCCCCAACCGTCAGGCTCATCTCAATATCTGCCGTGCGGCTTGGCCCCGTAATGAAGCTGATATAGCGTCCAGCCGCCGTCCCCGCCAGTTGCTGCAGCCGTTCGCCAGCCTGATCAAGACCCGGTAATAGATCGGCCAGATTGAGCAACGCGATATGTTTTGGCGCAAGCATCCGCACCAGGCGGTCAGGAAAATTGTCGGCGACAATCAACGACCCAGTTTCAGCGATACCGTAGTCTGCCGCCGAAATCCCTAGCGCAATTCCCACTGAAGCAGTGGTCGGGTGGGCGGTATCTACCGCTACTAGCGGCACCCCGCGCGCCGTGAGAAATTGGCGCAAGGCTGGATGGGTATTATCCAGCGATGGGGCTAGAATCGCACTCCACTGATCACCGCGTGGTGGCGGGAACGCGGCTGGGCCGCCATCCTCGGCCAACGCAGCAGCGATAGCGGCGACCTCATCCAGCGCTGCTACTCGATGAATGCGTACCCCCAACGCCTCAGCCCGCGCCGCAAAGCGCTCCACCAGTTCGAGCAATTGGGTCACTTGTTGTGCCGAAACCGTGCTTGTCATCGTCTTCTCCTTGCCAAGCACCAATACTGCCAATGAAACCAGAGTGTACCAGTTTCTCCAGATCGTTTAGGGCGAATCTTGAGGATGCAGCAATGCAGAATGATTAACGACTTGTCGAGTCATGCACACATCGCTGCATCCCCAGTACCACGCCAGATCTGACACTATCTATCGTACCTGTTCTCACGTTCTATGCAAGTATGCTGGTGGACACCTCTGGGAGCAGTGGCTATACTCCCTAATCGGCAGGTTGCAACTGACTTTCCAATATCAGCAATCTGCTCAACAGGTATTGCTATGCCGCCAGCATAGTACAAGGCTTGAGTAGAGAGACCCGCCAACGCAATGAGCCGGAACCAGAGCCAGCAAGGTGGCCTACGCACCTGGATTCAACGACAGCAACGCCTGAGTCGCCATCGGCGGCTCTATCAGGCGCGGACGCGCAACCGTCTGGCGTTGCCCGGTCGCCGCCCGCGCCTCGCCTACCTCTTTGCAATCGTGCCTACGCTAGCGATTATCGGACTCCTGGCCTCTGCGCCAGTGCTTTACCATATTGACGCCAAGATCCAAACAGCGATTGATCCAACGCCAATCTCGGTACAGGTGCAGGCAGAGAACCCAGGGGAACCAACCGTTCAATTACCAAACTGGGATCGTCAGGAACGGATCAACATTCTGGTGCTGGGGATTGATCAGCGTGAGGGCGACCCCTATGCTCGCACGGACACGATGATCATCGTCAGCATTGATCCAAAAGCCAAAACAGTGGGGATGCTCTCGTTACCACGCGACCTGTGGGTCAGTATTCCCGGCTATGGCGAAGAAAAGCTCAACGCCGCCTACATCTTTGGCGAAATGGATCAGCGGCCTGGTGGTGGTATCGGCCTCCTTCAACGCACAATTCGCAACAATTTCGGGGTGCAGATTCACTACTACGCCACGGTGAACTTCCTGGGGTTTGAGAAAATTGTCGATACCCTCGGCGGCGTGACCGTTGATCCACGATACCCCATTGTCGATGACGAATATCCGACGGAAACCTATGGCTATGTCAGTATCTACTTCCCCGCTGGCCTACAACATCTGGATGGGAAGCAAGCGCTGCGCTACGCCCGCACCCGCCATCAGGATCTTGACTTTGGGCGCTCCCAACGGCAGCAGGAAGTGATTCTCGCCTTACGGCAGCAGGCGATCAAAGGAAACCTGATCAACAACTTCTATAAGCTCTTTGATGCGCTGAGTGGTTCGGTCAAGACTGACCTGAAACAAGATCAGATCGCCCAACTCGCCAACCTGGGCATGGGCATTACCGATGACAAGATCACCCAATATACATTACAGGATCTGCTTACTGGCGCAGTAGCCGCAGACGGCTCCCAATACCTCGCACCAATCGACAGCTGGGCCACCATCCGCTCGCGGGTTCGCCAGATGGTGCCCGATGCTGGCGCAAATGCACCAACGCCCACGCCCGATCTCAGTGCGGCAGTCAGCGTGCGTAATGGCACCCTGCGGGACCGCTTTGCCGCCCGCACTGTTGAAGGATTAAAAGCACAGGGGATTCGTGGGGCAACCGTTGATCCAACCGAAGTGACCGATGTGCCGCTGCCCATGCCCCATACGATCATCTATGAATATAGCAAGACCAGCACAGCCCTCCTGATCGCCAAAACGCTGGGGCTCAGTGAGGAATCCGTTGTGCATGGCACGGGTACCCCGCCCAATGGGGTTGATATTGTCGTGGTGCTTGGCGACGATGCCCGCGATCTCGTCCCAGAAACCAAAAAAACTACCCCCACCCGCTAACAGGATAATCAGCTATCACTTCCCCCTTTGTGCATGAAGCACAGGGCAAATGGGGATGGTATTCCACGAAAAAATCGGGCATGATCAGCCCAAGGCATTACTGAGTATCATTTCAGCTACGAGTTGTAGTACTATTACTGTACCGCTCTATGTCGACATCGCCCCATGCACCGACCAGCGCACACGACAGCATCAGGTACCTGAAAGAGCAATAGGGTTCTGGCTCTGATGCACAGTGCGGAGAATACGCTGATGACATTAGGACCCAAATCGTTCGACCCGCACCGCCTGCTCCCCATTGGCCGTGACGGTTGGCTGATTCGTACCCCAGGCTTTACCGCAGGCGAGGTCAAGCGGCTCCTGCGTGAGGGCCCGAAAACTGAGCGAGGCCGTGCAGTTAGCCGCTGCGTGGCGCGGTCGGACGACTGGTTACCAACCATCCCCGATGTAGTCACCTGCCCCTTCCATTATCAGCAACGGTTACCCAGGATCGTCTTCTGGTATGCTCAGGGCGAATCGATCGACGAAATCGGTCAGCGGATGACCGCCTTCCATACCACCTGGGGGGTTGAGCGGGCCTTGCGCGTCGCCTGTGAACGGATCGCCTATTGCCTCAACCACGCCCCACAGCAATACGGCTTGCAATAATCCACCCAAACTTAGTTGCCGCTATTTCCCCCTGATGTCAGCCAGCCAGCGATCAGCGGCTTTTGGTGAGCGCAGGCGAACCACCGCAATCGCCGCGTATTGCGGGCTGTATAGCAGGGCCTCGTATTGCCGCCGTCGCCGCCGATGTGTCGTCAATACCCAGAGAAAGAGTGAGTCGCGGCTGAGAAAGTTCATGCGGAACGACTCTCGATTCCCGTTCCACAGTTCCTCGCCGCTGCGGATTCGCCGACAGGCCCGCCAGAATAACCGCCAGAGATTGACCACAATCGGGTAATCAAGCCAGACGATCAGCTGCGCCTGGGGCCACAGGCGCTCCCGTACTGCGCTATATCCACCATCGATGACCCATTCATCAATGGCAGTGGCGGCTGCCACCGCCGCCCAAAACGCTTCGGGCGATGCAGGCGTCCAATTCTCCTGCCAGTGCAGGGCATCGAGCTCAATAAAACGGCAGCCAAAATGCCGCGCCAGGGCTTTGCCGAGCGTGGTCTTGCCCGACCCACTGGTGCCAATCACCACGATCCGCTGCCAGGGCGGCGCTGTACGCATTGCGACCTCAGCCAACGCTCGCCTTTAGTAACCGGCTCGCCCCACTGGGTCGTACCTGATACGACCCCACCACCGCAGGCACCACCGCCGTTTCAAACTGGCCGAGCGTGACCCCCCAGCCTGCGCCACTGATTTCTGCCGCGCCAGCAACCACCGTCAGGCAATGAACTGACTGCCCGGCGGTATCCAACATAACTGGTTCCTTGGTTGCCACAACTTGCTCTAAGGTGAAGTATGGACAGCGGACCAATGTCCCAACGGGCGTAGCAGTCGTAGGCGCTGGCTGCACCTCCCCCACTATCGCCGGGTTCGCCACCGCGAGTGACTGGGGGATATGTAATGCGCGATCCGCTGATTGCGGACGATTCCAATCAAAGACGCGGTAGGTCAGATCCGAGCTTTGTTGCACTTCGTACAGGAGCAACCCTGGCCCCAGCGCATGGATCGTCCCCGCGTCAATGAAGACCGTATCGCCAGCCTGCACTGTCAGATAGCGGGCGATCTCCGTCACCGTACCAGCCTCAATCGCCGTTGCCAGTGCGGCGCGTGTTGTCTGCGGCTGTAGGCCAGCGATCAACTGCGCCGCTGGTGCAGCGTCCAGGATATGCCACGCCTCAGTTTTACCGACGAACCCTGGGCCTTCGATTTCTACGGCCTGAGCATCATTGGGGTGTACCTGCACCGAGAGCCAATCTGCCACATCAAGGAGTTTGATCAGTAGCGGAAACTCCTTGCCTGTCTGCGCCAGCGGTACAGCCCCCACCAGATCAACACCATATTCAGCAGTGAGTTCAGCCAGCGTGCGGCCAGCGTAGGGGCCATCGAGTACCTGATTGGCCGTATGCACCAGCCAGCCTTCACCGATTGGCGGTGTTGCTGGCCGCAACCGTTGCCCACCCCATACTCGCTCGTAATAGGCTGGCTGCAATTTGAACCCCACTACCCTGGTCATAACTCTCCCCTACACCCGTGATCGCTCCAGACGATCTTGCCAGCGACCGCGCAAGAAACGATAGGTGACAAATGCGGCCCGTGTCGCCGCATCGACACTGTTCGAGATAAAAATCCCGGCCAGCCCCCACCCCAAAAACAATCCAAAAAACCAGGCTGTTGGCAGCCGCACACACCAGACCCCTGCCGCCGTCGCCAAGAGGGGATAGCGGGTATCACCAACGCCACGCAAGGCCCCAGCATAAACTTGCCCCAACCCCCAGAACGGTTGTCCAAAACAGAGGACGCGCAACCCTGTCGCGGCATACTGCCGCACCTGAGGGTCGTTGGTGAACAGCCCCACCAATGGATCAGCGATCACAAAGCAGACCACCGCCAGCACCGACATCCAGATGATCGCGTGTTTGGCCGCAATCCGCGCCAATAGCCGTGCCTGTGCTGGCAGGCGCGCCCCAATCGCCTGCCCAGTCAGCGCTGTAGTACCGTAGCCATAGCCAAAGGCAGGCATCCAGGCCAGCCCAATTAAAGTCAGGCCAACACGCTGGGCGGCGAAAATCGTGGTGCCGAGTTGCAAGGCAATCAAGCCATAACCCAACAAGCCAATATTGAGCACCAGTTGCTCCCCCAACGCAGGCAGCCCGATCCGCAAAACCTGACGAATCGCACCAAAGTCTGGACGAAACCGCGCGCCGCGCAACATCCCAGAGCGCCAGAGGGTCGCCACCAGCAACGCCGCACCCAGGCTGCGCGCAGTCGCGGCTGCGATCGCCGCGCCCGCTACGCCCATTTGCGGCGGGCCAAAGATCAGCGTGGCGGCAATCGTGATATTCAGTACGTTCGTCAGGCCCGTAATCATCATCGGGCGGCGACTATTCCCCGCTCCGCGCAAAATCGCGGCTGCTACCGTCATCACGGCGAGCATCGGGAATGCCAGCCCCGTGATCTGGAGATAAGTCATCCCCACCACGGCCACAGGTTCGCTCGCCCCGATCAGGCGCAAGAGGCCGTGAGCAAAGAAAAAGGCGGGAAACCCACAGGCCAACCCGACAACAGCCCCCATCAAGAGCGATTGCCCAACGATCTTCCCCTGGCCCTCGCTGTCGCGTGCGCCACGCAACTGTGCAGTCAGAACCATCCCGCCAACACTCGTGCCAGTAATCATCGCAATGACCAACTGGATCAATTGCGTTGCCGCTCCTACCCCTGAAATAACTGTAGTACCGAGGCGACCGAGCAACGCCAGGTTGGTCAGTTCCAGTGCGGTCATCAGCAGCCCATCAGCAATGATCGGCCAAGCAAGCCGATCGACTGCCCGCGCTGGATCATCAGCATCTGCCGTGCGCTTCGGCCAGCGTGCCTTCATTTGAGCCGTCCACTCCATCGCGGTCGTTACCTTCTTTCATCTGGCACGGATATAACTGTGCCGCAGGAAAGGGTAGCCGCTTAGCCGCCCTCAAACAAGGCAATGCGGAGGAATCGGAATGGTCTTTGCTATACTGCCATCTACTGCTATGTTGAGATTGACGATACGATAGTACGAGAGGAGCAAACCAGATGCAGCCCAATATGCGGATGGTGCAGCAGATGCAAAACCGGATGGCGAAGATCCAAGAGGAACTGGCACAAACCACCGTCACTGGCAATGCAGGCGGTGATGCCGTTGTCGTTGAGATGACTGGCTTGAAGGAACTGAAGGCCATCAAGCTCTCCCCAGCAGTCGTTGACCCCGAAGATATCGAAACGCTGGAAGACCTCTTGCTGGTTGCCGTCAAGCAGGCGATGGAGAAAGCCGAAGAACTGTCCGGCCAGAAGTTTGGCGCACTGACTGGCGGCATGAAGATCCCTGGCCTGATGTAACTATCTCTCCGCAACAGGAAGCGCCAGCGACTGGATTGGTCGCTGGCGCTTCGTTGTTCTCGCGTGGTGGCGCAGGGCTGGCCTCAGCCGCCTGCTGGCCCCATCGTCGTCCCTGGTTCCGTCATACTGGCGGGATCAAGCAGATCGTTCAGTTCTTCCTCAGTCAGGTCAGTCTGCACGCGGGCGATTTCCCTGATCGTCTTCCCGGTCTTCGCCGCTTCCTTCGCAATCGCCGCTGCTGCATCGTAGCCGATGCGTGGGGCCAACGCGGTGCCAACCATCAGCCCTTGCTCCACCATCTGCGGGCCACGCTCGGTCGCCTTCAGGCCAACGATGCATTGTGCAGCAAAGTTATCGCAGGCAGTGGCAAGAATCGCGATGGATTGCTGAATGTTGTACGAAGCGATCGGCATCATTACATTGAGTTCAAAGTTCCCCGAAGCCCCAGCGATATTGATCGTGACATCGTTACCGATCACTTGTGCGGCCACCATCGTCACGGACTCGGCAATCACGGGATTGACCTTCCCAGGCATAATCGAGGAACCGGGTTGTACGGCGGGCAGATCCAGTTCGCCGATACCAGCGCGGGGGCCAGAACCAAGCCAGCGAATATCGTTGGCGATCTTCAGCAAGCTCACCGCAATGGTCTTCAACGCCCCACTCGCCGCCACAACCCCGTCAAGGGTATTCTGTGCCTGGAAGTGATTGGTCGTCTCGGTGATCGTATAGCCAGCCCCTTTGCTGACCAGCGCACAGACCTGCTCGGCAAACTCACGATGAGTGTTGATCCCGGTGCCTACAGCAGTACCACCAAGTGCAACTTCGCTCAGTTCACCAATGGCATATTCGAGCCGCCGCCGCGCCCGCTCAATCTGTCCAGCATACCCCTCGAACTCCTGTCCGAGCCGAATCGGCGTGGCATCTTGCAGATGTGTGCGGCCAGTCTTGACAATCGGCATAAATTCTTGGGCTTTGCCCCACAGCGCCTCTTCCAAGCGCCCCAGGGCGGGCATCAGGTCTTCGTGGATCCCCGCCAGCGCCGCCAGATGAATCGCGGTGGGAATTACATCATTCGACGACTGGCCCATATTCACGTGGTCGTTGGGGTGGACGGGGCTTTTCGCCCCGCGCTGCCCACCAAGCAGTTCATTCGCCCGCGACGCCAAGACTTCGTTGGCGTTCATATTGGTGGAAGTGCCAGAACCGGTCTGAAAAATGTCGAGGACAAACTGGTCGTCGAGTTTGCCATCAGCGACTTCTTGCGCCGCCGCGCCAATCGCCTCAGCCAACTGTTGATCGAGCAGTCCCAAGCCGAGGTTCACCTGCGCTGCGGCCCCCTTGATCTGCCCAATCGCCCGAATAAACCGCCGAGGGAAGCGGAGGTCACTGATCGGGAAATTCTCTTTGGCGCGCATGGTCTGCACACCATAGTAGGCGCTGACTGGAACAGACAACTCACCCAACGAGTCGCGTTCAACTCGCATCTCCTCAGTAGCCATCTCACCCTCTCCTATTTCCCTACGGCCCGGAGCCAAATCCGGGCCGATCTTGTACTAGGCCGATTCTACGACTGAACGGGGCATCGTGCCACACCACTCGATAGCGCAACTGTCCAATTGGACAGTGGTACTGTGCAGCGAATCGCTGCTATCCTCTGCCAGACACAGCAATTGTGCGTTGTAAGGTAAAGGATGCAATGCGTTACCAGGTTCCGCCTGTAGGCTATCCAGCCTCCTGGTTAACCGACACGAGTGCCTCACCGCTGTCTCACTAATCGGTGCAAGAGACAGCGGAAGGCGGCACCCCACGAGCGGGTTCTCCTTCCCAACAATGTTGGGAGTAATTCAACGTGAACAATTCAACCAATTCATCGGTCACCAGGGCCACCAGCACACCGCTTACACGCCTGCCCGCACTCTGGCGCAACCGCGACTATATGTTGCTCTGGTCAGGGCAGGCCGTGTCTGTCATCGGGTCGGAGATGAAAATTCTGGCCCTGCCGTTGCTGGTCCTCGCCCTTACCAATTCGCCAGCGCAGGCGGGATTAGTCACAGGGATCCGGGCGATCCCCACCGCCATCTTCAGTCTCCCTGCTGGCGCGTTGGTGGATCAGTGGGATCGCAAACGGGTGATGATCTGGTGTGACGCGGGGCGCGCTATCGTGCTGGGCACCGTGCCGCTGGCACTGCTGCTGGGCCAACTGACGGTCGTGCAACTCGCCATTGTCGCGGTACTTGAAGGAACGTTCTTCGTCTTTTTCAATATCGCGGAGATGTCGTGCCTGCCGCAAGTCGTCCGGCGCGAACAACTTGGGCAGGCTATGGCCCAAAATCAGGTCACTGAAGCCACCGCCGGAATGTTAGGGCCAACGCTCGGCGGCGCGGCCTACGCGCTCGGTGCGGCGGTGCCGTTCGTGATCGACACCATCACTTATTCCGCCTCGCTGTTCACCCTTTTTCTGATCCGCACCCCGCTGCAACCAACGGCTGTGGCGACGCGCGGCAATCTGCGTCAGGAGATTGCCGCGGGGATCAGCTGGCTCTGGCAACAACCGATCTTACGGGCGCTCGCGCTGCTGACTGGGGGGTTATTCCTCAGTTCTACTGGCTACAACCTGATCATTAT
>JBDHWF010000099.1:0-15148 GCA_039810045.1 Chloroflexia bacterium
CCGTTGCGGTCGGTGAACGGATTATTCGCGGCTTCCCCACTCCAGCCCATCGCCCGCACGATCAGCACCGCCATCTGCGCGCGCATGATCGGGTCCGCGGGGCCAAAGGTGCCGTTGCCGTAGCCCTTGATGATGCCGCGAGCCCCGAGTTGCTCAATCGCTTCCACCGCTCCGGTCGTCTGCGGGGTCACATCGGGATACGTGGGCCGAGCGGCAAAGGTGGCGACGACGGTGTGGTCGCCGTTCATGATGATGGTCAGTGGGCTTGCCCAGCCCTGGAAGACGCCATCGACCGTCCACCCCAGGAACGCCTGTCCAGTGGGAATCTGGGGCGTCAGGCTTGCTGATTGCCCCTGTGTATAAGTTCCTCCACCAGTTACCGTACCCGAACCTTGTACCGTTACTGTTAGGGTAGCGGTAGGTGATGGTGACGCTGATGGTGATGGTGTGGGCGATGGGGTTGGTGTGGGTGTGGGCAGCGGCCCTGAGGTAACGGGGAAGGTGCGTGATACGCTGGCTGGGCCATAATGGACCGTGCCAGCCTGATTCGCCGTGATGATACAGTCACCTGCACCAGTGGTACGCACGCGGTCACCGCTGAGGGTGCAGGGGCCACTGGCGCTGAACGTCAGTGGTTGACCTGAATCAACCGTTGCGCCGACCGTGAATGTCTGACCGACGACGAAGGAAGGAGTGCCAGTTGGCTGGCCGAAGGTGATCGTCTGGCTCAGTGGGGCGATGTCGCGCAAGCCAACGAAGGTGTAGCCCTTGCTGCGAAGCCCATCAACTGTCTCCTGAAGGTATGATAGATCGACCCAATCTGGGTGGTAGTAGAAGCCAACAACCCCATCGCGCACTGCCAGATTCTTCGCTGCCGCGTTAATGATGTCGGCGGGGAAGCGGGTGGGGAACTGGAAGAATGGCACTAACTCAATACTGCCAAGGTTTTCTGGCAGCACCACCGTGCCATAAACATCACGCACGGGGTAGGGGAACATTTGCCCAAAGGTGTGGTTTGCCCCGTAGGTAACGGGACTGCCACTCAGCACGCCACTGAAGTAGAGGCTACGTTCCCAGCGCGTTTTGAAGTTGGTGTTCACCACGCTGTAATCAAGCGCCGAACCAGCGTAGTGCGGGAACTCGAAGACCTGCGACTTGGGCAGTTGCGCCGCCACGACCGCCTGATGCGCGCCATCGATCCGGCTTTGCGCCCAGGCCTGAGAATCTTCCGGGACTGGGCCAACGAATGTCAGCGTGTGGTCTTGGTTCTCCGTGACGCGGAAGAACTCAAAGTCATCGCCAGTCATCCCGTTGTACGGGTTGATTGTCTCGTCGTATTGGTGGGTGTAGCCGTGTTGCAACATCACACCACCGTGGCTCAGCATATAGTTGATCACGGCCACCAGGGCGGGTCGATCAGCTAATGCCACGGTGTCTGGGTTGTCAACATCACTGTTCAGGGGATCCCTGAAGAGCGGGCTGAGCCCAAAGCCAAAGGGAATACCCTGATTGAAGAGGTACTCGGCGACATTTTGTAACCGGACGGGGTCGCTCGTGGGATTAATATCTTCCAGGCGCAGCAATGCCCGATGGTTTTCCACTGCTCCCGGTTCCAGGATATCAACCATGATATCGGTAAACGCGAGGTAGCGATCTTCCTCTTTCATGTAAGCGAATGGAATCTCGCCGACATAGATCAGATTGGCGGAGTGGATCGCCCAGGGGATCGCGCTGGAATTACTTGAGCGTACTGCCGTTGCCAGTGTCGTGACCTTGTTTGTGTCGAATGTGCCACCCGACTGCGGATTGAAGATGCCGCCGCCGTTGGTTTGATCACGGGTGAGGGTGTGCGTCTTGTACGATACTGAACTGTAATCAGTATTCATGTCGAATGAGGCTGGCGCGGCGGCATTCCACCCATAACGGTCGATAAAGCTGCCAGCGGCGGTACCAGGATATTTATTGGCCAATTGCCAGATATTGTCATAGGCCCAGATGACTGGAATGGTTGTGGAGAAGACATCCGTGAGGAATGCATCTGGCAGAGGCTCATCGTAGGTTGAGCCAAGGTAGATGACTGCATCGTAGCCATTCAGCATGCCAGCGGTATAGCTGACGACGGGGGTGGCTGTCCAGGTACCAAAGCGGCTGCTCAGGTTTGCGGCCCCTGTGGCATAGAGTTCGCCCAGGAAATCAAACTGGCCCGTAGAATCGTAAAGCACCAGCGTCTTCTTCGTCGCGGCCGGTGACAGCGCCGCGCCGTGCGATGTTGGCGGTGGTGCAGCGGATGCCACCGCTGGATTCCGTGGCACAGGTTGACCAGGGGTACACTGGCCCGATTGGACCGACTTTGTGCCAGCCTGACAGATCGTCCCAGGTGGCGGTGGTGGGGCTGGGTTTTGGGTTGACGGTTGTGGGATCGGCGTGTGTTGGCTCCGCGCTGCGGGCGGGCTTGTCTGCTTGCTCGTCGATTGGGCGGCGACTCCGCCACCGCTGACGAGCATCAGGACAAGCATCAAGATCATGGTGAGCAGTGTACTTGGTGACTGTCGTGGGGTTCTAGGCTTTTTCGCCATTTCCTCATCCTTCCTTAGCATCGATTCGTTGCTCGCAACGTGGTGGTGCAGTGCCGTAGCAAAACTCCCCCAAGCGCACTACGGGCTGTCTCTGCTG
The DNA here is from genome assembly GCA_039810045.1 of Chloroflexia bacterium. Lineage (GTDB taxonomy): Bacteria > Chloroflexota > Chloroflexia > Thermomicrobiales > CADCWN01 > CADCWN01. Next base: position 2,674 of record JBDHWF010000099.1, read on the forward strand.
ATCGGTAGCAGATGGTTTTTACTTTCCTCCTTTTCGATCTCTCTCTTCACGTCTGGCCGCACGCGGTACCTGATTTATGGGAGCAGTGATCTCTGGTAGTTCTGCGCTGATCACTGCCGGTTCGTTGGGTGCGATAGTAAGGGTAGGTGTGGTTGTCTGGACGATTATTGGGGTGACGCTTGGATTCTGAAACATCACCTGGGCATCTTCGGTATAGAGGCCCACCCGGCCACTGGGGATCGGGTCGGGATCGGTATATTCAATCTGTAATACGCCATCAACGTAGACACGGATCGTGGCGTTGACAATCTCGATGCGGTAATCGTGCCAGTAGCCAATCTCCACTACTGGAGTGGCGGTCGTTGCCAAAAAGACCTGACTACCGTTCGCCGCAGGTACAAGTTTCCCTAGCTCCAGCCCATTCGTTTTATGCGCTAAGTAGTACGAGCGGTCATCAGCCTGATAGCGGAAAAACAGCCAGCCTGTTTCCCAGACATTTGGTGGCGCATTTTGGCGTAATTGGCGCACCAGTTGCATCCGTACCGAGAAGCTATAGTTCTGCCATTCTGGATCCCCAGCGAGCGCAAGCGCGGCACTGGTTTTCGCATTATCGGTAACGACCTGTGGGCTGAGGGTGGCGATATCGCCGCTATAGCCCACCTGACCATAGCCATCGTATTTCACGGTCCAGTTGAGGTCGCTCCAGCCATGGAGACGATCAGCACTATCGGTGGGGGACGCCGAGGAATTACGGGTGTAGAGAATTGTTGACACGGTAGTTACTCCAAGTACGAGAATCACGGTGCCAGCGATAGTAATGCGCCGCGTAGCCTTTTTCGTACCAGCGTGCAATGGTTGTTCAACGGAGCTTGTTGCGATAACACGTGGCGGCTGCCATTGTTCGCGCAGGCGGATAAGAAACAGGCCCGTCAGAAAGACAAATACCACCGGCTGCCAGGGGATCTGGCGTAGCAATGTCCACGAGGGAATGTGATGGACTAACCAGGAGTTGAGGGCGGCGAGTCGCAGTGGTAGGCCGATCCCGACAACGCCCCGAAAGTTAGCTAAGGCATTTGGCTGATAGGTAGCGTGGGTTTGCAACGAGAGTGCGCGTAAATCACTGATGATATAGCCTTGTTGTTGTAAGCCATTGATCAGGGTTTGCAGTTCAGCCAGTGGAGTACTGGCAGGGTTATAATACGCAACCATCCAGCTATCACGGACGATCTTGAGGGCTGCTGCTCGCTGTAACTGAACCGCCACGGTTTCGCCGCGTGAAGGTTTAATTGATCCCGTCACCACGGGGATTCGCGACATCCCGTATTGGTCTGGCCCCAGGAGGTAGGGCGACCAGACTCCGCCAGCCTGATTTTCGAGGCTATATGAGAAGTATTTGGCAAATACCTCATAGGCAAGCGGTGACGCGGTATATTTTGGGGTTTCCCATAAACGGGGTTCAAGGCCAAGATCGCGCAAGATGTGGAGGCCGATTTCGACACTTTGCGTGTATTTAGTGCGCGTTTCGTTGCTCAGTGGTTGGTTCGTAGTGGCGTCCCAATATTCAAACCACTCATCATTGTCCGTGACCGCTTGCTCCCCGTGAAGCACAATCGTTGCGCCATGCATTTGGGCATAGCGTAATGCATCAACGAGTTCTGGCCGATCCCAGAGCGTAATGATCTTGCCATCAGGCAGGAGGCTAGTTGGTGTCACACTCAGCGCATATGGCACACGCTGTTGATAGAGATATTCGGCAGTGTTCCGTAAACGTGTTGGGTCAAGGTTGACGGTAACATCGGCTACATGAATGATTGCTTGCGGGGTAGTGACGTGCTTGGTATTGGCAAATTCGTGTAAGAGATCAGCGAAAATCAGCCCTGAGCTATCTGTCTGCGGATCAAGGCGACCAGCGCTGAATTGCGGCACGCCATTGACATACCAGAGATTATGGCCCCGAATGATATAGGGGGTGGTCTTGCCGCCCCCCTGGAATGAGGCCAGAATGGTTGTGGCAGGATCGGTAACGGTGATTTCACGAACGTCAACGGGGCGAGCGGGATACGATTGCTGGTGGTACTCAACCGTTTCAATGGCGGTGTCGGGCTGGTTATAGCCAATGGTAAAGCCCGCCGCCGTATCCAAATCGACAGGCAGGTGGTTGAGGCCATACTGCACCCAGAGGGTTGGGCGATCGAGTGGAGCGAGATCCGCAAGGAGCGTTGCTGGCAGCGGCGTCAGCGCATCATTACCGATGACCACAACGTGCGTAAATTCACGCGCCTGCCCTGCTTGATACTGTCCCTCGTCAATCCGCTGTATCGTGCTGAAGCTGTGACGAAGGAGTTGTTCGATCTGGTCACCAAGCTGTTTGCTCGCCGCCGGATAGCTCTGTGAGCGTTGATTGATCAGCAGCACTGCGCTGCCATCAATAGTGCTGCTTGCAGCAGCAGGTGGTGTTAGCACCAGTTGGCCGAGAGCCAAGGCAATGATACCGATGAAGAGGCCTAGGCGCTGGTAATAGTTCACCCTAATCTTGCTCTGCATACGCTAATGAAGGTTGCGGTATGAACGGTGTTGGTTGTAGCGTTGTGAGCCCAAAATGGTGGCGCAGTGCTGCCACGATCCTGGTACTGGCCTGTCCATCGCCATAAGGATTGGCCGCGTGGGCCATGGTGGTGTAGGCGACATTGTCATGGAGGAGACGTTCTGTCACCTCAAGAATCGTGTTGTAGTCGCTGCCTACGAGGCGGGAGGTTCCCGCCGTGATCGACTCTGGTCGTTCCGTTTTGTCGCGCAACACCAGTACTGGCTTGCCTAAGGCCGGGGCTTCTTCTTGCACGCCGCCAGAGTCAGTCAGGACGAGGTAGCTGCTATCGAGTGCCTGGACAAAGTCCTGGTATCCCAGGGGTTCGGTCAGGGTGATCTGCGGGTGTTGGCTCAGCAGCCGATTGACTGGTTCGCGTACGGCAGGTGAGGCGTGTACGGGGAATAGGACTTTGACATCAGGATTCCGTTCGAGCAACGTCAATACGGCGCGGCAGATCGCTTCAAATGGCTCCCCAAAGCTCTCGCGCCGATGCATCGTCATCAAGATCTGTCGAGTCGAGCGGTCTGGCGTCGTGGCTGAAACTTGTTGGCGTACATGAAGTAGGGCATCGATGACCGTATTTCCTGTGACGAGAATCCGCTCGGCGGGCACGCCTTCAGCCAGCAGATGACTGGCCGCAAATGGAGTTGGTGGAAAATGGAGCGCTGTTAATACCCCAATCAGGCGGCGGTTGGCTTCTTCGGGAAATGGTTGATAAAGGTCTTGGGTGCGTAGTCCGGCTTCGATATGGGCGACTGGGATTTTGTGATAGTAGGCGGCGAGTGCCCCGACCATCGCGGTCGAAGTATCGCCCTGGACCAGCACGATATCTGGTTGCTGTTCGGCCATCACACTATCGAGGCCAGTGAGCGCGCGCGCTGCCAGATTCGCTAATGTTTGGCTTGGTTGCATCAGGCCGAGGTCGATATCAGGCACGATTGCGAAGGCACTGAGGGCCTGGTCAAGCATCTGCCGATGCTGCCCGGTGCTACAAACGATGGTGGTGAATTCTGTCTCATGCTCTTTCAGGGCCAGGGCAACTGGGGCAACCTTAATCGCCTCTGGACGAGTGCCAACAATGAGTAAAACGCGGATCATTCAGGACTCCCTTCAATGCGTAGGTGGTACGATGGCTATGCAGCTCAAGCTATTACGATTGAACCGTGGTTGAGATGGTGATTCTGCCAGCAGCGACATTGGGCACAACTGCTGGTTGGGCGGTGGAACCAGTCACCACGCGACTGGTTTTTGCCCATGCTCGTTGCCCCCGCAGGATCTGCCAGTAGACAATAATGCTACCCAAAAACCAGGCCGCAGAATAGAAACCAAATAAGTGACTGTGCAGTAATAAGCGCCAGAGGGCTGCTGGTGGCTGATTCTTGCGCCATGAGTAGAGCACCAGTGGCACCATTTGGAACCCAACAACATACCAGATGAGTAGTCCAGGAAGCGTCCAGTTACCAATATTTCCAAGAAACTGAAACCAGGAGACGACACTGCTGATCCCGATTGGGAGAAACGCCAGGGGCATCAGCAGGAAGAAGACGAGATCGATCTTGATCCGTACTGGCAGCGCGCTGCGCAGTAAAGGGGGGATATAGCGCCAGCAGACGACCTGACCCTGCAACCAGCGTGAACGCTGCCGCAGCAGCGCCCGAAAACGGGGCACAGCCTCTTGCCAGACAGCAACAGTTGGGCAGAACCGTAGTTGCCACCCTTGTACAAGCAGCCGCAGGCTCATCTCCAGATCTTCGGTTAGGGATGCAGCTTGCCAGGGTTCTGGCCCAAGGTCAGTCAGTGCAGAGAAGCGCATGCACTGACCATTGCCCCCGAGTGTAGCGCTGCCAATGGCATTCTTCGCCCGACAGAATATATGCCCCCAAACGATAAATTCCAGATGTTGCCAGAGCGTGAGGATACTGTGGTCGGCGTTGTACATCCGCACTGCTGACTGTACCCCAGCGACTTTTGGATCGCGGAAAAAGGGGCTTACGTCGAGCAGGAAGTCTGGTTCGACCCGACCATCAGAATCAAAGATCACGACGACGACATTCTCATGACCATATTTTTCTGGCAGTCCCAACCGCTGGATTTCGGCATAGCCAGTATTTAGCACATGGCCTTTACCGCGGCGAGCCTGATCTGGTGGTTGTTGCAATAAGCGCAGGCGCGGATCTTCCAGAAAGGGGGTGATTGCCGCGACCGTGCCATCGTTTGAGGCGTCATCAATCACGATCGCCAGAAAATTCCCCCGCAAGGCCAGCAAGCTGGTCAGGGTATTGGCAATTACCTGCTCTTCGTTCAGGGCTGGCACGATCAGGACAAAGAACAGCTTATCGTCCGCCGGGTCGCCAGCCTGGGGGCGAGTCCTGGCTGAAATCAGGGCGAGGAGGTAGACATAGAGTGAGAGTACACCTACAAGGATCGTAATCGAACTCATCTAGTGTATTGCCTCCCTCGATAAGAATAGATATTCCCACACGGTGCTTGGCGGTAGTGGGTATTGCATTAGTCGCCAGTATTCGTCAGCTGTTGCGAGATGCCAATTGGCTCAATTGGGATAAGCTGGCCTTGTTGCCCCTTCGCGCCTGATGCACTGACAGTAGGCCAGAGTGCGGCGAGCACTTTATCTGCATCGTGTCTGATCAGCGACTCTTCCGTAGCAAAATCGCCGATAATGACGCGCCCACATAGCTTTTTCACCTCGTCGATATCGGGGATGACCGGGGCTGCGTTTGCGGCAGCATACCGCTCAATCAGGCTGGGTGAATGCGGTGCCGTATGGACGATGACAGTATCAGGCGCCTGTCCCAGGTATTGGGTCAGGTTTCGCACGAAATCCGACGCGCGATATTGATCAGTCTCACCACGCTTTGTCATCAGGTTGACGATGTAGATCGTTTCGGCATCCGATTCGGCAATAGCTGCGCAGGTGCCTTTCACGAGCAGGTTCGGCACGATACTGGTATAGAGGTCTCCGGGGCCGAGGATAATCCGGGCTGCGCGCTCCAGGGCTTTGCGGGCGCGCACGGTAATTTCTGGCTGTGGCGAAAGATAGACCCGTTGGATCGGGGCGCGATGCTGGGCTTGTTGGACATCGATCTGATCTTCGCCATGAATAAATTGTCCATCAGTAAGTTCGGCGCAGAGTGTTGTCTGCTCCAGGGTGACTGGCACGACATGCCCGATCGTGTTGAGCATATACTCAGCATCGTTGATCGCTTCCATGATCCGTTTGTCGTTGAGTTCCTCCAAAGCATGCAGGATCAGATTGCCCAGACTATGTCCGCCTAGACCATTGGTCGAATTGCCTTCGCTAAACCGATAGGCAAAGAGATCCCGCCAGAGGCGGCGGTTACGCGATTGGGCGACTAGTCCTTGGCGTAAGTCGCCCATTGGCAGAGTCCGCCCGAACTCGTCCATCAGGCGTCGTGAGCTACCACCACTGTCGGACATCGTGTGGATCGAAGTGAGTAGGCCCTCGCCAATTGTGGTTTGCAGCCCACGGAGAATATTATATGTACCGCTACCGCCACCAACGACCACTACTTCTTCTTCGATATCCTGACGCCACATTCTGCTTGCTCCTTTGCTGCTTTGCTGATCGGAATTGGTGAGCTATGCCTTCAGTGGTAATTTTTCATGCCACATTTGACCTAGGCAAAAAGTACAAAAAAAACCGACAAAGCAATCTGCTTGGCCGGTTGCACCAATGGCTCGACACAGACCAGGTGCCCATATATAGTCCGTATGTCATCGCCGCACAAGTATTTTCAATTGTTGAGCGTTACGTTCTTCGCCCCCTACTTTCTCTGACTCTAACCAAGATTCACCAGCATTATATACTAATCAATAGTACTGGTACTACCCCCTGTGTGTACTAGCCCGTTAGTACCGTCGCCGTTTGGCTCAATCACTATAACGTACCAGACCATATTTAGTTTCTAACAATGACTCCTGAGACAATTTCTTGCTTATTATCAGTTGGTGAAGATTATTCCCAAAACGCAACAGGTAGATAACCACAGCAATCAATTGATCTAGGACTATTAGCCCCCCGGTCCTAGGAGTTGTGAGCTATTCATTTCCCCGCAACCCCACTTTATCCTAGAACTAGTGAGATTTACGGTGGTTTTCATCAGGCGCAGCCATTTTACCGTTTGATATTGACCTGCGCTCTGTAGATGAAGGTGAGTTGTCAGCGATGTACAGTGTGTTGCAGCAAATTATCCCAACAAAATGGCTGGGACCGCGTTTGTTTACGGCGCGTGAAGTGCGGCAACTGTTACAGGATAGTACTGACAACGATCGCACGGTTGCCGTGCGGCGCTGCATGGCTCGACCGGGTGATTGGTTACCAGCGCTTCCAGAGATCCTGGAATACCCATTTCGTTATCATCAACTCTTACCGCGGATTGTCTTCTGGTATAGCCGCGGTGATTCTGTCGCTGAGATCAGTGTGAAACTCGCTGATAGTGACCGGGTATGGCACAGTGAAAAGGCCATCAGGGTTGCGTGCAAGGCGATTGCAGCGCAACTGAACCACCAACCAGACCTTTACTGGGCTGGCGCTCCTACCCATCAGCCTCTTTAACCCAACACTCTTTCGGCCCCGCTCAGGGCGGTAACACTGCCAGGGGGTTGTTACTGCCGCTGTGTGCTGCGTGGATCGTAGGCACCTACGCCGCTAGCAAAGGCCTCGGCGTCATCATGCTCTGCGCCATACAGGGCATCAAGGGCGGCGAATGTGCTGCGGTAAAAATTGGCACGTGGCAGCAGGTGTTTCAGGGCTGGATAGACGGTGCAGGCGGCAATAACGATTGGTTCGCCAAGGGTGAGCAGGGCCGCCAGATCGGCGGCGGGGTCACCTAGTCCGGCTGAACCAAAGTCAATGATCCCCGTGGCCTCGTGTTGCTCGTTGACCAAGATGTTGCCACACCCAAAGTCGCCATGAATGATCGTTGGGGTGAACGCGAAATTCTCTGGATTATCGATATACGGCAGGAATGTTGCCGTGATGTTCTCCTGCGCGGTGTTCGTTATCCGTGGTAGCACGTTAGCAACAATCCGCTGATAGATGTCGCGCCAGCCATCCTGCCAGGTTGCGGTGGTAAAGCCATAGCCGAGCGGTACTGCCGCTGGGAATATTTCCCAATAGGGGAAGCTATGGAGGGCTTTGAGAAAGCGACCAAGGGTTACGGCGAGCGCTGTACGCGCTGCTGCGCTGAGTGTTGCCAGCTGTGCCCGATGCAGTGGCGTCCCGCTGAGTTTGTGATACCCAGCAAAGGGCAGTTGATTGATGGTGCTGAACTGCCGATAGCGATACTGGGGGATTGCTATCGGGCTGATCGGTGCAAGTTGATCGAGGAGCTTGGCCTCAAATGGTAGGCGAGTTGCCCCCGCTGGAAAACGCGGAAAGCGCATGATTACCTGATCATTGAGGAGCAGCACCCGATTGTATTGCCCCGCCTCAATCACTGCAACGCGATCTAGCGGCAAGGCGGGATAGGTCTGCTGGATCTGCTGGAGATACAGTGCCAGCATTTTCTCATCGACCAATGACACGCACTTGCCGCCGTGATCAGATCAGCAGGGCGAGTGGATTTTCGAGGACGCGCCGAATCTCACTGACGAATTGTGCCCCCTCAGCCCCATCTGTCAGGCGATGATCCGCCGAGAGCGAGATCGTCATCTGATCCCGAATGACCATTTGTCCATCTACGACCACCACCTTGGGGATTGACGAGGCAACAGCCAGGGCTGCGGCCTGGGGTGGGGTAACAATCGCAATGAAGGTATCGACATTGAATGGCCCCAGGTTACTGACGGTGAAGGTGCCACCAGAGTATTCGGCTGGCGCGAGTTTGCCTTCGCGGGCGCGGCCAACCAGTTCGTTCGTTTCCTGGGCGAGCACGCCAAGCGATTTCTTGTCTACACCACGGACGACCGGTGCAATCAGGCCACCTTCCATGGCGACGGCGATGCTGATATTGATCTCATCGTTATAGGTAATCTTGTCGCCGCCAAAGGTCGCATTCAGGTTAGGAAATTTCGTTAGCGCCAGGCCACAGGCTTTGACGACCATATCGTTGACGGTAACCTTATATCCTTTGGCCTCGGCCATCTCGTTAATTTGCTTCCGCCATTTGAGGGCTTCGGTCATATCAACGTCGAGCGACACATAGAAATGGGGGATTGTAGTCTTGCTCAGAACCATTTGGCGGGCAATTGCGTTGCGCATCCGGCTGATTGGTATATCCCGCGTGCCTCTTGTGGTTGTTGGCGCAGGGGTAGCTGATGTTGTCGCTGCTGCTGCTTGTGGCTGCTTCAGATATGCTTCGATATCCTCGCGGATAATGCGCCCATTCGGCCCACTTCCCGGCACCTTACTGAGATCGATATCGTGTTCTTGCGCGATCCGTCGGGCAAGCGGTGATACCTTAATCCGCCCCCCAGATTCGTGTACTTGTGTTGTGGCTGGTTGCCGCTCGCCCTTGGCTGGCGCTGGTTGCTCTTCCTCGTCTGACGCTGCTGGCGAGCCACTATCTTCGGTAGGAGGTTCTTCAGTTGGCGCTTGCTCCGCCTTTGCGGTGCTTTGGGCCTCTGGTTGCGGTTCGGGTTCAGCCGCCTGGGCTTTTGCTTCCGGCGCTGGTTCTGGGGTTTCCCCTTCGCCAGTGATCATAGCGATTGGTTTACCAATGGCGACACTCTCGCCTTCGCTGGCGATACGCTTACTCAGGACCCCCGCATATTCCGCAGTAAGTTCTAATGTGGCCTTGTCGGTCTCAATTTCGGCAATCGCCTCGTCCTTTGCAACAGTGTCCCCCTCGGCTTTCAACCATTTGAGCACCGTACCTTCTTCCATGGCATCGCCCATCTTGGGCATGATCACTGCGGGCATAGCTTCTACCTCCGAGTGTGGAGTCGAATGGCGGGCATCATGAGTAAGAAGCAGCGAAGCGGGCCAGACCACTCACTATTGGTAAATAGTTCCAATTCCTGATTATCTATATAATACGCGCCGCACAGCGTCGCTAATCTGATTCTCGCTGGGGAATGCGGCACGCTCCAGGTTACGCGCATATGGTGCTGGCACTTCGGCCCCACTCACCCGTTCAACAGGAGCGTCCAAATCGTCAAATGCCTGTTCTTGAATGATTGCGGCGACCTCGCTCGCCACACTGAACAAGCGCCATTGCTCCTGGACAACGACAGCCCGATGGGTTTTCTTCACTGAGGCAATGATCCCTTCGGCGTCGAATGGGCGAATGGAACGCAGGTCGATCACTTCAGCATCGATTCCTTCCTCAGCCAGTTGCTCGGCGACGTGCAACAGCATATTGACCTGCCGCCCATAACTGATCAGGCTGACATCGTTGCCTTCACGCGCGACACGTACTTTGCCGAACGGCACGGTGTAATCCCCTTCCGGAACCTCGCCTTTGGTGCCATAGAGAGCCCCTGCTTCGAGAAAGAGGACGGGATTTGGGTCGCGGATCGCGGTCAGCATCATCCCTTTGACATCATACGGCGTGGCTGGGGCCACGACCTTGAGGCCAGGGAAGTGCCCGTAAAACCCTTCCAGGCTGTGGGTATGCTGTGCTGAGAGTTGCACCCCGCCACCATTCGGCCCACGAACGACCAATGGTACAGAAACCTGCCCACCCGAGAAGTAGCGAATCTTGGCGGCATTCTGGATCAACTGGTCAGCGGCCTGGAAGGAGAAGTTCCAGGTCATCATCTCGACGATTGGCCGCAGCCCCAGCATCGCCATCCCGATAGCTGCGCCAACGAAGCCACCTTCGGCGATTGGTGTGTCGATCACGCGCTTTGGGCCAAAACGATCAAGCAGGCCATTGGTGATCAGATGGGTGCCGCCATAGACACCGATATCTTCCCCGAGCAGGACAACTGATTCGTCGCGCTCCATCTCGTCGGCCATTGCGGCACGTAAGGCGTCGCGGTAGGTCAGCGTAGGCATCAATTTCCCTCTTTGTCCTTAATCGACGTATACGTCGGTAGTGAGTTCGTCTAAGGAAGGCTCGGGGCTTTCCTCGGCAAATTGCACTGCTTCGTCCACGATGGCCTTGGCCTCATCGCGGATCTTTGCTAGCTGCTCTTCATCAGCGCGGTCATGGTCAAGCAGTTTCTGCTCTAGCAAGCCAATTGGATCGCGCTTGCGCCACTGCTGCACTTCTTCTTTCGTGCGGTAGCGTTCGATAAAGTCAGCCGCGCCATGCGGTACCGTGCGATAGGTGTTGACTTCGATCGCATAGGGCGCACCACTCTTCCGCACGCGCTCGGTGGCACGTTTGGCGCAGGCAATGACTGCCTCAATGTCCATCCCGTCAACCTTTTCGTGTTCGATCCCGTATGAATCGAACTTGGCTCCCAGATCAGTCATGGCTGTGGCTCGTTCAACACTAGTGCCCATCCCATAGTGGTTGTTTTCCAGAATGAATAAGCAGGGATTGAGTTTTTCCTTGCCCCAAAGCCCAGAGAGGTTCGTCGCTTCGTGGAAACCACCATTATGAATTGCGCCATCACCGAAATAGAGTTGCACAATATTCGGCTGGCCCTGATACGCCTGAGCGTAGGCCATCCCGACACCCAGCGCGATATGCCCACCGACAATCCCGTATCCACCCATCAGGCCCTGGTCGACACTGAATAAGTGCATTGAACCGCCCTTGCCTTTGACCAGCCCGGTTCCTTTCCCAAAAAGTTCGGCCATAACTGCCTTAGGATCAGCGCCGAGCAAGAGCGCGTGGGCGTGGTCGCGGTAGGCAGTAATAATGCGATCGCCGGGGCGGTAATAATCGAGAAACCCGGTAGCGACTGCTTCTTGCCCAATATAGAGGTGTAAGTAGCCACCAATCTTGCCCTCGCGAAAGGCCCGTTGGCACGCCTCCTCAAAGATCCGAATAGTGACCATCTTACGGTAGAGTTCAAGCAGATGCTTTGTGGAAAGAGTCGGCTCATCTTTTGTGCCACGGCTTTTCGGGCTGGGGCGCGACCTCGTCGTTTTACTTGCAGTGGTTACTGCCATGATATCCTCCCAGGAAGACGGCGCATTCGTTATCGCCGTACTGTGTTTTGCTACCAGGCGACAGTCGGCCCGTTCACTAATGCCTGATACGATAGCTGAATTGGCTGTTTGGGTCAACTTTTAGGCTTTCAGGGCATGATTTTTACAGTTTCCCTGTCCGCTCATATAGTACTAACAACCCGTTGGCCCAGCCCTTACTGATCAGATCAACCCAAGATGCTGATCGATTTCGCGCTGATAGGCATCGACTGCCCCTGCTTCGACTTCAGCAATCGTCACCGCACGGGCAGCTCGATCAGATTCAAAGAGCGCATAGACCAGGGCAACGGCACGCTTGGCAACGGCACCATCGACTTCGGGCGCAGCCCCGGTACGAATCGCTTCGGCTAACTCATGTTGCTCCAGCGCGATCAGTTTGCGGTCGGTGGCAGGAAAGTCAAATGCATAATGCCAGGGGCGCTCGCTGCCAAAGAGATCGGCAGCGACTGGACTCAGCAGATAGCTTGGCGCATAGTCCAGGATCCGTTCATCGGCGATCACTGTACCATCGTCGAACGTCATCCGCACTGGGCGGCCATTGCGGTCGCCAGGGGCGGCAATTGAGCCACGTGTGCCGTAGACCATCCGATAGCTCAGCGGTTCACCATGCCCTGCATAGTGGTCGGTCCATTGCCCCAGGGTATTATTGGCAAAGGTAATGGTGGCGAACATTGCATCTTCACCAGTGGCTTCAACGGTATCCGGGATATATTCCGCCCACTTCTCATAGAAGCCACCTGGCCCAGCGGTATTTCTGCTGTAGCGCAATTTTTCGTAGAGTCGTACCTGACCATAGGCCA
>JBDHWF010000100.1:0-15122 GCA_039810045.1 Chloroflexia bacterium
GACCAGACCGCACCCCAGGCAAACTCCGTGATCAGTTCCTGTAATGGTTGGTTGAACTCATCCGCGGTCCGCATTGAGCGCTCAACGTAGTCAGCGCCAAGCACTTCCTTCCGAATCGCAAGGCCCGTCTCAAACCGCTCATCGTCTTTGCTCATCACCCCTGCTCCTGCCCTACCGTCGATCATACTCAGGATCTCATTGTAGCAGGGCGATCACATTTCACTGAAGCCGAAAAGTAGACATAATCCTCTAAAGAGGGCAGATCCAGTACCGATCGTCAAGGTAAGAGGGGAGGGGGCTCTGGCGATTGTATCGTCGGTGATTAGAGCGATAGTTACGGCTCGCGTATACTACCGTTGCTCCTGGCATGGGGTAGGCCTGAGATGGTGCCAGGGAGGGCTTGGCAACCGATGCAGCATGACCACGCCGCCATCACCACAGTAGACAGTCCTATCAGGGTCTGGCGCCCATCGCTGCTGTATCCCACACCTGGATTGGGACGAAGATCGTCAACGGAGGTTCGCAATGAAACTGTCCATGCAGATCGAGGGGGCGCAGGGGCTCACCTGGCCGCGCTGGCAGGCGTTGGTTCGCACAGTAGAAGATGCAGGGTTCTGGGGCCTTTATTGCTGTGACCACTTCGCCAACCCCGCCCCACCTGATTACGACTCACTGGAAGTAATGTTGGCAATGGGCTACGCGGCGAGCCACACCACCCGCCTCACACTTGGGCTGCTCGTCGCACCAATCACCTGGCGCGATCCAGTCTTGCTAGCCCGGCAGGGCATGGCGATTGATGACCTCTCAAACGGCCGCTTCATCATTGGTGTTGGCGCGGGCTGGAATGAGCGTGAACACGCGATGTTCGGCTACCCGCTCGGCGACCGCTCCACTCGCGTCGCTCGCTTTACGGAGGCACTGGAGGTTATGACGCGCTTGATCCGTAGCAACGAGCCACAGACCTTTGCTGGGCACTACTTTCAGTTGGAACAGGCCCGCCTGTTACCACGCCCCAGCAACCCCACACGCGTGATGATTGGGGGCAGCGGCCCAAAGCGCACCTTGCCACTCGTAGCGAAGTACGCTGATATCTGGAACGCAAGTGGAATGAGCCCAGGGGAACTACGCGCCCGAAATGCCACCCTTGACACCTTGCTCGTCGCGGCAGGTCGCCAACCCAATGCCGTGCGCCGGACGATGATGAAGGCGATCTACTGTGGACGAGACGCTGCAGAATACGAAGCGCGACTGCGCGGTGTGCGTCGACAAGCGAGCAACGCTGATCTCTCACTGGACGAATTACTCGACCAGCAGCGTAGCCGGAACGCAATTGTGGGGAACCCGACTGAAGTAATCGCTCAGCTGCGCGCCTACGAGGCCGCAGGCGTGGACGAGATCATGGCGCAGTGGCACGACATGGACGATCTGGAAGGAATACGCGTCCTTGCTGAGGAAGTGCTGCCCCACCTCGATTGACCTTGAAGCAGGCTGTAGTCAGCCCACTTCCTGCTCAGCGGATAACTGGCACGATCATCAAGTTACCCTAACTTCTCTTGTCGTAACCTGATAATTTGAGTAGACTGAATTGCGTAATGACTTGAGGCTATAAGGGCGCACGGGTAGAAGAGGCAGCGCAGCAGATTAGCGCTTACTCGTATCCCGCTTACTTTGCTTGCGCCCAGAGCCACTCTGCTTGCCGCCGCCGTCCTGCTTGTTGACGGTGGCCCAGGCGCGGCGTTCTGCCTCCTGCTCTGATACACCGCGCTCCTCGTAGCTCTCCTCAATATGCTCAGCTTTGCGCTTTTGCTTATCGGTATAGGCTGATTTATCTCCACGTGGCATCATTTTTTTCCTTAATCGAGAGTCAGTATTGTGGTCGCTGCATTGAAACCCAGCGACCACAATACCAACACTATCGCGGATCTCAGATCCACCAATCAACACACTGCCCACGCAAGATCCGCAAGGAACTCTGATAGTTAGGCCTATCCAGCGTGTCCGGGCTGCTTCATCCGAAATGCATCTTCACGCACAAGACGTTCGAGCTCATCAACCAGCATCGATACCATCTGATTATCCTGCTGTGATACCTGATTCCAGATCTGGTTACCGTCCTGAGCATACTTTCGGGTCGCCTCTAACCCTTCGAGCTTGGCGTGAAGTGCAGCAATAACATTGTAGGCTTCGTTGCTAATCGGCGAGCCGACACTCTGCTCCTGCTGACCACCCTGTTGACCCTTAGTTCCTTGCTGCTGACCACTCATCATGTTCCTCCTTCTGCTATAACCGCCTCAACGGCAGGTCACGCCACATAGGGTCGCAGGGGTTGTGCCACCATCTTTTAACCAAGGTGCCTGACGGTAATGGCTGAAATCGCAGAGATCGCCAGACCATGTTATTCTGCGCTCATACGCAGCAACTGGAGATCGGCGCGAGTGGGAGCGAGAAACGATGAGTGATGACGTACTGATTCGTGGTGGACGCATTGTTGATGGCACGGGAAACCCCTGGCACTATGGCGATGTCACGGTAAAGGGCGACAAGATCAGCGCGATTGCCCCGCCAGGAGCGATTGACCCAGCCGAGGCTGCTACGGTGATCGACGCCACGGATCAGGTCGTCGCCCCTGGCTTCATCGATATCCAAAGCCACTCAATTATGCCACTGATGCGCGATGGTCGTTGCATCTCAAAGATTACGCAAGGCGTCACCACCGAGATCATGGGCGAGGTCTGGACGCCAGCCCCATTCGGCGGCAAAATCAACGATCCATTTGACGCCGCAATCGGCAACGACGCCCTACAGGAGTGGCGACTACAGGCCCGCGAGTGGTTCCGCTTCCGCGATTGGCTCAACGCGATGATCGATTACGGGGTCACCCCCAATATCGGGTCGTTTCTGGCAGGGGGCACCTTGCGCCAGTATGGTCGCGGGATGGCGATGGGCGCAGCCACGCCTGATGAACTCGCCACAATGCGCCGCGTGATGGCTGAAGCAATGGAGGATGGCGCATTCGGCGTTTCCTATGCGCTGATCTACCCCCCCGAAGCATATGTGGAAACACCAGAGATCATCGAAGTCTGCAAAGTGGCCGCACAGTATGGGGGTATCTACATTACCCACCTGCGCTCGGAAGGCGCACGGTTTCTTGAAGCGATCGAGGAAGCCCTCTCTATCGGGCAAGGAGCCCAGATCCCAGTCGAGATCTACCACCTGAAGGCAACGGGTGAGGACAACTGGGGGAAGATGGCGCAGGTGATCGCGCGAATCAACGAAGCACGCACTGCGGGGATCGATATCGCTGCTGATATGTACCCATATGTCGCCTCTGGTACGGGCCTGTCGGCGATTCTACCCGCCTGGGTCTCTGCCGATGGCAAGCTCTTTGACAACCTGCGCGATCCCGCAGCCAGACAGCGGATTCGCGCCGGGATGGATTTGCCAATTGGCGAGGACGGCGCACCCGCGATGCGGCGTGACCCAGCGGACATCATGCCCGTTGGCTTCCAGAAACCAGAATATCAGCAATATGTCGGCAAGCGACTGGTCGAGATCGCGGCAGCCCGAAATCAGGACTGGATCGATGCGGCGATGGATTTGCTGGCCGATGAAGAACAGCGAATCAGTACCATGTATTTCTCGATGGCGGAGGACAACCTCAAACTCCAACTACAACAGCCATGGGTGAAAGTGTCCAGTGATGCTGGCGGCGTTGATCCAAGCTGGGCTGCGGCTGGTGGCCCCACCCATCCCCGCGCCTATGGCACATTTACACGAGTACTCGGTCATTACTCCCGCGATGAAGGGGTACTCTCACTCGAGGAAGCAGTGCGAAAAATGAGCGGTGCGGTGGCCGCCCGATTGGGACTTCACGACCGGGGGATCCTGCGCCCTGGCGCCGCCGCTGACCTGGTGATCTTCGATCCCGCGACAGTAAATGATCGAGCCACCTTTGCCGATTCACACCAGTTATCGGTTGGTGTACGCGATGTTTGGGTCAATGGCGTGCGCGTGCTTGATAATGGCACACACACTGGCGCAACTCCAGGCCAGATTGTGAGTGGCGCAGGCCATCGTTAATCAACGCCGGACGATCTGCGCCAAGAGCATTCAGATTCGACCGTAAGCGCACAACACCAGCAACGCTTGAACTGTCGTTGAGGCCCGCCAATGTGGTGGATAGAGCGTTGACAAGCCACCATCAGCTTGCTGGTCCCTATTGCTGATCCCTACTGAGGCGATTCACTTCAGCCTCAATAATATTTCTGGGGATATGCTGATCGTGGCAATTCGTGATCATGCCGCTGCAATCCTGAATCAATACCACCAATAGATCATGGCCTTTGGGGATATGTCTCCTTCCTCCTGCTCCGGTCTCAACCACAAGCAAAATATCACCATCCAGGGTATCATCCCTGTAGAACACTCTGCTTTATCAGGAGTAGTACGAGACAGCAATGGTCGCCTTCTTGATTCGCACAATAGTCATGCTGGTGCAATCGCTCCGCCTGTTGATTGGCGGGGGCTTGATCTGCCTGGGGATTCTTGGCGTCGTGCTGCCGATCCTACCGGGGATGCCGTTTCTCATTTTAGGGATTCTGGCGATCGGGCGGCGCAGTCGCGTCTTACGCCAAGGGAGCATCTCGGGCAAGCTGCTGCTCAAACGCTGGGCCCGCCATCCCCACCCAAGCCTTGCCAGCCTTGGGCGCTGGTCACTGGCAGCTCAACGCAAAACCTCGCGCCAACTTCGGCGGCTGCTCTGGTGGTGGCAACTGCAGCAGAACAGGCTCCGTGGGCGGATCATTCTCAATCACTAAAGGCACCTGAACCGCACACCTGCACTATGCCCATCGCCTGTTACTGCAAGCGGCTGGTTATCAATCGGCCTATATTATGTCTACTTCTGGCTAGTCAGTATCAGTAAGCCAGGGCATCAGGCGGTACAAGCGGGGTAGACTTGCTTCTACCGCAGTGGCACCGATATCGATATACGGTGCTGCGTCACGTACATTCCGCAACGATACCCCGCGCACTTGCGGATTGATCACCAATGTTGGTTCACCAGCAGTATGCTCCCGAATCTCTGACATCATAATATCGCGGGACCGCATCAACGTTTCCGGCAAGTACGGTGCGCGTAGTGATGAATCTGGCTTCACCATAGTCAGTTCTTTGCGGGGCAGAAGCGGTTCTGATAGATCAACCGCCAGAACCAGATCAGCCCCCAGCAGTTGCGCGATACTGACTGGCACAGGGTTCACTACCCCGCCATCAACAAGCCAGTGTTGCCCAACCATCACCGGTGGATAGATCCCCGGAATCGCGGCACTCGCCATCACCGCTTGCCAGAGTCGCCCGCGCCGCATGACGATCTCTTGTCCAGCACTCAGATCGGCGGCTGACGCCGCAAACGGGATCGGTAGTTCTTCGATCAACCGATCGCCATAGACTTGCTCACTTCGCGCCCACTTCTCCATTTTGCGCGTACTCAGCACAGCCTGTAGGGGCACCGTGGGGCGAAACAACGTACTCAACAACGCATCAACGACTGGCGTAATCTGCTCATCAGGTAATTCTTTCGCCACCAGCCCGCCAACAATCGCCCCAACACTAGTGCCAGCAATCACATCGATCGGAAAGTTGATCTGACGCAATATTCGCATCGCCCCAATATGCGCGAAGCCCTTTGGCCCACCCGCCCCAAGCACCAGGCCAATCCGCTGGCCCACCAGCCAGCGCCCAAGCGCCGCGATCTCGTCGGCATACCGTTCACCAGATGCTGGTAAGATCGCCCGAACGGGGGCCCCAATCTCTGCTTCCAGGATTTCCAGTGTCGCCACTGCTCGTCGAGACCTTACGGGGGCCTGCGTGATAATAACCCCAAGGTTCTGCGGCACCGTCCCTTTCTCAACCCGTGGCAAGCTCGCAATCATTGCCCGTAATGCTGAGAGTTGAGCGGCCCGACCGACCAGCAACAGCTGTGTGGCATACGCGGTCAGATGAACAGTCAATAACGAACTATCCATTGGTAATGCCACCAGGATCGCATGATAGACATCATGGAAACGCCCAAGTACTGCTGGCAGATCGATCGCTGTATCTGCGCCAAGCCCGCGTACCAGCGTGAAACGACCACCAGTATTATTGGATGGAGCAGTTGGCCCGCCCGCCTGAATCCGCCCCGCAAGGAGGCTGGACAGGGTTGGTGCCTCTGCCTGCTCAGTTTCAGTCAGATCAATGAACAACACCGCTTTACGAGTGAGGCGGCCAACTATTCCCGCCACTGCTGCCCAGAGTTGATAGTCACCACCGATCCCCACAACGACCTGTGTCGGTGGCTGGTCAGCCTGCTGCCGATTCGTGTGCAACAAGCGTTCGCTCAGAATCGCGCTGATATTTCGCGACAGGGCTGGTTGGGTTGTGACCAACTGGAGAAAATCCGCCTGTTCCAGGATCCAGGCCGCACCATCAGTAATGGCACGAGCAGTGGCAGAGGGAGCCTGCCCGGTAATCAGCGACATTTCCCCAATACATTCACCAGCTACTAAGCGCCGCAGCGACACCGCAGCGGCGGGCTGATCATCATCAGGGTTAGTCGCCCCTTCCAGACTGATTTCGACAATACCAGTCCGAATGATCAGCAAGGCCCCACGCCAGACTCCTTGCTGGATCAACAGATCGCCAGCGGCAAAGGCTTGAACGTGGAGTTGCTGCTCAATCTCCGCTAGCGCGGTAACAGGTAAGCCATTGAACAACCTTGCCTGCGCCCAGGGCCAGCCAGCATCAGACTCCTGGCCTGCTGGTATTTGCCGTCTTTCATCTGATGCAGTCATCTTGATTTTCTCACTCACTCAGCGAATATCTTTGCGCTTGACCAGGACTGTGGTTGCAACCAACAGCACAGCGATAATCAATGCGAGGATGGCATAGTGTGAGCGCAGGCTATGCGAAAAGGCCTGGTCGAACTCGTTCGTGAGCCCGGGTCGCTGGGCAACTACAGCATTAATTTTCTCATTTAGCTGGGTAATACTGCCGAGATTCTCGAAGCCCCAGCGACTGACCGCGAGTGTCGAGACATACTGACCCGGTTTCGGAATCGTCTTGATCGCGATAATCGCCCCACCTAACGTCATTTGCGGAATCACCACGAGCGGAACAAATCCCGCAGCCCGATCTTCGTTAGCTACAAACGCGGAGATTACTAGCCCCATCGCCATTCCGCCAAGATAGACAAGATAGAGGGTTGCCAGAAGATGCAGCATAGTACGCAGGTCCGTCTCTGGGAAGTCGATCCGCAGCATGACGATCAGCAGGAAAACCGCTGCCTGCACCAGACTGAGCAGCGCCAGGATCAGCACCTTTGACGAAACATAGGGCAGGATCTTCAGATTGACCAGGCGCTCACGGATATAGATCGGCACTTCCTTGGTGATCTCCCGCGCTGCCGACATGGTGCCGATAAAGACCGAAGACACCACCACAATAAACAAGAGATTGACCGCCTTCAGTGGATCCACTGCAAAAACATCGCGCTGAAAGATCCCAGTGACGGCAATCGAGATCAGAATTGGTTGCAACAGGAACAGCGCCAGCAACGCCCGATCGCGCCGCAACACCGCCAGGTAGCGGGCAACGAGTACTCCAAACTGACGCACTGATGAAGTACTCTTGCGCTTCACTGGTTGCACTGCGGGCGCACTTTGCTGAACCGCTTGTGCCGCAACCTGGGCGTTCAGCTGCTCAACAATATGTCGTTGATAGAGCGATGTTTGGGCAAATCGCTGCCCCCACTCTGGGGGGCTAGCTTCCTGCTCCAGGCGGCGATAGATCCCGGTAAAGTCTTCGACCCCAAAATACTGCAGTGCCTCGTCTGGAGTGCCATAAAAGGCGAGGTAGCCGCCCCGGGCGAGGAAGATCACCTTATCGCAGATCTTGATATTCTTTGTTGCGTGGGTGATCACTACGACGGTGCGGCCCTGCCGCGAGAGATCGCGGAAGAGGTACATCATCGTTTCTTCCAGCCCTGGGTCAAGGCCAGAGGTCGGCTCATCCAGGAAGAACAGGCCCGGTTGGTTCAGGAGTTCTACCCCAATCGACACCCGCTTGCGCTGCCCCCCCGAGAGTTGGCTTACCTGCGTGTCGCGGCGCTCGGTCAGTTGTAACTGGCTGAGTGCCTGCTCCACAAGCTCTTTCCGCTCACTACGCGAGGTATCTGGTGGGAGGCGCAACTGTGCGGCAAAATCCAACACCTGATAGACCGTGAGTTGCTTATGGATAATGTCATCCTGTGGCACATAGCCCAACGACGAACGAAAAAGGTCGAAGTGTTGATAGTAGTCAATGCCGTTGAGAAAAATCCGCCCCTCGGTTGCTGGCACAAAGCCAGTCAACGCATTGAGCAACGTTGATTTCCCTGCCCCTGATCCGCCAACAATGGTGACAAATTCGCCTGGTTGAATCGACAGCGAAATATCGTTAAGGATCCGCAGGGCCTTGTTGCCTTTCCCCACCACGCGCGTCAGGTGGTAGGCGTCGACCTTGACGCCTGCTGTCCGCACAAACTGCACGATCTCCATCGCGTCAAAGCGAAAGGGATTCGAGCCGATCCAGAGTTCACTGCCATTTTCTAGGGGGTACGACTGATGCGGCGTGATCCGTACTTTGTTGAGGTAGACACCATTGGCCGAGCCAAGATCCGTGATCGTTGCCGCATCTGGGCCCTGTCGGTCAATCCGCGCATGAAATCGTGAAACCTGTGGATCACGAATCTGCACATCACACGTATCGTGGCGCCCAATCAGCAACGTGGTTTTATCTGGTGGAATGGAGATCGCCTGTCGGTCATTCGCAAGCTCAGCCACTGACGCGCCAGACGGTACAGCAGCCCCATCAGCGGCACCCGCAGGGTTCTGATCGTGGGCACGCAAGCGCGTTGCCGCGAGCTGTTGCAGTGGTTGTTGGAGATGCGGCCTCGCCGCCAAGAGTTGGTCGAACGCACTTTTCGATAACGACCAAAGTCGCCCAGGCAAGGTCATCATCACGGTAGCGGTACGTCGCTCATGACCGAGCAAGGCGATCTCACCAAAGAAGGCCCCAGGGCCAAGATGATCGTAGATATACCGTCCGTGATCTGGCATGACCTGCACCTGGCCCGATTCGATCAGGTACATCTCAGTGCCAATATCACCCTCACGGCAAATGATTGTCCCAGCCACCACATCATGCGGGCGAAGCCAGCTGGCAATCGTCCGCAGATCACTTTCAGGCCAGCCACCGAACAGAATACTGCGGGCCAGAAATGCGATTAATGCTTGCTGCTTCAGCCCATCGTTTTGCTGCTGTTCGGCCACCATGCTTCCCCCAGTTGTACGGCAATGATGCTGAACAGGCTCGCCACTGATCACACCTGACAACCCTGTCCATTGGCGTATACGAACTACAACCGATAGCTCAGTCGCGACTCCACTACGGCATCTGCAAGTTGACGATAGAGCCGCGCATTGTCGATTGCCACCGCAGCTTGGGCCGCAAACGCCACGGCAAGCTCTTGATCCCGCGCAGAGAAGCCCGCAGGGTCACGCTTATTAATCACTTCCAGTACGCCAATTGGCTCATCCCGAATTGCCAGCGGTACCGCCAACACCGAACGCGTCTGGAAACCACTGGCCGTATCAATCTGCCTGTAGAACCGCTGATCAGTCGCAACGTCGGCAACCAAAGCAACATCATTGTGCTGCAATACCCAGCCAACGATCCCCTGATCAGCTGGTACACGCAGTTCGCGTACTGCCTCGCCAGAATCACCAGTGGCAACCTCGAAAGTTAACTCGTTCGTCTCACGATCAAGGAGCAGCAGCGAACTGGTTTCCGCATTCAGTAGCGGCGTCACCACTTCAATAATCGCACTCAACAGTTCTGGCAGGTTGAGGAGTGAGTTCAGCCGCACACTCGACTCAACCAGCGCCTGCCGTGCGCGTCGTTCTTCAGCTACTTCCTGTTCTAATGCGCTGATTCGCTCGCTCATGCAGCCTACCCTTTCTGTATTGCGTACTGCGATTGCTAGCCAGTTAGTCCTCGGCCTTCGGCGTTGGCAACAAGGTGCCATCGCTACTCATATATTTTTCCAGGAAGTCGAGGTGATAATCACCGCTGCGGAAGACAGGATGCGCCAGGAGTTGTTGATGGAAGGGAATCGTGGTCGTAATCCCCTCACAAGAAAACTCATGCAACGCCCGCAACATGACATCCATCGCCTCTTCGCGATCCTTGCCATGCACAATCACCTTTGCCAGCAGTGAATCGTAATATGGCGGGACGGTATAGCCAGAATAGCCATGAGTATCAACGCGCACGCGTGGGCCGCCCGGAGGAATAAAGCGGATCAGAGTACCGCTCGCCCCAGCCCAGTCACGTGCTGGATCTTCAGCATTGATCCGGCATTCAATGGCGTGCCCCTGTGGGCGAATATCCTCCTGCCGAATCGGCAGTGGCTCACCCGCCGCGACCCGAATCATCAGCGCGATCAAGTCGAGGCCTGTTGTCGTTTCGGTGACGGGATGTTCAACCTGGATCCGGGTGTTCATCTCCATGAAGTAGAACTGCTTATCCGGGTCGACCAGAAATTCCATCGTGCCAGCACTCTCGTAGCCAATCGCCTTTGCCCCGGCAACGGCGGCCTCGCCCATCCGCCGCCGCAGATCATCATCAATGTAGGTCGATGGCGATTCTTCGATCAACTTCTGTTGTCGCCGCTGGATCGAGCAGTCGCGCTCACCCAGATAGACAGCATTCCCGTGCTGATCGCCCAACACCTGAATCTCGACGTGCCGCGCACTGCGGATAAACTTCTCCAGATAGACGCGATTATCTTTGAAGACCGCCTGG
Organism: Chloroflexia bacterium; assembly: GCA_039810045.1. GTDB lineage: Bacteria > Chloroflexota > Chloroflexia > Thermomicrobiales > CADCWN01 > CADCWN01. The sequence continues at coordinate 10,885 of JBDHWF010000100.1, forward strand.
GCTGTGTTCCGCACCTGTTCCAGGGCGTCAGCCAGCGCCGCGCGCTCCCAGACAACCTGCATCCCTCGACCACCACCACCAGCGGATGCTTTGAGGATGATCGGGTAGCCAACTTCCTCAGCCCGTTGCCGTGCTTCGTCATAGCCCGACAATGGCGTTTCTGTCCCACCTGGTACTGGCAATCCGGCATCAGCCATCAACTTACGTGCCGATGACTTATCACCCATCATCTCCATCACCTCTGGCGATGGCCCGATAAAGGTGATCCCAGAATCGCGGCAGATCTCGGCAAAATACGTATCCTGCGAAAGGAAGCCGTAGCCTGGATGGACAGCATCAGCCCCGGTCATCAGGCAGGACTGGATGATCGCCGGAATATTCAGATAGCTCCGTCCTGCCGCCGCAGGGCCAATCATGATCGCCTCGTCCGCAAGTTCGACTGGCCGAGAATCAGCATCGGCCTTGGAATAGACCTGCACTGTCTTGATTCCCAGATCGCGACAGGTACGAAGAATCCGCAGCGCAATTTCGCCACGATTGCAGACCAATACCTTCTTGAACACCGTGCCTCCAATGCTGACCGCTGCGACGATAGCAACGAATTACTGCCATGACTACCAGTCAAATCAATACTGTTCTAGGCAGCACCGCTCGTATCGATCAAGATGAGCCGTTGTTCGTACTGCACAGCTTCACCGTTCTCTACCAGGATTTCACTGACGACCCCGCGATAATCGCTGGTGACTTCGTTCATCACCTTCATCGCCTCAACAATCCCTACCACCTGACCACGCTCTACACGGTCACCAACCTGAACAAATGGCTTTGCGCCAGGAGAGGCGGCGGTGTAGAAGACACCAACCAACGGCGCGAGGATTGGCAAATGCCCCTGTGGCGCAGCATTCCCACCAGTCTCCGCCGTACCCAGCACGAGACCGCCAACGGCACCGCCACTGCTTGGCGCACCCTCTCGCTCAATTTCAATTGCCAATGCCCCCGCACTGATCTTGATCCGGCTCGTCGCCGTGCCTTCCAGCGCCCTGGCAAGATCTTTGGCCTCTTTCATCACCTGTTGCATCATATCTAGCGCAGGCATCTCGTGGTGGTCTTTGTCGCCCATACTCACTCCTTTTTCAGCGATAGTGCCAGCTTATGCCGCCGTCCCTGCGGTCTGTGCAGCCTCAGTGAATTCACCAAAAGCCCGGAATCGCTCGTAGCGCGTTTGAACTAGATCAGCACTGGCGATCGGCGCTAAAGCGGTCAACTCTGCGACAAGTGCCGCTTTCAGGCTCGCCGCGGTGGTCTCTGGATCGGTCTGTGCGCCGCCTGCTGGTTCTGGCACCAGCGTATCAGCCACCCCCAGACGTAGCAGTTCACGCGCAGTCAGGCGCGAGGCTTCTGCCGCCCTGGGCGCGCTCGTCGCATCTTTAAAGAGGATCGTGGCACAGCCTTCAGGGCTAATCACGGAGTAGATCGCATTTTCCAGCATCAATATGCGGTCGCCGACACCAATGGCTAACGCCCCGCCGCTACCACCCTCCCCAATCACTGTGCAGATGATCGGGATTGGCAGGCGAGCCATGGTCAGCAGATTACGGGCGATCGCCTCGCTCTGGTTGCGCTCCTCAGCGGCGATCCCCGGATACGCGCCTGGAGTATCGATAAAGGTGAGCAGGGGCAGGCCAACCCGGCCCGCATATTGCATCAGGCGCAACGCTTTGCGATAGCCTTCTGGGTGCGGCATGCCGAAGTTTCGGGCGATATTTTCGCGAGTGCCTCGGCCTTTTTGCTGCCCAATTACCATCACTGGCTGCCCAGCCAACAACGCCAATCCCCCGACAATTGCGGGGTCATCGCGGAGCGTGCGATCACCATGCAGTTCAGTGAAATCGTCGAAAATCGCCTCGATATATTCCAACAGGTTGGGGCGATCTGGATGACGCGCCAGTTGCACCGATTCCCACGCCGACAATGCTAGCCCAGCGTCCTGTTCCGCAACGGCAGCATCAACGGGTTGCAGGGTACCCGCCTGCCCATCCTCACGCTGATGGTAGCGCAACAGCTTCTTCAAAGTCGCTGGCAACTCCGCCCGAGGCACCACGAGATCAACCTGGCCCTTCTCCATCAGGAACTCTGCGGTCTGGAAATCGGCGGGGAGTTTCTGCCGAATCGTTTGCTCGATCACCTGTGGCCCAGCAAAACCGATGCGCGCCTTTGGTTCAGCAATGATCAAGTCGCCCAGGGTCGCGAAAGAAGCACTGACGCCGCCATAGGTTGGGTCTGAAAGGAGTGAGAAATAGGGAATACCTTGCTCAGCCAGTACCGCCAGCGCTGCCGACGTTTTCGCCATCTGCATCAAGGCGATCGTGCCCTCTTGCATCCGCGCGCCACCCGAAGCAGAGCAGACCAGCAACGGCTGCCGAATCGCGCTGGCGAGTTCCGCAGCCCGTGTCACTTTCTCGCCAACGACCGACCCCATACTGCCACCAAGGAAGGTGAAATCGAGCGCACAGATCACCAGGCCAAAGCCGCCAATCGTCCCAGTGCCGTAGATCGCCGCTTCCTGCGCCCCGCTCTTCTTGCGGTTCTCCGCAATCCGGGCGGGATATGGCTTACTATCAACAAAACCGAGTGGATCACCTGGCGCAAGGTTGGCATCCCGTTCAACAAATGAATCAGGATCAAGCAGGAACGTGATCCGTTCCCGGGCCGAGAGGCGAAAGTGATAGTTACATTCTGGGCAAACCTTCTGATTCTTCTCTAAGCGTTTGTAGTAGACAAACGCGTCGCAGTTAAGACACTTTGTCCAGCGTGGCCCCCCACCCGCGATACGCGGATCGGCACCACCAGTTGGGATACGTAGCCTCATTCCCTCAGCCAACTGTCTCCCCTCCCTCATCATCAGCCAGCAATGCCAGGAGATCAGCTTCTTGCAGCTCGATCTGGTCTCGCAATTCCGCCTGGAAACGCAGTTCGAGATCAGCCTCGCGTGTGGCGATCTCAGCGTCAGCTACACGGGTAAAGAGGCGATCTCGGGCGTAGGCCAGCAGGGCAGTCGTCAGATCAAAGCGATCGGCCTTCGCCGCCCCCAACGCCTGTTGCAACGCGCTGCGCCAGTCACCGCGCTTAATTTGCGCCCAGATACGGCCATGCCGAGCTACCAGGTCAGCATCTGGATCAAGTGTGGCCAGCTGCTGAAAGGCCCGATCAGCCTCGCGATACTTCCCCAGGCGCAGATTGAGCCGCGCCAGCTGCGTCGCCATGATTGGTAGTTGTGTTGCCTCAACCAGCGCGGCATAGATTGGCACGGCCTGCTCATCATTGTCTTGCGACTCATAGAGACGGGCCTGCGCAAGTTGCACCGTAAGATTATCGGGCTGCAACGCCACTGCCTGAGCAATCGTCGCTGCGGCACGATCATTATCACCGGTCATCTGGTAGAGGTAGGCCAGATCGACCAGCACCGCAGGATCGGCGATCTGCGCTGCTGGTATTGCCGCGAGCGTTGCCTGTGCTCCCACCAGATCACCGGCAGCCGCCTGCGCCTCACCCAGATATTGCTGAATCGTCATTGATTGTGGTGATTGGTGCTGCGCCGCTTTGAACAAGGTGATCGCCTGGTCAAATTCACCTACATCGAGCGCAGCAAGGCCAGCCTCAACCTGCTGGGCAACTGTGCTCGGGACTGGGCCATCAGCGGTCGTATTCATCAACTCGCCCCATCCACTTTTCGCTTTTCCTACGTCAACCACTCGTCGGTCTGAGTCTCACTCTATCGTATACGTTTAGCTCAGCGAAATTGTCTCTTGTACTTGCCCTGCTTTGGGGCTAGCAGCCACAATGGTTGCTGTCGCATTATCGGCGGTCAGGCGCACCAACCAATGCGCCTGAGCACTTGAGACTGTGGGAATTGGGGCGAGCCATTCGGGGCCTTCCTGTACAGTACGCCCAGGTAAGTGCCCTAGTTGCTGTTTAATCGCTCCATCAACCACCGTTGCCCCTGCCAGCGACAGGCTGACCGTAACCCCGCGTGCAACCTTCGTAACAAGGGCTTGCTGGCTCAGGTTCGTTGGCAGGAAACCATCGTTGCGCACCCGCACTGATAACCGCCGCAACTCTGGTGCACCATCAACCGCCGTAACCTGAAGCTCTTCCAGCACCAGGCGCGGCAAGGTCTGCACCAGGTAGGCAGTCCAGCGGGCGTGGCGCTGGCAGATCTCGGCCAGGTAGGCTGGGGG
>JBDHWF010000101.1:0-15048 GCA_039810045.1 Chloroflexia bacterium
CAATACTGCACGATGGATGAACAGACGCGGTTGTGGTGGGAGGTGTGGTGATGACACGAGCGGAGCCAGTGCTGCATCAGGTGGCGGGGCCAGCGAGTCAGTTGGCGGTGTGGGAGTGGGCCGGGGCCGGGCCAACGCTCTTTTTTGTGCATGGCAACAGTTTTCATGCGCGGTGCTGGGATGCCACGATTGCGTTATTGCCAGATTATCGGTGTCTCGCGCTGGATCTGCGCGGGCATGGGCGCAGTGAGTCGGTGGACCCGCCCGCAAGTTGGCGGGCGCTGGCGGAAGATATTGTGGCGGTGGCGCAGCAGTTGGAATTGCAGGGGGCGATTGGGATCGGGCATTCGATTGGCGGCCACACGCTGACGATTGCGGCGGCGACGGTGCCGAAGGCGTTCCGGCGACTGCTGCTGATCGACCCGACGATCCTGGAGCGTGAACGGTATGTGGGCGCGCGCACTGAGGAACATTTTTCGGCCAAGCGGCGGGCGCGATGGGAGTCGCCAGCGGCGATGATCGCGCGGTTTGCCGACCGTGAGCCGTATAAGCGGTGGCACCCCCGGGTGCTGCACGACTATTGCACCTATGGGCTGCTGCCCGCGCCCGATGGCGATGGGTTCGTGCTGGCCTGTGCGCCGATCTTCGAGGCGACGATGTATATGGTGTCGGTCGCGGAGGCGTCGAATCCGTATCGCGAGGTGGCGCAACTGCCGCAACCAACGCTGGTGGTGCGCACGGGCGCAGTCGAGCGGTCGCCAGAAGCGGGGTTCCTGGCGTCGCCAACGGTGCCGAATCTGGCGAGTCTGATGCCGAACGCGCACGACCGCGTGGACCAGCGCTACAGTCATTTCCTGCCGATGGAGGGGCCAGCGGCGGTGGTGCAGGAGTTAGACGAGTTGTTGTCGTTGCCGGAGACGCGGGACGGACAAGCGTAACGTTGCTGGTTTGACGCCCACGCGGGCAGTCTCTACGATGCCCCTATCGGCGAACAATGGCAGCGGATATTGATGAGGAGGGGAGGATGACGCAGGAGTATCAGCATATCCTGGTGGAGACGACGGCGGCTGGGGTGCGGACGTTGACCTTGAATCGCCCGGACAAGCTGAATGCCGTCAATCCGGCGTTGGCGGAGGAACTGCCGAGCGCGATCAATGCGGCGTCGGATGATCCGGCGGTGCGGGTGCTGGTGTTGACGGGGGCGGGACGTGGCTTTTGCTCTGGCCTGGATCTTGATCCAGCGGAACGAGCGGCAAGTACTGCCCAACCACGCGGACGGAAGGAACGCCTGGACGATCTGGGCTGGGTGGGGCGACTGGCGGTGGCGACGACGAGTTGCGCGAAGCCAGTGATCGCCGCGATCAATGGGGTAGCGGCTGGGGCGGGCTTTGGACTGACGCTGGGGGCCGATATTCGGCTGATGCAGGCTGATGCGTTTTTGACGACTGGCTATCTGCGGCGGGGATTGTCGCCCGATGCTGGCGTCAGCTATTTCCTGCCCCGCCTGATCGGGCTGTCGCGGGCGTCCGAACTGATTCTGACGGCGCGTGATCTGCGGGCGGAGGAGGCGGCACGAATCGGGCTAGTGCATGAGGTTTATGCGCCGGAGGCGTTCGCCGCTGCGGTGGCGGATTACGCGGCGAAACTGGCGGCGGGGCCTCCGCTGGCGCAAACGCTGACGAAGCGGCTGTTGGTTGACTCGCTCGACAGCGATCTGCTGACGCAACTGCGCCGCGAGATCATGCTGATCGCCCGTTGCTTTGAAACTGAGGACGTGCGCGAGGCGATGCGGGCGTTTATGGAGCGGCGGGAGCCTGTCTTTACCGGGAAGTGATTTTTGCCGCCCTGATACGTAGTATGGGCAGGCGGTTGGGCGCACATCAGCGCACATCCGCCTCGGCGACTACAGTCGCGGCTGGCTGGCCTGCGGCCACGCAGCCCGCCTGCGCGGACGAGACCGGGGAGTACCATAATCAGTGCGTTTGGTTGTAGCGAGCGTTTGAGAAGGAGGGCTGGCGATGGATTCTGGGCGAATTGTTGCGAACCATTGGTTGGGGTGGGCCTGGGCCGGGCGGCGATTGGGCGGTCTGGCGATCTGTTGTCTGTTGCTGGGGCAGTTGTTGCTGCAATCGGCGCAGCCTGTCGGGGCGGCGAACTGTCGGACATTCGCGGAAACGGGCAAGACGGTCTGCGATCAGTTTCTTGACTACTGGCTGGCGCATGGCGATCTCGCGATCAATGGGTTTCCGCTGACCGACGCCCGCTACGAGACGTTAGAGAACGGGCAGATCTATCTGGTGCAGTGGTTTGAGCGAGTGCGGATGGAATACCACCCGGAGAATGCCAATCCACAGTATCAGGTCTTGCTGGGGCAGTTTGGGCGACAGATTCATCCGGCTGAGCCGGGAGTGGGGCCAAAACCAGGCCAGCGGCATTTCCCGGAAACCGGGCATAATATGGAAGGGGCGTTCCTGCTCTATTGGGAGGCGAACGGCGGCCTCGCGCAGTTCGGCTATCCGCTGACCGAGCCGTTCCAGGAAACGCTTGGCGGGCAATCGTATCTGGTGCAATATACCGAGCGCGCCCGCTTTGAACTGCATCCAGAGAATCAGCCGCCTTATCTGGTGCTGTTGGGGCAGTTTGGGCGGCAACTGCTGGCGCAGGTCTGGGGCCCGACGCTGGTGCCGCTGGCGGATGGACAGGCGTACAATGATCCGGCTGGCAAGTTCAAGACGATGATTCCGCATGGTTGGGCGGCGCAGCCTTTGCCGAATAATCCCAATGTAGTCGCCTTCACTTCGCCAGATCAATCGCAGCTTTGTTCGGTTGCCACCAACGCCGTGAATGCTGGCACGACGGTGCAGCAGCTTGATCTGGCGGTAGAGGCGAATCTGTCAGCCCAGGCGGGGTATCAGGCGGTGCAGAAAGATCAGGTCGTGGTGCAGGGCAAGCAAGCCTATCGCCGGATCTTCCTGATCACTGGCGTCGTGGATGGCACGTCTACGACGCTCCAAACGCAGCTGGTCTATTACATCACTGGCACCACCGCTGTCGCGATTACCTGCGGCACGGCCCCGCCACTCTTTGCGGGCGCTGCCAGCACCTTTGATGGGATTGCGGGGGCGACGAAAGGCCCAGGTATCGCTGACCGCCCAGAGCCGCTGGCGATCAGCGAGCTACGACCATACTCGATCTCCTGAGCGATTATTGCAGATAGGTGCATCAACGATACGACCTCGGAGTCAACTGACTCCGGGGTCGTTTGCCGTTGGGCGGGCGTGGCGCACCCCCAAAGCCGGGTGGGTGATCAGGGTGGGGGGAATTGCCCGCCGATGCGGTGAGTGATCGCGGCGGCGGCGGCTTTCAGTTCGGTGCCAGCGATGGCGGCGAGGGGGTCGTCGAGGCGGCTGGCGGGCGCGGTCAGGCTGATGGCGGCGGTGACTGCGCCGAGGTGGTTGAAGATCGGTGCGCCGAGACAGCGCGAACCGACTTCGTTTTCTCCCCGATCTTCGGCCAACCCTGCCTGTCGAATCTGCAATAGCTCGGTCGTTAGCGCGGCGACGGTGGTGAGGGTGCGCGGGGTCCGCATCGGCAACGGCTGCGCCAGGATCTGCCCCTGCTCGGCGGGTGGCAGGTAGGCGAGAATCGCCTTGCCGAGCGCGGTCGAGGTCAGCGGGTCGCGCCCACCGAGGCGGGCAGCCATCCGTAGGCCGTGACTGCTCTCGATCATGTCGATGTAGACGATCTCCTGATCGTCGCGTACCCCCAGGTTGACCGTTTCCCCGAAGCGGCTGTGCAGCCCCTCCAACAGCGGGCGGGCGGCCTGCCGCAGGTCGAACCCCGCCAACGACTGTTGCCCCAGGTAGGCGAACCGTGCGCCGAGACGATAGCGGGCGGTCGCCGCGTCTTTCAGGACGTAGCCGCGCTGCTCCAACGTCGCCAGAATGCGGTAGGCGGCAGATTTGGTTGTCTGGAGGCGGTTGGCGATTTCCGTCACCCCCAGCGGTTCAGCGCTGTCCGCCAGGATTTCCAGCAGGTCGAGCGTGCGCACGACGACCGCGATGGAATATTCCGGCGTCTGGCGCGGTGCCGTGGTGGCGGTTGGGCCACTCATAGCGTCGCCGCTGCATCCTCAAAGATCGTGAGGGCTTGGGCCATCACGTCGGGCGTGTGGGCGAGTGAGAAGCCCGCATGTCCGGGGGGACCCTGGCGTGAGTAGACCGGGAACTGAAGCCCCCGTTCGAGGCAGGCGAGCATAAAGCGGTGATTCAGCGCGTGGTCGTGGGTGGCGGCGTCGGCGTAGGTGACGACTGGTTCGCGTCGCCCAAAGTAGAGGCCGAACCGTGCGCCCAGCCCCTGTACCAAAACGGGGTGCGGGTGGCGGTCGAAGATCGCCTGTAAATCGCGGTAGAACGCTTCGGCGGTGCGGTTAATCTGCTGGTAGGTTTCGGGCTGGCGCAAGATTTCGAGCGTCGCCTGCGCTGCCAGAATACTGAGCAAGTGGCCGGAGTAGGTGCCGCTGTGGGCAACGGGGCCAGTCGGGGCGAGTTGCTCCATCAGGTCGGCGCGGCCCGCGACGACCGCCAGGGGCATCCCGTTGGAGAGGGCTTTCGCTAAGGTGCAGAGGTCGGGCGTGACACCGCTCCACTCCTGCACCCCCCCAACGGCCATCCGAAAGCCGGAGAGGACTTCATCGAAGATCAGGACGCTGCCGCTGGCGGTGGTCGCCTCGCGCAGCAGTTCCAGGAAGCCAGGGGCGGGCGGGATGCACCCCGCGTTGTAGTGGACTGGCTCACAGATCACGGCGGCGATCTCGTGGCCGTGTTCCTCCATCAGGGCGCTGAAGGCCGCCGCATCATTCCACGGCACCATGTAGAGGTCGGCGGCGAGGGAGGCCGGAACGCCGCCAGATGAGGGGACGACCTGCCCCCCCTCATCGCGCTTAAAGAGGAACATTTCGGTCAGGCCGTGATAGTGGCCGTCGAACTTGACGAACTTGGTGCGCCCGGTGGCGTTGCGGGCGATCCGCACGGCGACCATCGTGACATCGCTGCCATTGCTGGCGTAGCGCACGCGCTCGGCGGCGGGGATCACGTCGGTGATCGTTTGGGCGAGTTGCTGATGGAAGGGCGTTTCGGCGGCGGTGATGATCCCCATCTCCAACCCTTGTTGCACGGCGGCGCGGATGGCGGGGTGATCATGGCCGAGAATCGCCGCCCCGTTGGACGTATTGAAGTCGATGAAGCGCTGGCCGTTGAGATCGTCGAGGTATGGCCCTTCGCCGTGTAGATGATAGAACGGGCGGCCCAGATAGGGGTTGAGGCGCAGCGCGGCGGAAACGCCGCTGGCTAGTACTGCCTGGGCATCACTGAATAGGGCGTCCGCTTCTCGCGTGGTACTCATCGCCATGCTCTCCCTTCCACTGCCCCGCACGACGCAGGGTGCTGCAAGCGTGTTCGTGCGTGATGTTTCATCAGTCAAAACAACGATCTGCTATTGAAACAGCCTAGCGGAGAAGCCGCGACCTGTCAAGCCTCGATGATCGCTCGGTGATAGGAGGTAATTGATCGATAATACTGACGATACTACCGAACTTCGCCACCACTTGACAGCGCCAGGGCATTCCTGTAGGCTGTTTCATATACACTGAAAGCATTTCACTAGATGAAACACGACACGGTACCAGTTCCGGGATGGTGGTGAGGATGGTCCTGCTGATCAGTGGTTGGTAGGGTGTGGAAGGATGGGGATGATGGCAGAGCAGGAGTCGGGTCGAGTACGCCGCCGCGCGTTCATTGGCGGAGCGATGGGGATAGCTGGGGTGGCGGCCCTGGCGAGTTGTGGCACACCGCCCACCCCCGTGACGCAACCTTCGGCGGCCCCCTCGGTGGCGGCGAGCAGTGCGCCAGCGACCAGTAGTGCGCCATCGGCCAGCAGTGCGCCGTCAGCGAGCAGTGCGGCCTCGGCGAGTGGGGCACCAGCGGCGAGCGGGGCGGCTAGTCCGGCGGCGGGTGGGAGCGCCACGCCGGCGCGGGCGAGTAGTGCGCCTGCGGCGACCCCTGCGGTCACCGGCAAACGTGGTGGGACGTTGCTGATCGGGCAGGACTTTGGCCCACAGGATCTTGACCCCGGCAAGACGACGGCCTGGGCCTCGACCAATATCGAAGAATTGCTCTATACGGGGTTGCTGCGCTGGACGCCGAAGATGGAGCTTGAGCCAGACCTGGCCGCCAGCTATGAGCAGGTCAATGAGACGACCTACACGTTCACCTTGCGCGATGGGGTGACGTTCCACAACGGCGCACCATTCGGGCCGGAAGATGTGAAATACACGTTCGAGCGGATTCTCGATCCGGCTACGGCCAGCCCGCATATCGCGATCTTCTCGATGATCAAGGCGATTGAGATTCCCTCTCCCAAGACGGTCAAGTTCACCCTCTCGGAGCCATTCGCGCCATTCCTGCGCTATCTGGCGACGATTCCCTACGGGGCGATTGTGCCGAAAGGGTCAACCGACCTGAAGACGAAGCCGATTGGCACCGGGCCATTCAAGTTTGTGGAGCATCTGCTTGATCAAGAGGTGCGGCTGGAACGATTCGACAAATATTACGAGAGTGGCCTGCCGTTCCTCGATAAAGTGACGTTCAAACTGCTGGGCGACGACACCTCGATCTCCTCGGCGATTCGGGCGAAGTCAATCAATATCACCTGGCTGAAAGACCCGAAGGTGGCGCAGAGTGTCGCAGCCAGCGCACCGGGGCTGAAATCGTCGCCGGGGGTTAGCAGCCGCTATCTGCCGATTGTCTTTGATCTGAAGGCGGCTCCGTTCAACGATGTGCGCGTGCGGCGGGCGATGAGCGTGGCCCTGAACCGCAAGGCGATCACGGAGACGGTGCTGGGTACCTATGGGTCGGTCGGGACGTTCCTACCCCCTTCGCAATTGGCGGGGTATACGGGCGATGGCAGCGACTTGCCCTATTACAAGCAGGATATTGCCCAGGCGAAGCAACTGCTTCAAGAGGCGGGCGTCAGTAATCTGGCGGTGCCGGAGTTCAAGATCGTCGCGTCGAATCAGCTCGATGTGCAGTGCGCCCAGGTGATGAAAGAGCAATGGGCGGCAGCGGGGATCAATGTCACGATTCTGCCAATGGAAGTGGGCGCAATCCTCAAAGACTGGACCGCCGGGAATTACAAGATGGCGGTTGTTGGTGGGGTGTGGACGCCCGACCCGAACGCCGAAGTGGAGAAATTCCTCTCGACTTCGCCATTTGGCAAGGCGATGGGGATCAATGACCAGGAACTGGATACGCTGATCAAGCAGGGCCGCATGGAGTCGGACAACACCAAGCGGATCGCTATTTACAAGAAGATCGAGCAACGGGTGCTGGATCAGGCCTATGTCATCGTGCCGTATACCTATCCGCTGCGCTGGGAATTGGTGTGGTCGAATGTGCAGGGGTACGACGTGATGCCATCGAACGCCCGCCTCTCGGTGCGGAAGACCTGGCTTGATGGGTAGGGGCTGATGGGCCGCGTTATTCTCCGGCGGGCGATCTTCCTGCTGCCGATTCTGTTCGGCGTCTCGTTGTTGACCTTTCTGGGGCTGCACGCGATTCCGGGCGATCTGGCGGTGTTGCTGATCGGGCAGGATGGCGTGCAGGACCCGGTGGCGCTCGCCAACATTCGGCGGGCGTATGGGCTGGATCAGCCGTTGCTGGTGCAATATTTCCTCTGGCTCAGCAAAGTGGTGCGCGGCGATTTCGGTACGTCGCTGCGGCTCCATGTGCCAGTGCTGGAGGAGATCATGCGGCGGTTGCCGCTGACGCTGGAACTGGCATTCCTCGCCACGCTCTTTGGCCTCGTCGTGGGCGGGACAGTGGGGTTTTTTGCCGCAACCAGGGGGCGCGGTTGGGGGCTGGGTGGTCGCCTCTTTACGCTCGGTGGCGTGGCGTTGCCGAACTTTGTACTGGCGACGATTCTCTTGCTGGTGGGCAGTCGGTTTCTGCCGTTCATTCCGACATTGCAATATGTTGGCTTCCGCGAGAATCCGGGCCAACACCTGCTGGGGTTGCTCTACCCGGTGCTGTCGCTGGGGGTGGGTTTGGCGGCGGTGATCGCGGAGAATATGCGGGCGGCGATGACCGAAGTGCTGAGTGCAGAATATGTGCGCGTGGGGCGGGCGAAGGGGTTGCGCGAGCGCACGGTGCTGCTGCGCCACGTGTTGCGGAACGCGCTGATTCCGATTGTGACGATTACGGGGTTGCAAGTGACCACGCTGCTGGGAGGTACGATTCTGATTGAGTCGATCTTCGCGTTGCCGGGGTTGGGGCGGCTGGCCCTCAGCGCGATCTCGCTGCGCGATTATCCGCTGATGCAGGGGGTGGTGCTGGTGGTGGCAACGTTGGTGGTGCTGAGTAATCTGCTGGCTGACCTCGCCTACGCCTGGTTTGATCCACGAATTCGGTTGGGGTAAACGATGACCGCGGTAGTGACAACGACGCCGTTCGCTGCGGCTGGCGAACTGACGCGGGTGCGGCGGCGGTCGCGGGCCTGGAACGCCAATCTGGTCGGCGGTGGGGTCTTGCTGGTGCTGGTGTTGCTGACGACGCTGGCTGCGCCGCTGTTCGCCTGGGCGGGGCCAAATCAGACCTTTCCAGGACTGGCGTTGCTGCCACCACAGGGGTATTTCCCGTTCGGCACTGACTCGGTGGGGCGCGATCTCTTTGCGCGGGTGCTCTATGGCGGGCGACTCTCGCTGCTGATCGCGGTGCCATCGGTGGGGTTGGCGACCGCGTTGGGGCTGCTGATCGGCGTGCCAGCGGGGTATTGGGGCGGGCGGGTCGATCAGGTGTTGATGCGCTTCCTCGACGTGTTTTTCGCCTTCCCCGCGATCTTGCTGGCGATTCTGGTCGTCTCGATCTTGGGGCCGAGTGTGCGGAACCTGATCCTGACGATTGGCCTGATCTATACACCACGGATGGCGCGAATCGTCCGTGCGCCAACGCTGACCGTGCGCGAACGTGAGTATGTCACGGCGGCGCAGGCGTTGGGGGCGTCGCAGGGGCGGATTGTCAGCCGCTACCTCTTGCCCAATATCGCCTCACCGATCATCGTGGAGATCAGTCTGGCGTTGGGCCAGGTGATGTTGACTGAGAGTGCGTTGAGTTTCCTCGGTTTTGGCCCGCCGCCGCCCGACCCTTCGTGGGGGGCGATGATCAGCCAGAATCGGCAATTTATGGAGTTTGCACCGTGGGTGGTGCTGGCACCGTGTGGCGCACTGGTGTTGGCGATCGCCGCCTTTTTGCTGGTGGGGCAGGGGTTGCGCTACTGGCTTGATCCGCGCCAGGAACGTTGAGTGGAGGAGAAACCGATGCGTTTGGCGATGCTGGGCTACTATCACGAGACGAATACGTTTGCGGTGACGCCGACCACGTTAGCGCTCTTTCAGCGCGATGGCTGGCTGCACGGGGCGGAGATTCTGGCGCAGCACAGCAACGCGCAGTCGGGCCTGACGGGCTATCTCGATGCGGGGAATGAGCCAGACGTAGAGGTGGTGCCACTCTTTTTCACGACGACTGGCCCATCGGGGCTGATCACTGCCGAAGCCTTTCAGCGAATCTCCGACGAAATTGTGACGCAGTTGCAGCAGCACGGCCCGTGGGACGGGGTGTTGCTGGTGCTCCACGGTGCGGCGGTGGCGGAAGGGTTCCCCGACGCCGATGGGGAGATCGCGGCGCGGGTGCGGGCGGCAGTCGGGCCAGACCTGCCGATTGGCGTGGCGATGGACTTGCACGGCAACAACACCCAGCAACTGATCGCGAGTACGAACGCCGTGGTCTTCTTCCGCGAGAATCCGCACATCGACGCCAGAGAGCGGGCGCGGGAATGTGCGTCGATCATTGTGCGGGCGGTGCGCGGCGAGGTGCGCCCGGTGCAGGCGATGGAAACGCCCCCACTGGTGATCAATATCACCCGCCAGCACACCGGCTCGGAGCCACTGAAAAGCCTGATGGCGGAGTGCGAGGCGTTGATCGCGGAACCGGGGATTCTGTCGGCGTCGGTCGTGCAGGGCTACCCCTATGCCGATGTGCCAGAGATGGGGATGTCGTTCATCGTGGTTGCTGATGGCGACCTGGCGCTGGCGCAGGAGAAAGCGCGGTGGCTGGCGCAGCGGGCCTGGGCGCGGCGCGAGGAGTTTTTGCTGGCGGGGCCAGCGCCGGAGGAAGCGTTGCGCTACGCGATGGCTGCGCCAAAGGGGCCAATCGTGCTGATGGATACGGGCGACAATATCGGCGCGGGGAGCGCGGCAGACTCGACGGTGCTGCTGGCGACGGCGCGACGGCTGGGAATCAGCAGCTATTTGCAGACGCTCTACGACCCTGAAGCGGTCGGGATTTGCAGTGAAGAAGGGGTCGGCAAGACGATCACGCTGGCGGTTGGCGGGAAGACTGACCAGTTGCACGGTGAGCCAGTGACCGTGACCGGGCGGATTCGGTCGATTGCGGTGGGCAATTATGAGGAAACGCGCCCGACACACGGCGGCTGGCGGTTCTACGACGATGGCTTGCGGGCGGTGTTGGAGACGAACGAGGGGCAGACCCTGGTGCTGGTAAGTCATCGCACGGGGAATGTCAGTATCGAGCAGATGTATTCGCTGGGGATTCGGCCCGAAGACTTTCAGGTCGTGGTGGCGAAAGGGGTGCAGTCGCCGCGTCCGGCCTATGAGCCAATCGCGGCGGAGATTCTGCTGGTGAATACGCCAGGGGCGGCAGCCGCCGACCTCAGCACCTTCACCTATCAGCACCGCCGCGTGCCGCTCTACCCGTTTGAGCCAGACGCGACGTATTCGTAGCCTGGGGTGTGGATCATTTGGTGCGGAGATGGGCGATAGAGGGGTGGGCCGGGCGACTGGGATGGGGGGGTTGGTGGTTTTCTAGACCCCATTCAGGGTTCTGGTCGGGGCGATCGCTTGCGTGCTTCCTCACCAGTTCCAACAAAAAAACGCTGGATGACGCGTCCCGTCGTCTGCGAACGGGCTGTTTCAAAATACCAGATCTGCTTGAACTGATCGGGTAGCTCTGGCTTACTGCCAGTTGTATCGTTCAGTTCGCGTGCCTGCCCTGCTGCATCCACCAGATAGAAGTGTTGATAGCCTCCATTACTGGGTGGGCTGGAGGTACAGAGCTGACCCTGGGCATCAATCGTCAGGGTGGTATTGAGTTGCCGACTGGGCAACGGCGAACAACTGGGATCATTGTAGTGAATCACCACCCAGCCACGATACGTGTCCGGGATGAAAAAGCGGCGCACCTCATTCGTGGACCACCAGTACCGACTCACCAGCACGAAACAGCCATACAGCACCGCCAGTATCAGGATAATGCTAATGCCAATCCAGATGCCTTTCTTCCCCATTGGCGATCTCCTGCCACCGAGCGTGGGGGCGACCTGATTCCCCACCACTCCCAATTGCGCGGCCCACTCTGCGAACTGCGCTGCCATTATGGATATACCACCACACGCAACCAGCCATGACACGCCACTGCCACGCTTACGCACAGCATAGCCGCTACGAAATGCATCACACACTCTAGAGATATAGGGTCGTAGTAGTGCTGATTGGCGGGTAGTCCACGCAGGCGAACTGCGTGAACTGCTGGGTTTGCGGACACGACTAGGGCATTGTACCAGGGATCACTGAGGGAGAGTTTGGACACGATCACCACGCTGCTTCAGGCGACAGTACAAAGCTGTGTGGCTCCTGATGCGCTGGTCAGCAGCGTGGCGTTACGGGCGGCTGATCGGGCAACTCCGCACGTGCGGGTCTATGACGTTTGCTATACCCAGTTGGGCTGTCCAGAGCAAACGACCCTGGTGATCAAAGATGCGGCAGTGGCAGAGCGACAAACCCAGGGCTGGCTCTATGACCGGGGGCTGGCCGTGCCCTACTGCTACACGCCAGACGCTACTACCCCGGCGCTTGCCCCGCTCTGTATGCAGTATATCGCGGCGACACCGCCAGCAACGGAGCAGGTCGGCGCTGTCGCCCAGGCGCTGGCCGCAATTCATCATGCGGCACTGGGGCGTGCGGCTGAACTGCCCTGGCTCTCACCGGCTGACCCGCAGTTCCTCGCTGACTGGCTAATCGATGCCTGCTGGCGGCGCGGCTGGCAGAGCGTGCTTGCAGGGGAGGGTCATATCGATGCCTTTGGTCGCCACTATGGGCCACCGAAGCCCGGCGGTGATTTTGCCGCTGCATTCGCCGCGTATACGCAGCCATTAGAAGCAGCTGCCGCCCGCTTACTCGACAGGATGGCGGAGTTGTGGGCGGCGGGCGATACGCTCACCCTGATTCATTTTGATTTCCATCGCGATCATCTACGGTTCAATCAGGGCCAGGCGGTGCTGATCGACTGGGGGCAGGCGCATTATGGGCCGCTGGCGCTTGACCTACCGAATTACTTTTCCCGTGAGCAGGTGCTGCTCTATCGTGAGGCGTTGGCTGCGCTAGGCCATGTCATCGCGCCAGCGCGATTGCTGGCGCAGTACGATGCTGCCCGGGCCTATGTTGGCTTCAAATATTTCGGTATTGGTCTGGCGGCGTGGTGTTATGGCGATCCGCCGCATCGCGCTGAGCGGGTGCAGTACTGGATCGATCAGATTCTGACTGAGGTGGAATAACGGCGACGCTGGCCCGTCCAAGCTAGAGGCACTGAACGAAATCATGGCGATCAGGCGATCTGCGCGTGTCCCGCACGGTGATCTTGGACGACAGTGTAGCCCTGCGCTCGTAACTCTTGCGCTACCTCGTCCACCTTGGCTGCTTCAAGATAGTGTGCCGGCACTGCCATCAGCGATCACCTGCTTCCTAAACAGCAATAGCCATGCAACCCCCTGGTAGCTCACTATGCAAGTCCCTGTCATCACCGAACAATTCACTGTGTTCGGCGCAGTATAGCAGCCGCGTTGCCCCGCGCTATAGGTTGGCGATCGCCTCGGTCAGGTCGTGGTGGGCCTGGGCAATGGCGGGCAGGAGGGTGGTGCGGGCGGTCGTCACTTGCTGGGACAGGCGTTGGAGGTTGTACAGGCCAGTGTGCAGCGTTTGTTCGAGTTGCCGTTGCTTGGTGGCGATTTCCCGGTCAAGCGCCGCAAGGTCGGCTGGCGCGATTCCCTGCTGGGCCTGAAAGACGAATTTCGCTTCCAGCGAGGCGCGCCAGGTGAGCAGGTTGTGCGTCAGCGTTGGCCCAAATCCGGGGATAGCCTGTAAGGCTTTGGGGGTTACGTCGGCGGCGGTCTCAATCCCGTATGACTGTAGGGTGGCTTTGCGCCCAGCGCCGATATTGGGAATGTTGGCCACGGCGATGTCGTAGCGATCGAGGTACTGTGCTTGCTGCCGTTGCTGGACGGTCGCCTGCAATTGCGTGATGCGGCGTTGGCGCAGGGTGGGCAGGTCGTGATATTCCTGCCGGACTTTTTCGAGTTGCCCGCGCTTGACGAGAAAGGCTTCATTCCCCGCTTGCTCGCGCCAGCGATCTGCCAGTTCGTGGGTCTGGCGGCGGGCTTCATGGACGGTTTTGCGGGCGGCGATGCGGGCGGGCGCACAGGTCAGCCAGAGGACTGCCAGGGCCAGGGTCAGGCCCAGAATCAGGCAGGTTGCGGCAATGATCGGTTGCGCTGCCGCACTGACAACGCAGCCGATGGCGCAGCCGCCGCCAGCCGTGCCGAGGATTTTGGCGGTGGGATACCAGTTGATTGCGGGGAGGGCGGGGAGCGTCGGGGCGGGGCCGGGGTCTGGCACGCTCATGATCTTGGCCCAGATTCCGACCAGATCGAACGCTGGGCGGCGGGTGGCTGCCGCGCGGCTGGGCCGCACCAGGACGTTGAAGATCGTCAGGCGACCCTGCGCCGCCCGTTCAATCGCACACCAGGGGCAGGTGGTGAGCGTTTGGGCGTAGGCATGGCCGGCGTGGACAGCGCACGGCGTCAGTTGGGTTTCCGCCACGGTCAGGGCCTTTTCCCACTCGCGGGCGGTTGGCCTGGTGGGGGGGCGACCATTGGTGGAGACGAAGGCGCGTTCAAAGAGGGCAGCAATCGGCTCGGTGGCGACGTTGACGGGTGGTGTGTGGGGCGGCTGGCGCACCTGCCTGCTCAGGGCGCCGGGGCCGTAGGCGTAGCGGTATTGGGCGATGGCGTGTTCCAGGGGCAGGTCATTGGCCTTCAAAGGAGTGCCAGAGTAGGGGTGCCGCCCCAGGAAGAGGAGTTGGAAGATCAGCACGGCCAGTCCAAAGGCGTCATGGTTGGGGGTTCTGGTCAGCGTTGCCAGCGACTTCCCCTGCAACTCAGGCGGCGTGTGAGTGGGGGTGCCGACATTGCACCGATAGTATTTTCCCCGCTCGGCGATCTGGAAACTGTCGCAATCGACCAGGCGGGTCGTGGCGTGTTGGGAAACGAGGACACTGCCATGATTGACATCGCCGATCACGTGGCCGTGTTCATGGATGACGGCGAACAGGCGGGCCAGATTCGCCGCAGCGTGAATCAGGAACGGGAAACTGGCCTGGGGAAATTCGCGCAGGCGAGTCTTCGGGCCGTAGAGGATGTGGATATCGTGATAGTCCCGGATCCACGGCATCAGGAAGCCGCGCACGGCGCGGCCTGACTGGTCGTGCAGGAGTTCGAGCGGCCACGCGGTGAGGCGGCAGAGGCGGTCAGACGAGACGCGGGCCATCGCCGCGAGCTTCGCCGCTTGCGCTGGCGACGCGGGCTGATGATAGATCTTCGCCACGACGTCGGGACGGGTGGGTACGGGATAGATACTGCCTTCGCCGCCCTTTGCCAGGGGTTGGCCCAGGGTGAGCAGTTGGCCCCGGGCGGTGCGGAAGGTGACTGGTGCTGCGCGGTTAGCGCTCATCGGCGTGGATCAGGTCATCAGCGGTGGTTGGTTCCTCCGCGTCCTGCGTAGGAGGATCTGCCGTTATCGTTGGCTCTGCGGCGTTCGGCGCTGGCGGGTCGGGCGGCGGGGTGGGTTCTGCGTCCGGCACTGCGATC